>PNBE01000090.1 GCA_003135895.1 Candidatus Dormiibacterota bacterium
GAAGCCGGCGGTCAACGGCCGGCCACTGTACGTGAAGCCGTCATGCAGTGCTCCCGCGCGGATCGCAGCCTGGTCGTCGGCGAAGAACCCCGCGCGGATTGGGACCGAGACAACATCGGCAATGACCATGGAAACTCCAGAGCAACGGGTTGACACGACGGCCGTTTGGGAAATCAGTCTCCGGCGTCGCTCGGTCGACGGCTCGCNNTGGTCGTCGGCAAAGAATCCCGAGCGAATCGGGACTGACACTACGTCGGCAATAACCATGGGAACTCCCGAGCAGTGGGTTGGCGCGACAGCCGTCGAGAAGTCAGCCTGAGTCGCCGACGGCGCGACGTATGATGGCCCACACTGCCGCGATCTCGCCGGCGGTAGCCATGTCGAAGCGATGTCGCATGAGCAGCAACGACGCCTCATGCTGCTCCCTGTCGTCGCTGGCGACACAGTCAACGGCGATGACGACGTAGAGGTCGTTGAACATTGCGTCTCGTGCCGTCGACTCGACACATCCCTCGGTGGTGCAACCTCCGATCACGACTGTCTTGATCCCGTTGCTGCGGAGCAGCAGCTCGAGGTCGGTGCCCCAGAACGCGCTCGACCTGTGCTTGCGCACCACCAGCTCATCACCATCTGGTGTGAGTTCCTTGACGAACTCGTGGCCCGGCGTGCCGGCGATCGAGTACCGCAACGGAGCATCACCGAAGCGCTTCGCAGCATGCATGCGGAGATTGAAGCGGATCTGCGCGGGCGAGTCGCTCATCCGGTTGGGCAGCGTCGTGTTCTGCACGTGCACCACAAGAGCACATGCGCGACGAGCGTCGGCGAGCAGGTTCGCCAGTTTCGGCACGGAGTCGCGATACATCGACAGATCGATGCCCAGCTCGCCGAACACGCCATCGCTCGCGACGAAGTCATGTTGCATGTCGATCAGGAGCAGCGCCGTGTGCGCGGGGTCGACGAGCTCGGGTAGCTCGGTGAAGACCTCTTTCCCCTCAACCCTGATCAACGATGGACCTCGTGCCTGGAACCGGTCACTCGATCGCCGGCAGCGGGATCAGGTTGCGTCACTGTCAGGTTCGCTCGGCGTCGACACCGGCGCGGGCCTGCGCCTGTAGAGGATGTGGATCGAGGCAACGCGTCGCTGGACCCTGCGGTCGAGATGACCGGTGAGGCCGTTCGTCGACGCCGGAATGGTGACGCCGACGTGTGTTGGTGTCACCTGCTTGCCAACCATCATGTACCCGACGCCCTGGAGCGCAGCCTCATCCCGGCCGTGCTCCGTCTGGTCGAAGTAGTGCCGCACCAGGGTCTCCGGAAACACCTGTCGCCGGAGCATGCGCCGGACGTCGCGGGCATTGAACCAGTCCCGTATGGACCCGACAACTCTGATCGCTGCCATGAGAGCTTCCTCCGGAGTGTCGCTCGACTGCCAGAGCATAACGGTTGAGCCGGCAACGACCTATCCCGCGAAGGGCCATCGCACGGCGCCAAGCTCACGCGACACGCCGCGCGCCGCCTCGACGACCGCGGCCGAGAGACCGCGTGCCGGCCCGTGGGGAAACACACGATCGGTGTCGCCCACGACCGCAATGGCACCGACCGCATTGCTCATGCGATCGAAGATCGGGGCGGCGAGGCTCGACTCACCGAGCACCGCCTCGTCGCGCTCGGTCGCGATCGCCTGGAGGCGGATCGTGTTCAACTGGATGCGCAGGGCCGCGGCGTTCGGCGTCCGCTTGGTCAGCCGCTCCAGGGGCGCAGACAGCAGCGTATCGATGAAGTCCGACGGCGCGAAGGCAAGCAGGGCCTTGCCGAGGGCGCTGGCGTGCAGCGGCAATTGTGAACCGACTTCGAGGATCTGCAGTGTGGCATCGGGGCGGAACACGTGGTGTACGACCACGGCCGTGGCGCCGTGCATGACACCGACGCGGACAGCGGACTTGGTCCGCACCGCAAGTTGGGCGGCGTACGTGATCGAGCGCGAACGCAACTCGTTGACGTCGAGATACGAGTAGCCGAGTTGGAGCAGGCCCGCACCCAGCTGGTATTTCTCCGAGACGCGGTCCTGTTCGACGAACCCCTGAGCCAGCAACGTCTGCAGAAGACCGTGCACGGTCGGACGCGCGAGGCCGAGCCTGTCAGCCAGTTCGCTGACGCCCAACCGCCCCGAACCTCCCGCGAGTGCTTTGAGAATTGCGGCGGCGCGATCGACAGACTGGATGGTGGTCGGTCGCCGGCTATTCGGCATTGCTGAATTATGGTCGAGCATGTAGACTAGGCGTAACTCTGCACCGACCGCGTGACCGCGAGGGAAGTTGTGGCCGTCGGGATTGTACTGGTCTCACATAGCCCCCAGTTGGCTGCGGGGCTGACCCTTCTCGCCGGTCAGATGGCGGGGCCGGACGTGCATATCGAGCCTGCCGGCGGCGACCACGATGGAGGCCTCGGCACGTCGGACACTCTCGTCCGCGCGGCGATTGAGCGGGCCGACCAGGGCGACGGCGTCCTACTGCTGTGCGACCTCGGCAGCGCAATCCTGACGGTGCGCGAGGTGCTCGACGGAAACGGCAACGGCCACGTCCGGCTCGTCGACGCTCCCTTCGTTGAAGGTGCGGTCGCGGCGGCTGTCATCGCGTCGTCCGGTGCACCACTCGATGAAGTGGCGCGTGCGGCCGAGGAGGCGCGCGATGCTCGCAAGCTCTGAAGCCACGATGACCCTCCCCGAGGGCGTCGCGCTCCACGCTCGTCCGGCGGCGCTGTTCGTCCGCACCGCGATGCGCTTCCACTCCAAGATCGTCGTCGCCGCGAATGGGCGCGACGCCGACGCAAAAAGCATTCTCAGCGTGCTCGGCCTCGGTGCGACCGCCGGCACGGCGCTGCTGGTGCGCGCGGACGGTGAGGATGCGGCGGCTGCGCTCGACGCACTCGCGGAGGTGCTAGCCGGCGTCGTCGAGTAGCGAGCGCAGCGGGCGCCCCAGCGACTCGACCTCGACCGCCGATTCAGCGTCGAGCGCGCGGCGCGCGATCGCCGCCGCGTCCTCGAAGTCAAGGGCGCGTACCCAGGCCCGGACACGCGCAACCGCAGCGGCGCCGACGCTGAGCTCGTCGACGCCCAGGCCGACCAGGAGCGGCATCACCAACGGATTCGATGCCGCCTCACCGCAGACTTCGACGGGAATCACCGCGACGCGAGCGGCGTCGACAGTGGCGGCGATCAGCCGGAGCACCGCCGGATGGTGCGCCGGGGAGCCGCCGGGCCGAGTCCGATCGATACCGAGCTGAAAGCTGGTCAGATCGTTGGTGCCGATGCTGAACATGCCCACCTCGGGGGCGATGCGATCCGCCATCACCGCGGCCGCCGGAACCTCGACCATCGCGGCGACGAGTGGGACCCGGATGCCCCTGCGAGCCGCGATCGGCTCGATGGCGGCCCGCACGGCGCGCACCTGCCCGGGCTCGGTCACCATCGGGATCAGCACCCGAAGCTCGGTCTCGTCGCCGGTCTCGAGGATCGCCTCCAATTGCCATGAGAGCGCGTCGGGCTCCTCCAGGAGGAGCTCAACACCCCGTCCGAAGACTCCTTTAAGGAAGGGGGGTGTCTTGTCGCCACCGAAATCCAGCAGGCGGACGGTGGCCGTGAGTCCCCGGAGCTGGGTCAGCGCGGGCTCGAGGATGCGGCGGTGTTCGGCCACGGTCGGCCAGTGCTTCGCCTCCAGGAAGGCAAGCTCGGTGCGAAGCAGCCCGACCCCGTCGGCCCCGGCCTCGAGTGCGACGCGCACCTCAGTCGGGGTTGCGGCATTGGCGAGGACCCGGACGGCCCGGCCATCGCGGGTGACCGTCGGGAGGGCGCGAGATGCCATCGCCCGAGCTCGCGCATCTCGAGCAGCCGCGATCGCCGCGCGCACCGCCTCCAGCCGGTCTCGGTCCGGCGACACGATGACCATGCTCCGATCGGCGTCGACGATGCAGAGTTCACCGTCGGCCAGCGAGAGGACATCCGATCCCAGGCCCACGACCATCGGCAGACCCAGTCCGCGAGCGACGATCGCCGCGTGGCCGGTCACGCCCCCGACCGCGAGCGCGATGCCGCGCACGTTGCCGTCAAGCTCGATAACGTCTGCAGGGCCGAGGTCCGGTGCGACCAGGATCACGTCACTGTCCGTCTGCCGCTGTGCGGGAGCTGAGTCGCCGGATGCAAGTCGCGATGCCCTCCGTGCGAGGCTGCGCACATCCGCGGCCCGTGCGGCGAGTTCGGCGTCGCCGAGCATGTCCAGTTGCGCTGCGACCGCCTCGACTTCGACTCGGATGGCGCTCACCGCGGTGAGCCCGCGGTTGAGCACAGCGCCCTCGACGGCCTCGATGAGCACCGGGTCCTCGGCCATCATCGTCCCGGCGTCGAGGATGTCGGCCTCCTCAGTCCGTCCGTCAGCCCGGAGTTTGGCGGCGAGCCCCTCGAGCTCCCGCGCCGATCGCGACAGCGCGTCAAGGGCACGTGCAGCCTCGATTGGCCGGGCGCTCTCCTCGAGGACGATTCCGTCGCTCTCGCCGGAAGAGTCCAGACGTCGCACCCCTCCGAACGCGGTCCCCGGTGACGCCGGAACGCCAGCGAGCACTCGCTCGGTCATTTAGGGAGTGCCCGCGACCGTCCGTTCGAGGGCGCGGATGATCATGGCGGTCGAGGTCGCTCCTGGATCCTGATGACCGATGGAGCGCTCGCCGAGATAGGACGCACGTCCCTTGCGCGCCTGCATCGGGATCGTCGCTCGCATGCCGGCCTCGGCGGCCTCAGCGGCGGAGCGAAGCATCTCTCCGCTCGACGCCCCGCGGGCGAGCCCCCCGCGCATCGCGGTCACCGCCGGCTCCAGTGCGTCCACCATCGTCTTGTCACCCGGTACCGCCGCCCCCAGGTCCTGGATCGACGCCAGCGCCGCGGCCATCGCATCGACGAGCTGGGCGAGGTCGAATGTCGGTTCGTCGCCCAGGGCTCGACCCGCCTTGCGAAGCGCCGATCCCCAGAGCGGACCGCTTGCGCCGCCGACGGTGGAGACGAGCGTCTTGCCGGAGAGGATCAGCAGCTTGCCGGGAGTCCCATCCGGCTCGGTGCTCAAGGCGAGTGTCACGGCATCGAACCCACGATTGAGGTTGATGCCGTGGTCGCCGTCGCCGATCGCCGCGTCGAGCTGGACCAGATAGTCTCGCTCGGCGCGGACCGACGCGGCGATCTCATTCATCCATGCGGTGACGGTCTGCGCGTCCATGGCTATAGCGACCGCCACGATAGCATCAGCCTCCCCAGCGCAGGGCAGCCGTGTGGACGGGCGCATCCCACAGCGCGGTGAGCTGATCGTCGAGCTCGAGAACCGTCAGCGACGCTCCCGCCATCTCGAGCGAGGTGATGTAGCTGCCCACGAGGTTGCGGACCGGCGTAAGGCCGGCAGCCCGCAGGCGCTTGTCGATCTCACCGTAGAGGAGGTACAGCTCGAGCAGCGGCGTGCCGCCCATCCCGTTGACGAAAGCGAGCACATTCGAGCCGGCCTTGGCGGCAAGGTCTGAGGTGACGGCCTCCACCATGATGTCCGCGATCTCGGCGGCGCTGCCCAGCGGCGCACGACGGCGGCCCGGCTCCCCGTGGATGCCGATGCCGACTTCCATCTCACCCTCGGGCAGGTCGAAGATGGGATTCCCGGAGGCCGGTGGGATGCACGAGGAGAGCGCGATGCCGAAGGAACGCCCCCGGGCATTGACCTGACGGATGAAGCCGAGAACGGCTTCGAGGGAATCGCCACGTTCCGCCGCGGCACCCCCGATCTTCTCCGCGAGCACCGTTGCCCCAACACCTCGCCGGCCTGCGGTGTACAGCGAGTCCTGCACGGCGACGTCATCGTCGATCACGACCGCCTCGACCTTGATGCCCTCGTCGGCGGCCTCGTCGGCGGCCATCTTGAAGTTGAGGACGTCACCCGTGTAGTTCTTGACGATGTGGATGACGCCCGCGCCACCGTTGACAGCCTTGGTGGCGGCGAGCATCTGGTCTGGGACCGGGGAGGTGAACACTTCGCCCGGGCAGGCAGCATCGAGCATGCCGACACCGACGAATCCCCCGTGCAGCGGCTCGTGCCCCGACCCACCGCCGGAGATCAGCGCGACCTTCCCCTTTACCGGCGCATCCGCCCGCACCAGGATCTGGTTCGCGACGTCGTACCGGAGGACGTCGGGAACGGAGGCGGCGAGCCCGGCAAGGGATTCTTTGACCACCTGGTCCGGCTCGTTGATGATTTTCCGCATGCGCCTGGTGGCTGTGGCCATGGCTCGACACTCCTGTTATTCGACATTATCGAACGTTGGTCGGAAATTACTCCTTTGGCGAGGGGACTGTCAATGCTTTTGATTCGGCCGGTCTGGCCCGCGATCCACTGGCAGCCCGGGGCGACCGGGTAGGCTCGGTTCTCGATGGCTGGCAGGGCTTTTGTGACCGGTGCGACCGGCTTCCTCGGACGGGCGATCGTGGAGGAGCTGGTGGCCGCGGGGCGCCCGGTGAGAGCGCTCGCTCGCTCCGATGGCGCCGCCCAGCGGCTTGCCGCACTCGGCGCCGAGCCGGTGCGCGGGGACCTTCGCGACCGGCCGTCGCTGGAGGCCGGATTGGGAGGATGCGAGGTTGTCTACCACGCCGCCGGCGTGAATGCGTTCTGCCTGCCGGATCCACGACCGATGTTCGACGTCAACGTCGCCGGTTCTCGAGCGGTTGTGCTGGCGGCGGCTGCGGCCGGCGTCAAGAGGCTGGTCTACACCTCGTCGGCAGCGACCCTCGACGTCGGGCCCGAGGAAGCCGGGGGCGGTCGTCGTGACTCGCGGCAGTTTCTCTCGAACTACGCGCAGTCGAAGTACCTGGCCGAGCGGGCCGTCATGGAAGCATCGGCGAGCACCGGCCTCGCCGTGGTGTGCGTGAACCCGGCTTCCGTCCAGGGTCCTGGGCGGACCAGCGGGACGGCGCGGCTGCTGATCGGCTACCTGAACGGCAAGCTCCCCGCCGCGGTCGACGGGCCGCTGAACGTCATCGACGTTGCGGACTGCACCCATGGCCACCTGCTGGCCGAGGAGCGCGGGGTCCCGGGGGAGCGCTACCTGCTCTGCGGCGCGTCGATGACCCTGCGCAGCGGGCTCGCCCTGCTCTCCCATCTCACCGGCCTCGACGATGCGCCACGATTCCTGCCGCCGCGTCTGGCTCTTGCGGCCGCTGCCTGCATCGAACTCGTGGCCCGAGCCCGCGGGAAGCACACCCGATTCTGTCGGGAGATGGTCCGGACCCTGATCGAGGGATCGGCGTACGACGGGTCGCAGGCGACCCGCGACCTGGGGCTCGCCTACACGCCGATCGAGACGACCATGCGCCACACGATCAGCTGGTACCTCGAGCAGGGCCTCATCACGCGACCACTGCCAGGCTTCACCGGCTCAGGCGACGGCGCGCCGAAAACCGCCTGAGGGGTCGTCAGCGCCGGGGCGGCGTCTGATCCCCGGCAGCCGCCGCCGCGACCGGCGTGGGACCGCGACGGCGCAACCCGGGAAGGCGCAGGGTGAAGCGGTTCTCAGTTCCCCGCATCAGCCGCTCGATGTTGGCGCGGTGGAGCACGATGATCGCCAGCGCGGCGCCGAGCGTGAACAGCACCTCCGGCCACGTACCGCCGAACACCAGGACCAGCGGCGGCAGCGAGAGTGACGCTGTGATCGAGGCGACCGAGGTGTACCGCGTGGCCAGGAGGATCATCCACCACAGCACCGCCATCACCACCGAGGCGAGCGGTGCCATGACCAGCACGACCCCCACCGTGGTGGCCACGATCTTGCCGCCACGCTTGAAGCCGAGGAACAGCGGCCGCCAGTGACCGACGAGAGCGCCGGTCCCAGCCGCCACCGCCCCGGAAGGGCCGCCAATGACAAGGCCGAGCGCCGCCGCCGCCGACCCCTTGCCGATGTCCAGCAGGGCGACCGCGAAGAACATCTTGAAACCCGCGTGCCGCCACACATTGGCCGCGCCGGTGCCCTTGCTCCCGACCTCCCGGATGTCCTTCCCCGTGAAGAGCCTCGAGAGCCAGTATCCCCATGGGAGACTCCCGAGCACGTATCCGGCCACCCCCAA
>PNBE01000020.1 GCA_003135895.1 Candidatus Dormiibacterota bacterium
GGCGTTGTAGACCATCCGAGGCCGGGGCTGTCGGCGCGGCCGGGGAGAGTCGACAACCAGCCAACTGACGGTGACAACGAGGTCCTCACATTATGGATTCTCGCTCATACGAGCGTCCTGTCACCTGACGCTGGACGTTTGGCGAGCGGAGTCTCGAAAGGGCCGCTCGTGCGGGAAATCCACCGTCTTCCTGTGCCCCAAGGGAGACCGACGTCGGTGCCTTCGCCTGCCTCGTGTGTAATCAGGGGCGGCACCGCCGGTTCACCTGGGAGTGCGGCGGACCGTCCAACCGGGGCCCTCGGGTGATGCCAACGCTGATGCCAATTGGGAGTCAGAACCAGTCGGTTGGTGTCGGTCCGCTGGGCCGGAGCGTATTCAGGAGACGGTCCCAGACGGGGCCAGTCAGGCTCCGTACGCTTTCTGGAAATGCGGTATACCGGGAAACTGGTATCGAGGGTTCGAATCCCTCTCGCTCCGGATTTCCTTATAGAATAAGGGATATTGGCGTCGAGTGCAAGCGGCGCTTGCTTCGGGCCGCTTACACAAACGGTCCCGTTTATGTTCAGCGACGCGTGTCGCCCGGAGCCCAGACGATGCCGGCAGTGCCGTCGATGATCGCGCCTTGAAGTTCCCTCGCCCCTCTCGAGAACCATGTGGCTACCGATACCGCACCCTCGGCCTTCAGGTTCGCGCGTCCCTCCGGGATGGTGGTGGCATCTTGCCGGACGACAACGTCGGGATCGTTCTCCGCGAGACGCCCACGGCATCCGGGTGTCCATGGCGATCCCGGCAGAGGCTCATGCTGCGCAGCCGGCGGCGCTGGTCGAGCATTGCGCTGATTTGGTTGTGATTCCCGACCTTGCCCTCCGATATCTCACACAAGTGCGGCTCCCGACGTTGTATCAGGTGACTGCAACTCTCACTGTAGATTGAGGCAACACACCCATGAACCCACACTTCCGGATCATCCCGCTGGACAAGGACCTTCTCAACCGCATTCGCGAGCGCGGACACGACGACTTCGGGAACCCGCTCGTACCGACGGCCAATGCCGACGAGGGAGGGACGCCTCTACGCTGCTGTCTTCGCGAGGCAGGTGTGGGCGAGCGCGTCGCCCTCATTGCCTACCAGCCCGCCTCGATCGGAGGCCCATACGCTGAGGTGGGTCCAGTGTTCATCCACGCCGATGAATGCAGCGGATACGATCCTCACGATGTCTATCCAGAGGAATTCCGTCACCGAACCCAGATACTCCGCGCCTACGATCGCAAGGGTTGCCAACTCGACAACCAAATCGTCGATGGGGTGGAGGTAGAGGCTCGCATCTCGGAGCTGCTTGCACGCGTCGACGTTGCTTTCATCCACAGCCGGAATGTCCTCGCCGGCTGCTACATGTTCGGCATCGTCCGGTCTGGCGTGGACGCCCAAGCGGGAGCCTAACCGGGTGGCTTACCCACCCGCCGAGCCGACCTGCCAGCGGCTCGGATGGGTACAGCGGGACAGTCCAGCGCGATCTGCAACCCGACACTGCTGGCTACTTAGGCCACAATCAAGACGGATCCGTGCCTGACCAAAACTGGCTCTTTTACATTCAAATCGACGCTCGCCGAGGCCCGCAGCGCAAGACGGGGCTCGAACCCGCAACTTCAACCTTGGGAAGGTGCCAGTCCGTTTCACGGTGGTCGAGCCGGTCGCGGGATCAGCGCCTCCAATTCGAGTCTACGTCGAGATTCGCTCGAGTGCGAGCGCGATGGTGCACCCCAGCGTGCAATTAACACACCAGAGCGGATCGTGTGCTGGTAGTGCATTGCCGGGCACTCGGGGACAAAACAAGCCTAGGCAGAGCAGTTCCGATTGCACGAAGGAGTGTCCGAACGCCGCTGGGGATCTCGTGGCGGGCGGCTGTCGGCGCCTCGCACGTGGTGATGGCGCGTGGTGCTACATCGGCATGTGGATGGTCGTTAGTTCAGCGCAGCGGTTCGGGCTAGGGCAAGCCGCCCCTCCGGGGCATCCTCGGATCCTTTGACCAGGAACCTAATGTCCGAGAAACCAGCCTTCCCCAAGAGCACGGCGACCTGCTCGTCGCTGTCGTAAAGAATGTTCCCTTCCTCTGGGAAGGAAAGCTGAGCCAGCTTCGGCATGTTCAGCCGCAACTGGTAACCAAGCACCAGCCATCCGCCGGGTCGCAAGGCAGCGAGTATCCGAGCCAGCTCCTGGCCCGGGAGCTGCCAGAAATAGAGGACGTGGGCGGCATAGACCAGGTCGACAGGCGCCAGTCCTGACAGGACAGCGGAGTCCCCCTGCAAAAGTGTCAGCCGCGCGACTCGAACGGCGTCGACGTTACGTTTCTTGGACTGCGCCAGCATCTCCGTGGACAGATCGATGCCCCACAGACGCGCTTCGGGGAAGGTCCTTAGGGCGTGGGCGAGGCCGATGCCCGGCCCCGGCCCCAGCTCGACGAATCGGCCGGTGTCGCTGAGCTCGAGCTCCCTGACCTGGTCGACTAACCAGATACTGAACGATGCGTTGGTGCGGGCCATGCCCCGGCCGATGAAGCGACCCAGAGGACCGCGAGGACGGCCAAACTGGCGGGCGACGGCACCCCTCACGAACTTCGGCGGTTTCACGATCCTGCTCCGTAGTGTGGACAGCGCAAGCAGCCCTGGATACCACCGCCGATGATCACGACGTCAGCTCAGAGCTCATCGTCCGCGCCCTCGGCCAGGAGTCGGAGGTAGGCTGCATGGACGAACGGCTCGGTCAGCGCCGTGGCCAGGGCAGCGCCCTGAAGGGCTCGCCGGAAGGCCCGCCAGCTCAGTGCCGCGCCCTCGCGGATCGATCCGGAAAACCCGGTAAGCCCTCGGCGCGCTCCCGAGGAGTTCCTGAGACTGCCTGTGGCGAGGCCGTTCCCGCCAGCCACCGGGGCGAAGGGTTCGCTCGATGCCGCCATGGCCGGCCCTCCTGTATCGTGACCCTGTTACGTATCGACGTATCGTAACGATGTCGCGTTATACTGTCAAGCCATGGGTCGCCCCCGGCTGCACGACGAGCACACGCGTGAAGCTCTGTTCGTGGCCGCCGAGCGCCTGGTGGCCGAGGGCGGCGTCGACGCGGTCGGTGTTCGGGCGGTCGCCGACGGTGCCGGAACCTCGACGCGTGCCGTCTATGCGCTCTTTGGCTCCAAGGAGGAGTTGGTCCAAGCCCTGGCGCAGCGAGCCTTCGAGCTGCTCATGGAGCAGGTGGCCGCCGTGCCATTGACTGGTGACCCAGGCGCAGACCTCGTCGCCTGCGCCGTCAAAGGCTTCCGGAGGTTTGCACTTGACCATCCCGACCTCTTCCGCCTCTTCTTCAGCGCCCAGCGGCAGGCGCTGAGCGCCGATTCCCAGTCCGCCAGGGTGGCTGCGCTGGACCAGTTGATCCTGCGCGTGGAGCGGGCGAGAGCGGCCGGCCTCCTGGGTGGGCACCCGGTCGAGGAGGTGGTGCTGCTCTGGGACGCGATGTGCTCTGGGCTGGCGATGCGCGAAATCTGTGGCCCTATCGGCCGGACCCACGGCGAGCGGATCTGGACGGACGCGCTCACCGCCTTGCTTTCCGGCCTCGGCACCGCCAGTAAGACTCGGACGACGGCGACGGCATGACTTTCGCTCCACGACCGCCTCGCCGACGTCGCTGGTTCGTCCTACGCTCCGTATTGGACGCCGCCGAAGTCCTACCAGGTGAGTTCGCCGGGGTTGTTAGTGGCCATAGCGAGCCCTTGCGATTCCATGGTTCGCGCTACATGCGTTCCGAGCAGGAGCGCGTCGGCAAGTATGTCCGCGTCATTCAGGCTCAGATGGAAGCTGCAGACGCGCGTCTGGAGGAGCACAGGACATACTCAGGGTTGCCGCCGACCTCGCACGCACCTGTGCCACCGCCTATGCTCGCGCCAACGCGAAGACGCGATGTTCTGGGCGGTCCTGGGGCGCGACGGAAAGGCGGCCGACGCGCGCTATTGCGAACCCTTCGACTTTCTCTTCAGTTCACGCCGGTTCGACTACTGGGATTTGGCTGGGTAGAGCGGGATTCGAACTTTTCTTGTCGCATTCAGAATCCACCGGTAGGCGCAATCAGGCGAACAACGTAAAGCAGCCCGAGTGCAAGCGCCGTCGTGCACCAGGGCGTACAACTTCCACACCAGAGCCGAGAGCTATTCGACGCGATCAGTCATGGGGTCTTCTAGACCGACCGCGTCGCGCCCCGTCATGGCATCAAGTAGGTCCTGCATAGTCCGGCACGCAGCGTCGAATCGTTTCGGACCGGCGATCTGAGCCCAGTGCTGTTCTATCTCCGCGACGCGATCCCCCGCATCCTCCAGGGCACGAAGGCCCCGCTGGGTTGGGAAGATGAGCTTGGCGCGGCGATCACGGGCGTCCGGCCGGCGATCGAGGTATCCCAGCTCCTGAAGCTGGCTGACGAGCTCCGACGTCGCAGCCAGGCTGAGCTGGGCCTTGGCGGCGAGGTCAGTAAGGCGGATTCCATCGACGCCGAGGTTGCCGAAGACGTGGAGGTGCGGCTCGCGCAGATCCGCATACCCATGCTCGGCAGCTGGGGCAAACAGCTCGACTCGGAACTCGCGGAGGAGGCGCCCCAGGAGTTGCCCCACCGCCAGCCGGTCTCGCGGTAGGTCCTGTGACGTCCGCATCGCACTTGAGTATACTTCGGTCACCGAAGCTTCGGAGTCCGAAGCAATCTAGAGGAGCTGGCATGAACGAGCAGCGGAACGGCACCATCACCATGGTCCCCACCAAACTAGGCACACTGCGCGTGGATGCGTCGGGGACTGGTCGTCCCGCAGTGTTGTGGCACAGCCTGTTCGTGGACTCCAAGTCCTGGAACAGAGTGCGTGCTGCGCTCGGGGAGTCTCGGCGGCTTTTCATGATCGACGGCCCCTCGCATGGGGGTAGCGCACCCATGACTCGCCGGTTCACCCTCGACGAATGCGCCGGTGCGGCTCTCGACGTCCTTGATCACCTCGAAATCACGGAACCGGTCGACTGGGTGGGCAACGCCTGGGGCGGGCATGTGGGCGCCCTATTTGCCGCTGCCCACCCGGAGCGGTGCCGAAGCCTGGTGACTATCGGGACTCCCGTTCATGCCCTCGGAGCGCCCGAGCGGCGGCGGATCGGTGCCATGGTCTCCCTCTACCGCCTCGTCGGTCCGGTCGGTCCGCTCGTCAAGGCCGTCGAACGCGGCCTCCTCTCCCCGCAAACCCGCGCCACAGACCCCGACGCCGTCCGTCTCGTCGGCGATGGTCTCCGCCACGCCGACCGCCGCGGCATGTACACGGCGATGCGGTCGGTGATGCTCGCTCGACCGGACCTGACACCGGTGCTCTCAGACATCGCGGCGCCAACGCTCATGGTCACCGGCGACGAGTTGCCGGTGTTGACCCCCTCGGACGCCCGGGCCGCCGCAGCAAAGTTGCCTCATGGAACATCTGCAGTCATCGCCGCCACGCGCCACCTTGCCCCGCTCGAGGCGGCGACAGCCGTCGTCGAACTCGTGGTCGCGTTTTGGCGCGACGGCGCTGGATCTGGGGACACACCGACACGTTAGAAGGTGAGCGAACGCGCCGCGAGTCGGTGCGCTGGCAGGATCACGTGTAGGCCGTCTTGGTCACCCCAGCGTGCAGTTAACACACCAGAACCAGAGAGACGGGTTGTAAGCCGTCTGAATCCGTAATGGGGGACAGAACGACGCCCCGCGATGAATCCGAAGCTTGAGACGTTGCCGCCAAGGAAAGATGGGTTACTTCGAAGGCGGCCCCATCGTCCGCCGCGACGAGCGCTTCGGAGCACAGCGCCACGGACGACCCGTTACGAACCGGAACTGGCAATGGCTCCCTAGTTGCGGCTCCGAGGAACGAAGTCATGTCTTTGGGGGATCACAAGATCCGTTGTCCTAGTTGGGAGGGCGAAACGAGCGCGTACGATCCCCTATGCGGCTGTGTCGCCGCCGACTACGGAGAGAGGACATGCCGCAGCTCATGGACTCAGACCCTCCGATGTACTCGAGGAGAGAAAAATGCTCGCATCCCAGTCCGCGCTCGTCGATCTGGCGGCACGTTATTCAAAGGCTTGGAGCGATCGCGACGTCGAAGCGATCCTTGCGCTGCACTCCGACGACTCCACCTTCCACGTGCACGGAGTAGGTTCCCGGACCACAGGCAAGAAGGAGATTCGGGCTGCACTCGAGGCATTCTTCAACACGTGGTCGCACACCCGCTTCGAGGGTCGCGCCCGCGACCTCGCAGAAGATCATTGGGTCCTGGAGTACACGCTGCATGCAACGCTGTCTGCCGCCTTGCTGGTTGGAACGCAGACTATCGAGGGAACAGGTCAGGAAGTCAGTTTTGAGGGCGTCGACATCGTCCGTGTGTCGAACGGCCAAGTCGCCAGCAAGGACAGCTACATCGACGGCTTCGCCGTGTTGGCGCAACTCACGTAGGCGTAGGGAGTCGCAGCGATGGCCCACCGCCCATCTGACGGCCGGCCACGCCGCAGTAATCGAACCGGTTCGAGGTACTTGAGCAGGGCGCCGTGCTATCACGTGAAGGCTCCCTCGCGCACCCCAGCGTACAACTTTGTTTCTAGAGCGCTTGCTGCGATCGGGACGCTAGATGTAGTGCCCAGGGACGTTGTTGAAACGTGAGATGGGCGGTTAGCTGACCAAGGCCGGCGTGGGCGCGGTGATGGTTGTAGATGTGCAGCCATGCCGTCAAGGCCTCGGAGCGTCGAGCACTCGCCGCACCTCAGCGTCGCGCGGCAGCATCGTCGAGGTCTCCTGCCAGATCGGACAGGCGAGGAGATGAGATTCATCACGCTCCCCCTCGAAGGCGCCAGCGACGAACACAGTGGGTGTCACCGTGGGATGTCGCAAGCAGGGAGCCCCACCGCTGCCGACCGTTCCCGAGGCGAGAGTCAGCAGCACCTGATGCACGCGCTCCAGCTTGTGGTCAGCGCCTGTCACGGTGATAGACCAGAGGGGATCGACGTCGATCCTGGGCAGCTCGCGCTTCTCATGGCGGACTGTTTGATCCTCAAGAAAGGTGAGAAACGCGGCAGGGCCGCCGCCGATGTGCGCCACGTCAGGCGGGACGCCCTCGGGTTCCACACCGACGGATAGGGCAGTTGCTCGCTGCGCTTCCGGGACGATCATGTAGTGATCGCTCCCGCGTGCTCCGCCAAGCGGTCCCATCTCGTCACCAGCGATGACCACGAGCGCCGGTCCGATGCCACATCCCCACCACGTTTCCATTAGCCAGTGGAGTGACTCGGACTTGTCGGTCACGCCGATCTCTACGAATTTGCCGTCGGTTGTGACGCGCGGATCCTCGAGGCCGGCCGTACGCGCTTCGCGGGTGGCCAGTTCGACCACCGCTGCAAGAGATCCGAGGCCCCGTGAGCGGAGTCGCTCACCGACTGCATCGACGAGTTCGGCGATCCGCGCCTTGGGTGGATCCTCCCAGCCGGGCATGGAGATCAGGTCCAGCTTGCGGCGGTTGAAGCGACGCGTGATCGGTGGCAGGGTCAGGCCTCGCGCCCGTAATGCGGCGGCGCATCGCTGGGCCCCCAGGTCGAGCGCGGCCTCCTCGGCGGCGGACGCCTCTCGCCGGTGTATGAGATGGACTCCATCCGAATCGGCCTGATAGATCTCGGATCCACGATTCACGCAGAGGTACAGGTTTCCAGGTCCCGTCGGTCGGGCTTGCAGTTGGCCATCGATATTCTCGACATGGGTGCCGCTGATGACCCCAACGTGCACCCCGAGGCTGGTGAGCCGCTCGATCTGCACGCGAATCGATGAAGCGTCGACACGGCGATCGAAGACTGCGGTGCCATCCCAGTCGAAAGCGATGGCCTCGAAGCGCCGTTTCAACGGTTCAGGCCACACCTGTGGGTGAGCGGCGTGCACCGGGAGGTTCCTGCTGCTGGTCACAGCACCATCCTGAGGCGCAGCGAGCCCGTTTGGGGCGATTTCAGCTGGGTCTGGCGGCAAATGGTCCGGTTGAACGACCTGCACCGTTAGGGCAACGCCGAGGACCATTGTCACAGTGATTCTCATACGAAAGCCTCTGGCGAGAACGGATAGGTGGTCGCATCGTTAGAGGTTGGGAACCCATGGATAGCAGCCACCGGCCATTGCGCATCGCGCTCATCGCTCCGCCCTGGTATCCGATGCCGCCACGTGGCTACGGCGGCGTGGAGCTAGTCGTGACCCTGCTGGCCCGGGAGATGCGTCGATTAGGGCATCGGGTGACTCTGTTCGGTGCGGAGGGATCCGAGGGCGGCACCATTATGTGCGCCCCCGAAGGGCTGGATGCCCACCTCGGCCAAGCGACGCAGGTGTTGCACGAGATGACCTATCTCGCGCGGATCGAGCGCATGTTGCACCTGCTTGGGCCGTTCGAGGTTATCAGCGACCACGCGGGCTTCGGCGCTGCGCTTATGACCAGCCTATTGGGCACAACGGCCCCGGTGCTGCATACGGTTCACGGTCCGATCGGAGTGAGTGAGCTCGAGTTCTACGATTCGCTGGCCGCCAATGGGACTCTCATCGCCATCAGCGGCAGTCAGCGCCGCCAGGCCCCGCGTCTCGCATGGGCCGGAGTGGTGCACAATGCTGTCGACGTCAACGAGCTTTGCGTGGCTCCGGCTGATCGCGATCCGCGGTACCTGCTGTGCCTAGCGCGCATCTGTGAGGAGAAGGGTCAGGACGTCGCCATCGAAGTGGCTCGACGTTGCGGTCTTCACCTCATCCTCGCGGGCAAGATTGAGCAGACGCCTGCTTCGCGCGCGTTTTTCCGTCACCGGGTTGAGCCGTTCATCGACGGTGCGCATGTTCAGTACCTCCCCAATGTCACCGGAGCCGTGAAAGCGCGCTTGATCGCCGGCGCCACGGCGATGCTTGCGCCGATTAGTTGGCCGGAACCATTCGGCCTGTCCATCGTTGAGGCGATGGTCAGCGGCACGCCGGCAGTGTCTTTCCGGCAGGGCTCTGCACCCGAGTTGATCGAGCCTGGGATCACCGGATTCGTTGTGGATGACATCCGAGAGATGGTTGATGCCGTAGGGGAGTCGTACGAGGTTGACCCCTTCGACTGCGCTCGCGTCGCGCGCGAGCGATTCAGCCCGCAAGTGATGGCAGGATCGTATCTGCGCTTGTGTCGATGGGCTCTGGCTGGCGCTCCGGACAGGCCGACCACGGTTGAAGCATTCGAGCGCTTGAGTGCCTAGGAGCGGGTTCGGGAACTGCACAGCTGTGCTCTCCTTACGGTGAGTCGAGGGAGATGACGTACCAGCACGGCGAACGATTCGGGGTCACCCGCGAGCGCATTCGTCAGATCGAGAGCAGGGCGCTTCGTCAGCTGCGCCAACCATCGCGCAGCAAGAGATTGATCGACTTGCTCGAGTAGCCGGCGTGGCGTTGTCGGGTGAGAGCCCGGTGGCGCACCCCAGCGTGCAATTAGCGGCACCAGAGCTATGGAGTGCTCAAGCGCGTCGATGGCGCTGAACTTGTTACGTCTCTGAGGACAAGCGACTAGCGCGCTTCGACGACGAGGCGGATGCCCGTATCCGCTCCTCCCCGTCGATCGATATGGTGATGAAGGAGGGGATGCACACGAGGTCGAGTCCGCGGGACGCCACATAGCAGCGTGAGATGGCGATCGCCTTGATCGCTTCATTGATGGCCCGGGGCCACTCGCTTGTACCTCCACCTTGTGCTGGCTGCGCACGACACCAGCAATCGCACCGGCGACTGCGCCTGGCTTGCTCGTTGCGGAGACCTTGAGGATTTCCAATCGGGATAAGGCCGTTTCCGGCCGTGCCTGGGGAGACGGTGTGCTGCGATGACCACACTATCGGGAGGATCGTGCCCTCGCGTGGCCCGGCCTGGCCGAGCTCGCGGTCAATGTCTCCCGCGAGCAGTTCGAGCGGCCGGGCGGTACCTGGTGAAGGGCGAGCACCCGGGGCGACGAGGCTACCATCGCCATTGCGCTGACTGGCTCGCGCGGCAGCGGCGGCGAGGTCCACGGCCGGTGACCTCCCCGCAGGGCCAGGACGAGGCGACCACATACCATCATCGACTTCGCGCCGCTCGCCGGTCATCCGTGGCTTTGAGTCGTCAGATAGCTACGCGGTGAAGTACTCCACCCGAATCGGTACACCTGCCACGAACGGGTTCGCCCACTCCGATCTCGAAGTTCCGAAGGGCCAGCAGTCGGTGACCACCATGGCGCGATTGCCGTCAAAGATGGNNTGATCCAAGTCTTCGTACCTGTGAGCAGACGCCCCACGGTGGCCGTCCACTCTTCCCTGTTGTGCCGGAAGGTGATCGAATAGACGCGCTCGCCCGACGGCGGGACAGGCACGCTACAGAAGGCAGCCAACTGAGCGTGGGCGCCGGCTGCATCCGGAAAGCCGGGAACGACGGGAACGAAGAATCAAACCGCTTGGTGTTGCGACGACCGGTTGAATCCGCCCCCACGGGGAAGACCCATCCGAAACGAGCGGTGCATTCTCAAGCGCCGGCGCCTTTCGTTCGGGCTGACTCAGCGTTGACCGTCGACGTCTCCGTCGAGGAGCTCTCTGGCCACTACGCCCGTCATCCATTCGATCCATTCCTGTTCGGTCCAGCCCCAGCGTTGAGTCATCTCCTGGTAGGCCTCGACCCTTAGCAGCGCTCGGGCGATATCCAGGGAGCGCGAAGATCCGAGTTCGGGCCTGAGAGCGTCGAGCGCGCCGAGGCGGTCAATCAGAAACTGGAACCAGCGGTCGCGGCCGCGATCCCGCCGCTCGACCGAATCCGCATCCATCTGAAGGCTGGCTCCCAGCAGCACGACGAAGGCCGTGATCCGTTTGAGCACGACGGCGGTCGCCGTCACCCAGTTCGCGACCACGATTCGCGCGTCGTGTTCCTCCAGGAGCTGGCGGTGTTGCTGTTCGAGCCAATCGGCACCGTCCTCACCATCGCCGACGGCCCTGCTCTCGATCGCCGTCAGGAGTCCGCCCTTCGTATGGAATGTGAAGTAGACCGTCTGGACGGCGACGCGGGCCTCGTCGGCGACCGCCTGCATGGTCGTCGCCTCGTAGCCGTGCTGAGTGAAGAGTCGGTAGGCCGCATCGATGATCCGGGTACGTGTCTGCTCCGCCCGCTCGCGCTTACTCAGGCGCCGTTCGGCATTGACAGCTGCCATGACCGCAGTTTACTCTGATGCGACGCTAGAGGAACACTAGTGACACTCTTTTTGGAGGTGGGGTAGACGATGGCCTTGGCGAGATGAGAATCCTCTTTGCGAGCACAGCGGCCGACGGCCACTTCAACCCCATGACAGGGGTCGCCATCCATCTCCGCGACGCCGGTCACGATGTGCGCTGGTACACCGGTGCGTCCTATGAACACCGGCTGCAGGAGATGGGCATCCCGCTCCTCCCATTCAAGCGGGCGCGGGAGATCAACGGCGAGACGATGCCCAAGCTCTTCCCCGAGCGTGCGCGCTTGAAGGGTCCGGCCTTGATCCGCTTCGACTTCGAACAGGTATTCCTGAGCAACGTCGAAGCTTATTTCGAGGATGTGGTGGAGATCGACCGGGACTTCTGCTTTGACGTGCTGGTGGCGGACAGCGCCTGGATGGCGGCGCGGTTGGTCAGGGATGTCCTGGGCAAGCACGTGGTCGGGATCGGCGCGGGAACCGTCCTCGCGACATCGCCCGACGTACCCCCGAACTTCGCCGGCCTGAGGCCCGCGCGGACGCCGGCCGGCCGCTTGCTGCACAGAGGAATGGGCGCCGCGATGGACTGGATGGTCCTCGCCAATGGCCGGCGCCTCTACAACGCGGTGATGGCCAAGCATGGGCTCGAGCCGATCACCGGTTCGGTCTTCGATGAGTTCTACAGCTACCACCACGTGCTCTTTCACAACGGCGTGCCCGGCTTTGAGTACCCGCGCCGGCAGCAGCCGCCGAAAGTACGTTTCGTAGGGCTGCTCAGGCCTTACAAAGCCCGGTCCGCCGCCAGGCCGCCGCAGTTGGCTCGCGTCGCCCACGGGCGGCGGGTCGTTCTGATCTCACAGGGGACGATCGATAACCAGGATCCCGGCAAGCTCATCGTGCCCGCTCTGGAGGGACTGATTCCCTCAGGCGCCCTGCTCATCGTCGGGACCGGGCACAAGCACACAGAAGAACTCCGACGACGCTTTCCCCAGGAGAACGTTGTGATCGAGGACTACGTCGACTTCGACGCGGTTCTCGCGCGCGCTGATGTCTTCGTCTGCAACGGAGGCCACGGGAGCGTCCTCTTGAGTCTTTCAAAGGGCGTGCCAGTCGTCGGGGCGGGCACACGCGAGGGCAAGAACGACATCAATGCCCGCGTCGAGCACTTTGGCGTCGGTGTCAACCTCCGGACGGAGATGCCAACCCCGCCGCAGGTGGCGCGAGCCGTGGAGCGCATCCTTGCCGAGCCGTCCTTCAAACGCCGTGCGCAGGAGTTGAGCGACGAGCTAGCGCGATACCAGCCGCTCGAGATCATCGATGAGTACTTCGCCGGCGTTCCCGAGTTGCGCCAGGCGGTGTGAGATGGCCAGCGCCCAAGCCTTCATGACCTACTGGATGCTGCGGTTACTCGTCAAACCGCAGATCGCTCGACGGTGGGGCAGTCAGTCGCTGGATCGCGAACCTACCCGCTGGTTGGNNCAGCCGGCATCAGGATCAGGCGGCATTGGAGTGCTGCCCTGGGGACACTGCTTGCGTTCATCCTCATCCTCTGGCTCAGCTCTGGGAACCTGTCCAGCAAGTTTCAGAACATCTTGCTCTTCACTGCCTATTGGATCGCCCCCTTCCTGGCGATCATCGTGATCGACTGGTACCAGCGCAGGGGCAGCATTAGCAGAGAAGGCCTCGCCCGTCTCATGCGCTTCGCGAACCTACCCGCTGGTTGGCCGGCGCTCGCCGCTCTCCTGGTGGGCTTCGCTGCGATGGTGCCGTTCATGAATACAGGGCTTGTCGTCGGACCGGTGGCCAATGCCCTTCACGGCGCCGATCTCTCGTTCTACGTGGGCTTCGTGGTTGCCGCCATCGTCTACTCTGCGCTGCGCAGACTCCGGGCTGATGTGGCGCCTGACTGGCCAGAGTGACAGTCATCGAGCGACGCTAGCGTCGTGTCGCTTGAGGACTGATCCGGCCTCCGTTTCCGGACGCGGCTGCAACGAATGATGCTGTCGGAGCGCGGGCCAGCACACGTGGAGCCCCCAGGCTGCACCGACCGTTCGTAGCGGCTCCCAGGCCTCGATCACGGTCGATTCGACGCCGGCCATGTTGAGCGCCGGTTCATCGACGATAAGCAGGCAGTCGAGACGTCGCTCGCGCAATGCCGCGATCTGAGTCTGCGTTTGACCGGCGAGCCATGCCCCGACATCCCTCGCGAACAGGAACGGTGAGGGATCACCGACCTCGGCGATCGCTCCGCAGAGCGTCACCGGGCCGGTGACCTGCAACTTCACGATCCGGTGAGCGGGCGGTGCCTTTGTGACGGCATCCAGAAACGCAGGCCAGGCGTACGGTACGCGCCGATCTCGATCTGGGCTCCAGCCGCATCGGCCCGGTTCCACGCCCACCCACTCGACGATCATGTCGCCGTCCAGTCGTGGAAGTGGCGGGCAGAAGGGTACGTCGTATGACCGCATCACGTGGCGAACGGCGGCTACGGGATCCGTGTGAGGGAGTGACCCGCCCCCCGTTGTCGCAAAGTGCGGGAGCCGGTCCAACATATCGCCCACTTATTGAACGCCGACCCTTCGACTAGCGCCCGGTGCGCTCGGCTCGACATTGACGGGCCGCCTCCACCAGGTGCTCGAGCGCCGGCGTCACCTGTTCCCACCTTCGTGTCTTGAGACCGCAATCCGGATTGACCCACAGCTGTTCACGCGGAATGCGTTGCTCCGCCTGCCGAATCAGGAGGACGATCTCATCCACCGAGGGAACTCTCGGGGAGTGGATGTCGTACACACCCGGACCGATGCTGTTCGGATACCGAAAGTCCTGGAAAGCGTCGAGCAACTCCATCTGCGACCGCGAGGCTTCGATGGAGATAACGTCGGCGTCAAGACGCGCAATGTGCTCCAGAATCTCGTTGAACTCCGAGTAGCACATGTGGGTGTGCAGTTGCGTGATGTCGGCGACGCCATTGGCTGCCAGACGAAAGCAGTCGATTGCCCAGCGAAGGTACGTATCCTGCTCAGCGACACGAAGTGGGAGGCCTTCGCGCAAGGCCGGTTCGTCAATCTGGATAACCTTGGCGCCCGCCCGCTCCAGGTCGAGCGTCTCGCTTCGAACCGCAAGGGCAATCTGCTGGCAGGTGACCGCTCGCGGCTGGTCGTCGCGCACGAAGGACCACTGGAGGATGGTGACAGGTCCAGTCAGCATGCCCTTCATCGGCTTCGACGTGCACCCCTGAGCATGCTCCCACCAGCGTACCGTCATCGCCGTCGGACGTTCGACATCGCCATACAGGATGGGAGGCTTCACGCAGCGCGAGCCGTAGGACTGTACCCAACCGTAAGCGGAAACCACGAATCCACTCAAATGCTCGGCGAAGTACTCGACCATGTCGTTGCGTTCGGCCTCGCCGTGGACCAGAACATCCAATCCCATCTCTTCCTGGCGATGAACCACCGTGGCGATCTCGTCGCGGAGAAAGGCTTCGTAGCCCTGCTCGTCGAGCTCGCCCCGGCGCGCGCGCTGACGTGCGTCGCGGATCTCCGGGGTCTGCGGAAACGATCCGATGGTCGTTGTCGGCAGTTCCGGGAGTTCCAGAACCTTGGCCTGCTCATTCGCGCGATGCCTGTAGTCGGAGCGCCGTATCAGGTGGTCGGGTGCGACTGCATCCAACTCGCGAGCGACACGAGCGCTGTGCACCAGACGTGATTGTTCTCGTGCGAGTATCGCCTCACGGTTTGTCGCAAGCAACTGAATTCTTGCGGACGCGTCCATCCCGAGAGCGCGTTTGAGGAGATCGAGCTCGCTGAGCTTCTCGGCACCGAAGGCGAGCCAGGCCCGAACCTGCGAGTTGATCCCGACTTCTCGGTCGAGGCTGTAGGGAACGTGCAGCAGCGAACAGGAGGGAGCCAGCCGCACCCGGGACTCCCCGAGATGTTCGATCACCGGCTCGACCTCGGCCAGGACGGCATCAAGGTCGGTGATCCACACGTTGCGGCCATCGACGACACCCAATGACAACCGTGCGTTCGGTTGCAGTGCCGCCACCGCCGGTTGCAGCTGTGCCGGATCCCTGACCAGATCGAGGTGGAATTCTGCTGCGGGCAGTGCCAGCACCCGATCGAGCCACCTGCCGAGGCCACCAAAGTAGGTTGTCAGAACCAGGTCAAGAGAGGAACTTGCCGCCATTCGCACCCAGGACCGTTCGACTTCACTGATCTCAAAGTCGGTGAGATCATGGACCAAACAGGGTTCGTCAATCTGTACCTCTTTCGCTCCAGCGCGCGATAGCTCCGACAGGAGCTCCGCATAGACGGGGAGCAACTGGTCGAGGAGCGCCAACGGCTCATGATGACCCTCATGGATCTTCGCGAGTAGCAGAAACGACAGCGGACCAAGCACGACTGGTCGCGTTTTGATCCCCAAGTCGAGCGCCTCACGGAATTCCCCGATCGGCTTCCTGGCGTCCAGCCGAAAGCGCGTGTCGCCTCTGAGTTCTGGGACCAAGTAGTGATAGTTGGTGTCCAACCACTTGGTCATTTCCAGCGGCGGCGCCGATGCAGTTCCTCGCGCCATCGCGAAGTATCGGCTGGCGTCAACAGCCTCGCCATTGGTGGCGAAGCGCTTTGGGATTGCCCCAACCATGACCGCGGTGTCGAGGACATGGTCGTACAGCGAGAAATCGTTGGAGGGCAGAATGTCGATGCCTGCGGTGGCTGCACCTGTCAGGTTGCTCCGCCGAATCGACCTTGCCACGCCCTCAAGATCCGAGGCACTGAGCTTGCCGGCCCAGTGCTGCTCGAGGGCACGCTTGAGCTCACGGTCGGCACCGATGCGGGCAAATCCAAGGACAGCGGTTTGAATCACAGCTTGCAGTCTAGAAGGTCTCGTCGAACGAGACGGCTCCGCCGACAGCCACCTGATACGCCGAGACTCGACGCTCGAAGAAGTTCGCCAACTCCTGGACGTCCTGCAGCTCCATGAAGCCGAAGGGCCGAACATCCCTCGGTGCAACATCAGTTCCGTGGCGACGGTACGCTCAGGAGTCTCGGAAGCGCCAGGTGGCGATGATCGCGATGATGGCCGCAGACAACGAGACCAGAAATGCGACGCCCCCGAAGATGTGGCGCTCCATACTCGGACCGTTCAGCAGATTGTCCAGGTCGTGGGGCACCGAGCCCGCAAAGCCCACGACGAGCAGAGCCGCAGCCACACCGCACACCAAACGTCGACCCGTGGCAGCAAGAGCAATGCCGAGCAGCGCGCTAAGCGCCATGATCACCGGCACGGGGCGAGCGATCTGCTCGCCGCTCTGCAAACTGCGCACGACCAGATACGCGAGCGCCGCGCTGTTGGCGAAGAGCAGTGCCACGGCGGCGCGGGCCCAGCCGTTGAGACGAGGGCGGTCAGGTGTGCGAACGGCGGGGATCGAGGACATGGCGGACTCCCTTGGCATGCCGGTCGGGCTCCATGTGCCCTGCGGAACCAGCACCCCTCAGGCTAGGCGCCCCCAGAGCAGGCGTCGTCCGAAGCAACCCGGAATTCCGCCTCAGGAATTTCCTGATGTCTCCGTGCTTTGGAGATAGGCGAGCACGGCGAGCACGCGACGGTGGTCGTCGGCGCTGTCAAAGAGACCGAGCTTGCCGAAGACGTTGGCGACGTGCGTCTCTACCGTCTTGACACCGACGTGAAGTCGTGCGGACATCGCCTGGTTGGTACGGCCCTCGGCCATCAATGCCAGCACCTCGAGCTCGCGCGATGTCAGTGACGAAAGCTGGCTCTGGTGCTGGGCACGGCCGAGCAGGCGAGCCACAATCTCAGGGTCTACGGCGCTCCCTCCGCGCGCAACGCGCCGTACCGCCTCAACGAACTCGTCGATATCAACGACACGATCCTTGAGGAGGTAGCCCATCCCTTCAGGGCGATCGTGGAAGAGCTTGCCCAGTCGCGCCACCTCGACGTGCTGGCTGAGTAGCAGGACACCGACGGAGGGATGCTCGCGTCGGATCCGCTGCGCGGCGCGCACGCCTTCATCCGTCTGCGTCGGTGGCATACGCACATCGAGGATGACGAGGTCGGGGCTGTCACGCGCGAGAGCAAAGTGCAGTTCGTCGGCGGTGCCAACCGCAGCGATGACCTCCATCCCCTCGCCGGTGAGCAATCGCACCAAACCCTCGCGGAGGAGCACCGAGTCGTCGGCAATCATCACTCGCATGGAAACTCCGCAGTCATGATGGTGCCGCGCCCGACGGGGCTCTCGAGGGAGAGGCGCCCTTGGTGGGCTTCGACACGGTCGACAAGACCGCGGATGCCCGTGCCCGCGTCGATGTCGGCGCCACCGATGCCGTCGTCCGCTATCCGCACGATGAACAGGCAGTCGCGGTGAGAGATGTCGATAGTAATGTCCGTGGCCGATGCATGTTTGACCGCGTTGACGACGGCCTCGCTGACCACGAAGTACGCCGCCACCTCGATCCCCGACGGGGCGCGTTCACTGGTGTCGGCGTTCACCGTCACGTGCAGCGCGGCGCGGCTGGCAAGCTCCTCCAGCGCCGCCACAAGGCCGGCGTCAGTCAGCGCGGCCGGAACCAGCCCATGCGCGAGGCGTCGCAGTTCGTCGACCGCCACCTGCAGTTCCCGCTCCGCGTGATCGATGGTTCGGGCAAGCACGGGGTCGGCGCCTCGGCCGGCACCGCGCTGCGCCATGCGCAATTCCAGACGCAGGGCCACCAGCCGCTGCTGCGCGCCATCATGGAGGTCGCGCTCCAGACGGCGGCGTTCGGCGTCACCCGCCGCCACGATGCGCGCCCGTGATGCGCGGGCCTCGGCGAGATGTCGCATCACCTGGGCTCGCAGCCGGCCATGGTCGAAGGCGAGCGGTGAGGCCCGCACCGTTGCCGCNNTGCCGCCCTCGGGACTCGCGGGGCGGTGAATGATGGCGCCGAGCTCCTCGCCGCGGCGCTCGATCCGTGTCACGACGCGGTCCGATGAGTCGGAAAGACTGACATCGTCTCCGGCTTCATCGACGTAGCCGCCGTGCTCGGGGAGCCAGAAGGCCACCTGCGCAGTGGTATCGCCGATGGCTGCGGCGAGAGCCGCGCGCAGGGCTCCTGGTTGCGGCTCGCGGTCGCGCAGGCTTTCGACGTACACCTGCAGGATCCGGGTGGCGTGGTAGCTGCGGCGCTGGAAACGCCGGTCCGCCGCGGTCTGTAGGCGCCTGCGCAGCGGCTGGAAGAATATGACGACCGTCAGGGTGGCACCGGCGGTGACGAGGTTCGAGCCGCCACCCACCACGCCGCCGATCTCGCCGAAGAGCACCGCGGCGAGCACAAAGACCAGACCCAGGACGATGGACAGCGTCACATACGCGACCGACCGGCTGATGATGCGGTCGAGCTCGAAAAGCCGGTAGCGGCGGATGGCGATGGTGATGCCGATGTAGGCGGATATCGGTGAGACCATGGCGAGGATCCCCCCGGGGATGCCGGGCGTCACGTGGCCGGCAATGACCAGCAGCACCGTTGGCACCATCCCGAAGGCGATCCACTTCACCTGCTGACGGAGGACGCCGCGCGAGCTGCGAAAGCGCATCACCAGCGACGCGGCGCCCAACAGGGCGCATGCCGCCATGACCAGCTGACCAACGCGAGCGACGGGGCCGAGTCCGACGATAGAGGCCGCCAAGGAGATGGCCGCGTCGGCGATGGTGACGATCATCACCGGCCGCCAACGCGCGGAGAGCGCGTGCCCCTCCGGGCTCAGCAGGAGGAGGAGGACCAGGGTCAAGGCGGCGAGGATCAGCGGGAGTTCCAGCAGGCGGGAGGCAATGTCGCCACCGGAGAGCGTTCCCGG
Source organism: Candidatus Dormiibacterota bacterium (assembly GCA_003135895.1). Lineage (GTDB taxonomy): Bacteria > Chloroflexota > Dormibacteria > Aeolococcales > Aeolococcaceae > Palsa-851. The sequence continues at coordinate 19,103 of PNBE01000020.1, forward strand.
ATGGTCCGTGGCATGCACGGCATACCAGTCCATAACCGCGGCGGCTCCCTGGACGACAGCGTTGGCGAGCAGCAGCCAGCCGATGGGATGGCGCGGTCGCCGCTGGAGGAGGATCAGGCTGAGGCCGGCGCCCACCGTGGCGATGACCGGTGCGTCCGCATGTCCCGAACGCAGAACGGCGGCAACGTCATCACCAGCGACCGCGAGGCTGATGCCCGCGACCCCGAGCGCGACGCTCACAGCGCCAAGCGTCCAAGCCGCGAGTCGGGTCATGTGGGGATCCTGACAGCCCAGACGAGAGGAAAACGTGGCGCACGGCATCGACCTGCTCCGGGGTCAGCGCATCGACGGTACCTCGATAACCGCTGCCGAGCACGATCTGCTAGAAGTCATCAGACGTCAGCAACCGGTGCGTGCCGCCCTCGGCGGTCACGACAACATCCCCGATCCCAACGGATCGAAGCAAGCTACCGAGTGCGTCGGGGGTGACCAGATCGTCCCACGGATTGAAGGCGCGATCGAGGTCGGGGCGAAGCCGCCCCACCTCTTGCCAGAAGAGGCTATTGCCCGGCTCGAACAGATGCGGGCCCCAGGTGGTGACAGCGAGTGCGCCTCCAGGAGCCAGCTGCCGCCACATCTCAGCAACAAAGCCGGGCCTGTCAGCGGCGAAGAAGACACCGAAGACACATACGACGGCGTCGAACGATTCGCTCGGTAGTCCCGTTGAGGTAGCGTCGGCGCAGCGGAACTCGATGTTGTCCAGCCCCTCGTACGCCGCTCGGCGAGCTGCCAACTCGAGGAGGCGAGGGGAGAGGTCGAGCGCCAGAACCTGGCCAGAAGGACCGACGACTCGCGCGGCAGCGAGTGCGGAGGCGCCGGCACCGCAACACAGATCGAGGACGTGGGCCCCCGATCGCAGCCCCATGCGACGCACTGTCTCTGCACCGAACCTGTCCCAGAAGCTGAGGGGCGGGGCCGTATAACGGTCACTGGCCGCGTTGTAGGCAGCCGCGACTCTCGCCGCCGCAGCGTGCTGGTCGGTCATCCTGCCAACCCTAGCGCAGTGACTCCGTGGGGGTCGCAGAGCTCCTCTGCGCGCAGCGACGTACGCCGCGGCGTAGGCGGCCGATGCGGAGCCTGAGTCACTGCCGCGCGTGGCGTCGATCGCTTGGGCGCTGCAGGTGCTCGGGGGCATCGAGTTCACCTGGGAGCACGAGCTGCACCTCGTCCTTACGGACACCCTCGGCGCCTGTCTCGTCCGACCTCTAAGCGCGGATCACCTTTTTGGACGGCGGCACCGAGGACAGCGGCGACCCGCACGCCCGTCGCCAACCGGACCAACGGCGCACCCTTGCGATTCGACGCGTGGATCGACACCCGTGGCGCTAACGGGTCGTCCAAGCGAAAACCGCAGAGCTCTGCTGAGACTTGGCAGCGAGAGTGGCAGTACCTTTTGAGACGCCGGTGCGGATGGCCCGGGCTCGTCAAGGCTCATCAGCAACGCGCACCC
>PNBE01000185.1 GCA_003135895.1 Candidatus Dormiibacterota bacterium
CGCATCCGGCCTCTATCACGGACCGCTCGAGGAATTCGTCACGCGCCGCACCGCCCTGGTACGCGAACTTCGAGCCACCGATCGGGATGCCGCTGACGCGGTCGGCAAACTTCGCAAACCTGCGGTCGGTGTGTGGGCCATCGACCAGCTCGCCGTCGAACACCCGGCGTTGATCACCGAGCTGCTCGCGGCCGGAGCCGATGCCCGCGATGCTCAGCAGAACGTCGCTGCGGGCACACAGACCCGCGAGGATCTCCATCTCGCCACCGGCCGCCTTCGCGATGGCGTCGAGCGTGCGGCTCGGGCCGCCGTTGATGTGCTCGAACGCGCCGCACACGGGGCCAGTGACGAGACCGGCCGCAGGATCCGCACCACGCTCCAGGCGGCTGCCACCGGCGGCGCGCCCGAACGGCGAGCGCTGTGGACCGGAACGCTGGATCGCGAGCTCGACGTCGCCGGCTTCGGAGCCGTCGACGATCCCGGCGATGACACCGTCGAGCTCGCGGCGATCCTCGCTCCGTACCGCCGGCAGACTTCCTCTGCGCCGCGTCGACCGGCACCGGCCCGACCCGCGAGCCTCGAGCTCCTTGCACGTCGTGAGGCTGAACGCGAAACGGCGGATCAGGACGCGGTCGCGCAGCGCGCGCGGGCACTCGCCGATGCGAAGCGGCGCGAGGCAGATCACAAGGCCGAGGAGGCCCGGTTTTCTGCCCAGGAGGCGTCGGCCGCTGAGCAGACGGCCGAGGCCGCTGAAGCGGCAGCCAGGGCCGCGCACCTGGCGCTGGATTCGTAGGCTGCGCGCTCCAGTTGAGGGGCGGGCAGCGCCAACCATCGCCCGGCCGGATGGTGGTGTTAGCCCCCGAACAAAGGGTGGCGGGCCCCATCGCCGCACCGCCTCCCGCCCGGGACAATAGCGGTCATGCAACCGGGGGTCAGTTGACCGCGACGGCCATCGCCGAGGGCGAGCCAGGCACCCGGACATCGACCGGGGTGGCAATCGGCCTCGCGGTCGTGCTCGCAGGGCTGCTTGCGATTGCCTGGACCTTCGCCGGGATGAACGGCGATCTCAATCTGGCGACGAGCTCGTTTGGGCCCGATCTCGTCATCCCGATTGGCATGGGCGCCGTCGGCGCATTGGTCGTCTCGAGGCGACCATCCAATGTCATCGGGTGGCTGCTTTTGGGTTCCGCAGTGCTGAACGCTCTCCGGGCAGCGGCTGCGGAGTACTCGATGCACGCCCTGATCTCACCGGCAAATCTTCCCGCAGTCTCATGGGCGGCTTGGTTCGCCAATTGGGTACTCGCCCTGATCTATCCAACCGGAGCATTCCTCTTTGTCGTTCTCCTGTTTCCGGATGGGCGCTTGATGAGCTCTCGATGGCGGATCGTTGCCGGGCTGGCCATCGTGGCGACGGCCCTTTCGATCGTGCTGTCCTGGTTGGATCCGACGCCGCTCGTCCTTGCGCCCGGCGTCCCTGCCATCCCCAATCCCACCGGTGTCAAGGGCACCCCCTTTACGTTCGCAAACCTGTGGTGGGCCTGGCCGGTCGGGTTGCTGCTCCTCGTGATCGCGGCGGTCGGGCTCGTGTTGCGCTATCGACGCGCCGCCGGCGAAGAACGCCATCAGATCAAGTGGTTCGCATTCGCGATCGCCGCCAGCCTGAGCGCGGTGGTGATCGGCATTCCCTTCAGCGTCGCGTCGACCGGTCAATCGCCGGCCAACAACATCCCACTCGTCCTCGGCCTCGGCGTTGCGCTACCGATCGCCTCCGGGGTCGCGATCCTCAAATATCGCCTCTACGGCATCGACGTCGTCATTCACCGGACTCTCGTGTTCGGCACACTGGCGGCGCTGATCNNCGGGTCGGGAGCGGTGGCAAGCCGAATCTCGGACTGTCGATACTCGCCACAGCGATCGTAGCCGTGGGATTTCAACCGGTGCGACAGCGCCTTCAGCGCATCGCAAACAGGCTCGTCTATGGGGAGCGTGCCACTCCATACGAGGTGCTCAGCCGTTTCTCCGAGCAGGTCGCGGAGACCTATTCGTCGGATTCCGTCCTGCCGCGGATGGCCGAGGTGCTGCGCGAGGGAACAGGGGCCGAAGCTGCCGCCGTCTGGCTCAGATCCGGCCAGGAACTTCGCCTTGCCGTCAGCGATCCACCCTCGACCAACGGCGTCTCGTCGCTCCGCATACCGCGTGAGTCGTTCGCCAACATTCCCGGTGCACACCGGGCGACTCCCGTGCTCCATCAGGACGAGATGCTCGGTGTGCTCACGGTCACAAAGCGTCGCGGCGAGACACTGACCCCGATCGAAGAGAAGCTGCTCGATGACCTGGCCCGCCAAGCGGGACTGGTATTGAGGAATGTCGGTCTCACCACCGAGCTCCTGCAGCGACTCGAGGATCTGCGACTGTCGCGGCAGCGCCTCGTCAAAGCACAGGATGACGAGCGACGCCGCCTCGAACGCAATCTGCATGACGGTGCGCAGCAAAATCTTGTGGCCCTGAAGGTGAAGCTGGGACTCGCCCAGATGATGCTCGACAAGGACACCGAGAAAGCGCGGACGCTGATCGTGCAGCTCAAAGACGACGCCGACGAGGCGCTCGAGGCCCTGCGGGACCTGGCGCGGGGCATCTACCCGCCGCTCCTCGCTGACAAGGGTCTTGTGACCGCGATCGAATCGCAGGCGCGCAAGGCGACGCTGCCCGTGACGGTGGAGAGCGATCCGATTGGCCGCTACCCGCAGGAGACCGAAGCGGCGGCGTACTTCTGCGTCCTCGAGTGCCTGCAGAACGTGCAAAAGTACGCCGCCGCATCGCGAGCGGTGGTCCATCTGCGCGAGGCCGATGGCGAGCTGTCCTTCGAAGTGCGTGACGACGGCCGTGGATTCGACCCGGCCATCGTGAAGATGGGATCGGGCCTGAACAACATGCGCGATCGACTTGATGCACTCGGCGGGAACCTCGAGATCGTCGCGGTGCCGGGTGCAGGGTGCACGGTGCGCGGTACGTTGAAGGTGAGCCTGCCCGCCGCCGCCGTCTGATGCCCGCGTCGCGCCCGGCGAAGTTCCTGCTGGTCAGGTCTCGCTGTCGGGGCCGATCGTCACGACAACATTTCCGGTTTTCTGGTGCATCTCGACGTATCGGGTTGCCTCGACCACCTGCTCTAGTGGGTAGCGCCGATCGATGACCGCGCGGTATTTCCCCGCCTCCATCAACTCCTTGATGAAGACCACGTCCTGCTTGGTGAACGTGGGCGGAATGGCGAACACGACCTTCCGGTCTCCGACCCGCGCCGTCCATGCGGTGAGCGCCAGGTTGCGCAGGCCGTCGGTGGGCAGGTACACACCACCAGGCTTCAGAGAGGCTCTACAGCGCGCGAACGAGAGCTTGCCCACGGAGTCGAAGATCAGGTCATACACGTGGCCGTTCTTCGTGAAGTCTTCC
>PNBE01000086.1 GCA_003135895.1 Candidatus Dormiibacterota bacterium
TATCAGCGGGTCGGCGACCTCATCTGGGCATTCGGCGACTCGCGTGGTCGTGGCTTCATGCTGGGCGGGACCGCCGGACGCACCACGCTCAACGGCGAGGGCCTGCAGCACGAGGATGGACATTCGCCGCTGCTCTTCAGCGCGATCCCTAACGTCCGCATCTACGATCCCGCATTTGCCTACGAGCTGGCGACGGTCATCCGCGACGGCATGCGACGCATGTANNGTCGACGGCGAGGACATCTTCTACTACATCACGCTCTACAACGAGAACTATCCGATGCCACCGATGCCCGAGGGCAGCGAGGAGGGCATCCTCCGCGGTCTCTACCTGTACAAGCCGGCGCAGGGCGAGCGCACCCACCGCGCGCGCATTCTCGCCAGCGGGAGCGCCGTCCAGGCCGCGGTCGAGGCCCAGGCAATGCTGCTCGATCAGCATGACGTGGCGGCCGAGGTATGGAGCGCCACCAGCTTTCAGCTGCTGCGTCAGGACGCGCTCGACGTGGAACGATGGAACCGTCTGCATCCCGATGCGGAACCGCGGGTCTCGTACGTCGACGAGCAGCTGGGCGGTGACGATGGCGGACCGATCGTCGCGGTGACCGACTACATGAAGGCGGTTCCGGATCAGGTCGGGCGATTCGTGACCGTTCCCTTCATTCCACTCGGCACCGACGGTTATGGGCGCAGCGACACGCGCGTCGCGCTGCGCCGTCACTTCGAAGTCGATGCCGGGTCAATCTCTGTCGCAGTGCTGGACGGGCTGGCGCAGCAGGACGCGCTGCCGCGTCATGTCGTCGCCGCGGCCATCGAGCACTACGGACTCGCCACCGAGCTCGTCGACCCCCGCTACCGCTGACCTGGGGTCAGTGTGAGGCGAAAGCGAGCGCCGCGCGTTCCGTGTAGACCGCGCCTCCCGGCGCGGAGCGCGACTCGTACAGCACCAGGTGCGATGCCGTGAATCGAATTTCTGGCTGATCTTCAGCCGCCGCCGCCGCCCACGCGGTTCGGGCAACGTCACTCCACGGCAGGCGCGGCCGTCCGAGTGTGCAGTGCGCGTGGTATCGCCGGTTCTCAACGTCGAAGCCCGCGGCGGCCAGCACCGCGCGACAGTCGTGCGCCAGCGCGGTGAGCGGAAGGACGTCGACCGCGGGGCCAAGCCAGAGCACCCGTGGCATGCCGCGCTCTGGGAAAGCACCGAGCCGATCCAGTGCAACCTCGAAGGGAATCGTCCGGTGGGCGATTGGCGTGACGGCGTCAGGTGCGGCTGTGGCCCTCGTGTCGTCGATCTCTCCGAAGAAGTGCACCGTCAGATGGAGCGTTTCCGCACGCGCCCAGCGAACTTCCGCAACGCGCTCACGGAGCCGAGCCTGCAGCCGCTGGGCCGCTCCCAGCCCCGGCTCAGCGAGCGGAATGGCGAGGAAGCACCTCACCCAGCCGGGGCGGTCGCGGTGGGCTTGGGGCTCCGGCTGGCAGGCGCGGGAGTCGGACTCGGCGCGGTGCACGGGTTGCCGCCTGCGTTGGTCAGGGTCACCTCGATCTGGTTCGCCTTGCACAGCTGGTCGACCTGGGCGAACAGTGCCTCCGTGAACCAGTTGGGTCGGTCCGTCACGTTGTACGGGTTGCCGGCGTAGATCAGGATGTGGCGGACGCCCCAGCCACCCGCCGTCTTCGAATACAGCATCACGATGTCGTAGCCGCCGGCGTCGTGGACGGGGTTCCTGGTGTACGCGCCGACTGGCAGCGACTTCACCGCGGCGACAAACGCGGGATCGTACTTCTTGAGCTCCGCTGCGGTCAGGACACCGAGATCGCCTCCTTTGGCTGCGGTGCCCGTCGTCCCGGAGTCGTCGGAGAAGTTTTTGGCGGTCGCGATGAAGTTCGCCCCGGATGCGAGCTGCTGCTCGACCACGGCCACACGCTGCTGGGCGAAGACGTCCTCGAGGCGCTGCTCGTTGAGGTTCGAGCTGATCTCATCCTCGAGCTGCGCGATCGACCCACCCGCGCCGGCAAGCTCGGCCTTGAGCGCGTTCATCCCCCCTGCCTGGTGCGCGTCGGTGGCGATGTCGGCCGCGACCTCCTTGGAGGTGGCCTCCAGCCCGAGCTTGGCGGCTTCCTCGCGAATCACCGTGTCGAGGATCAGGCTGCGCAGGATCGCTGCGCGCAGCTGCGTGATCGCGGCACCCCCGCCACTCCCACCGCCCTGCACGATGCTGGTGTAGGCGCTCTGGTATCGAACGTTGAACTGCGCGAGCGTGATGGTGTCCGAGGAGACGCGCGCGATCACCGGCGACGCTTTCACCGGGGCCGGCGTGGTCGAACCGCACGCGGCCACAACCACTGCGCACACCGCCACGATCGCCGCCCCGCGCCGTCGTTGCAACATCCTCAGCCCAGTGTATCGGGGGCCGCCGCGGGCCCGGCTCGGCCGATGCTGAGCCCGTTCACCCGAGCCCTGAACGAGGGGGTGACCACGACCAGGACGGTGGTCGCCCCGACCAGGAGCGCGCCGACCCCGATCGCGTTGAACAGCCCGACCGAATGCGGTATCAAGCCGTACACCACCGTCCCCAGCGGCTGCAGCCCGGCGAAGATCGTCGCGTAGATACCCAAGAGCCTGCCGCGCAGCGCGGGGTCGGTATCCGTCTGCAACAGGGTGGTCATTGACGTGCTCACCGCCACGAACGCAAAGCTGATCCCGACCAGCGCCGGCAGCGTGACTCCGAGCACCGCGCCGTGGGCCACCACGAAGAGGCTTGCGGCGTAGACCACACCACCGACCAGCATGAGCTGGAGGCGCCCCGCGCCACGCCCCATCGAGGCGATCGCCAGGCCCCCGACGAGGCCGCCGACACCTCCGACGCTGTACATGACGCCCAGCGCCGCGGGGCCGACGTGCAGTTGCGTTCTGGCCAGAACGGGCAGAAACGGCATGTATGACACGCCGAAGAAGGCGAGCACCGCCGCGACGATCACCACACCCCTGATGAGCGGATCGGCCCCGGCGATGCGGAGGCCGGCGACGAGCTCGCTCCACGCCGTCGCGCCTGCCCGCCTTGGCAGCGGAGCGATATCCGGGATCACGGTCAACAGCACGACGATGGGTGCCAGGTAGGCGACGGCGAGAAAGCCGAAGCACACGGCCGGGCCCGCCAATCCGATGAGGAGACCGGCCACCGACGGACCGACGATCCGCGTCGCGCTCATCGCCGCCGCACCGAGGGCGACGGCGTTGACCACGAGATGCCGCTCGACCAGGTCCGCAACCAGCGCCTGACGCGTGGGCAGATCGGCGGCGTCGGTGGCGCCGAAGACGATCGCGACCACGAGGATGGCCGCGAAGCTCGCATGGTGGGTCGCGACCAGGATCGCCAGCGATCCGGCGCTGAGGCCGAGCAGCGTCTGGGTGACCAGGAGGATCCGCCGCCGGGGTAACCGGTCGGCGAGGACACCGCCTGCCAGCGAGAGGATGACCGACGGGATGCCGTCCGCCGCGGCCACCGCTGCCACGGCAGTGGTGCTGCCGGTTTGCTGGTATACGAGATACCCGAGAGCGACAATCTGCATCCAGGTGCCGAGCAAGGTGGGCCACTGGGCAGCCCAGTACCAGCGGAACGGCCGCACTCGCAGCGCCGGTGGCGGCCAGCGCCGCTCGGGGGTCGAGACGGGCTCGGGGGTCGAGACGGGCTCAGGCGTCGAGGTCACGCTCCAACGATATGTGCACGCTGGTCGATGTCCGCCGGAACCCCGCGTTGCGGTACGCGCCGTCGGCACCGGGAGCCGCCTCGAGGAAAACCGTCGAGAGCCCCGCGTCGAAACCCTGATGAGCCAGGGACGACACCAGCGCCGCGCCAAGGCCGCGGCGTCGATGCGCCGGCGCCACCACCACTCCGACGACCTCGGTCGCGCCACCCGTGGGCGGCCCGGACTGGGCGGCTGCCACCACCTGGCGGGTCTCGGGGTCCAGGCAGACCAAGGCGCGCCCTCCGCGGTTCAGCGAGTCGCGCAGCCGGGTGACGGTCCGCTCATCGGGCGGCTCCGGGTCGTCGAAGATCCGGTGTTGCAGGCGAGCCATCTCCAGCAGCGTCGCGTCATTCGACGGCGTGTCCATAACGATGCCGTCGGGTGGAGGCAGGTCGCGCACCGACCTCGTGGTGCAGGTCATGAGCGGCAGGCGATCCTCCACGGTCCAGCCCGTCGCGGTGAGACGCGACTCCAATGCTGGCGCCACAGATGGCAGAAACTCCAGACGCGGCATGCGATCCGCGGCTCGGAAGGCTGCCACGAGCAGGGTCACATCCGAGTCGTCCGGGTCGGCTCCGTCGTCTGGAATCGCGTAGTTGAGGAAGCGAAGCCTGGTCGCCTCGGTGAGGAGCAGCGCGAACGGCCCGACACGCGGGAGATCGCGTGCCCGGCGCGACTCGCGGATGTAGGCCATGATCGCTCGATCCGCATCGACGTCGACACCGGCGTCCGGGTCCACCGCCACGAGAGCTGCGGCTAGGCGGCGGCGACGGCGGCGCCGTCGGCGCGCGGCAGCGGCTGATCGTCGAGAAAAGCGGCGATCAGCAAACGCTGGCGGCGCGAGAGTTCCGGGCTCCACGCATGACCCGCCTGCCGGATGACATCGAACGACACGTCCGGCGCATCCGCGACCGCCTTCTTGAGACGGCGTACATTGACGATGCGATCCCGTTCGGCGACGAGGATCAGTATTGGATGCCCCGAACCCCGAACCTGGGCAAGATCGTCTCGTTGCAGCGCGTCGTGGAGCCACTCCCGTGCCGCCCGCGGATCGGCGAGCACCTGGTTGTCGAAGTTGGCCTTGGCAGCAACTGGATCGACGTTCTTGCCTTCCACCATCAGCCGTTTATAGATGTCGCTCGTGGTGCGCTGGTGCGCGAGCCACACGATGCCGGGGTAGACGACCGGCGCCAGCATGAAACCGACCTGGATGTGGAACGCGCGCCGAACCAGCCACGGCGCCACCAGTGGCGTGTGCAGGATCACGCGCCCGGTCGCCTGCGGGCGAGCACGCTGGACCGCGAGCGCGACCGGGGTACCGAGGCACAGCCCGGCGACATCGAACTCTTCGGCGCCGGCATGGGCGGCCGCCGCGAGTGCCGCGCGCGCAAGCGCGGGAGCTGTATGGCCGCCATCCATGGGCGCTGACCGGCCAAAGCCGGGAAGGTCGGGCGCGATGATGGTGCGACGCTGCACCACTACATCGAACCAGTCACTGAAATTCTCGGCCGACCCGATGAAACCATGGCAGAGCAGGAGTGGCGGGCCGGCCCCTCCGGTCAGGTAGCGCAGGCGCCTGCCTTCGTGTGTCGTGAAACGTTCCTGGAGCCCGTTCACGGCAGAGGTCACTCAGTGTCGATCTGCGCGCGCTGGAGGCGTCCGCTGTAGTCGATGTAGATCGACTTCCACTCGCTGAACTCGTCGAGTACGTGGCCGCCCGCCTCGCGGTGGCCGTTGCCGGTGTTTCGAGTCCCGCCGAATGGGAGTTGAATCTCCGCTCCGATGGTTGGGGCGTTGATGTAAACGATTCCCGAATGCAGTTCGTTGATCGCGTGGAATGCGGTGCGCAGGTCGTTGGTGTACACGCTGAGACTGAGCCCGTACTGGGTGGAGTTCGCGGCGGTGATCGCATCCTCCATCGAGGTGACCGGGATGATCACCGTGGTGGGTCCGAAGATCTCCTCCTGGGCGATGCGCATCGCCGGCTTGACGCCGCCGAACACCGTCGGGCGGTAGAACCAGCCCTTGGCGAGCGCCCCCTCGGTTGCGATCTCGCCACCGAGGAGCAGTGACGCGCCTTCGCCCTTGCCGATCTCCGTGTAGGAATGGATCCGCTTGAGCTGCGTCTCGTTGATCACCGGTCCGACGTCGACCTTGGCATCGAGGCCGTCGCCCAGCCGGAGATGTGACGCACGCTCGACCAACCGCGAAGTGAAGCGGTCGAGCGCACCCTGCTCGACGATCAGTCTCGACGAAGCGGTGCATCGCTGTCCGGCAGTGCCGAACGCACCCCAGAGCGCGCCGTCCACGGCGAGCTCGACATCCGCGTCGTCGAGCACCACGATGGCGTTCTTGCCACCCAGCTCGAGCGAGCATTTCTTGAGCATCCGCCCGCAGGTCTCGGACACGATCCGGCCCGTCTCGACGCTGCCCGTGAAGTAAATCGCGGCGACGTCCGGATGCGAGACCAGCGCCGCACCGGCCTCTTCACCGAAACCGAACACAACGTTGACGACACCGGCCGGCAGCCCGGCGTCGGCGAGCGCCTCGACGAATCGCAGCGCGCACAGTGGCGTGTCCTCGGCCGGCTTGAGCACCACCGCGTTGCCGGCCATGATCGCCGGGAAGATCTTCCACGACGGGATGGCAATCGGGAAGTTCCACGGCGTGATGCAGCCCACCACACCAAACGGCTGGCGCATGGTCATCGCCCACTTGTCGCGCAACTCGCTCGGCACCGTCTCGCCGAATGCATGGCGGCCCAGGCCGGCGATGAACTTTCCCATGTCGATTGCTTCCTGCACATCGCCACGAGCCTCGGTGAGCACCTTGCCCATCTCCCGCGTCATGAGCTGTGCAAGTGCCTCCTTGCGCTCCTCGAGCAGCTCCGAGGCGCGCAGGATGATCGCTGCGCGAGACGGCCATGGCGTCCGCCGCCAACCCTCGAACGCGTCTCGCGCGGCTGCGACCGCCGCGTCGACGTCGGTGTTGTCACTGCGGGGAAATACGCCGACCACGTCGCCACTGTCGGCCGGGTTGCGTGATTCGAAGGTGCGCCCGGCCCTGGCCGGCTGGAAGGCGCCGCCGATCAGGTTGCCGACCTCGAGCGTCGCGTCCACCACGGCCATCAGGCCGCCTCCTCGCGAATGGCGGCTTCAAGAATGTCCAGGCCCGCGTCGAGCTCGGCTTCTGGAATCGTCAGCGGCGGGATCAGTCTGATCACATTCCCATCGATACCACAGGAGAGCACGAGCAGTCCGTGGGCGAGCGCGTTGGTCGAGATCCGATCCACCAACCGGGTGGCGGGAGCACCGCCCTGCATGAATTCGAGGCCGATCATCAGCCCCAGGCCGCGCACATCCGCGAGCGCCGGGACGTCTGTCTGCCATGCGCGAGCACGCTCCATGACGCGGCGGCCGAGCCGGTCCGCTCGCTCGGGAATGTGGTCGCGGGTCATGGTCTCGATGACCGCCACGGCCGCCGCACAGGCCACCGGGTTGCCGCCGTAGGTGGTTCCGTGCTCGCCCTCGTGGAAGGCGCTCATCACCCGATGCCCGGCCACCATCGCGGCGATGGGCATGCCGTTACCGAGTGCCTTGGCCAGGCACATGATGTCGGGCTCGACGAGCGTGTGATCGACGGCGAACATCTTCCCGGTGCGCCCGAATCCGCTCTGGACCTCGTCGGCAACCAGGAGGATGCCGTGCTCGTCGCAGATGCGGCGCAGCATCGGCATGAAGGGGGCCGGCGGTACCACGTATCCACCCTCGCCCTGCACCGGCTCGACGACGATCGCCGCGACCGTGTCCGGGGCTGTCGTGGTGGCGAAGAGCAGCGCGAGTTCCTGCTCGACCAGATGGCAGACCTCATCGCTGGGATGCGAGCAGTAGCGGAAGCAATAGGGATAGCGGATGTGGTGCACACCCGGGAGGAGCGGGCCCATGCCGCGACGGTAGGCGGCCTTGCTCGCGGTGAGCGAGAGCGCCCCGTACGTCCGCCCGTGGAAGCCTCCGACGAACGCGATGATCTCGCTCCGCCCGGTGGATCGCCGCGCGAGCTTCATCGCCCCCTCGATGGCCTCAGCTCCTGAGTTGGTCAGGAAAACCTGGTCGAGCGACGGGGGTGTGACCGAGACGAGGGCCGCCGCGGCTTCGATCATCTGGGGATGGAAGGCGGTGACCGACGTGTGCCAGAGACGGTCGACCTGCGCGTGCACCGCGGCGACAACTGCCGGATGGCGGTGTCCGAGGTTGGTGACTCCGATGCCGCAGCCGAAGTCCAGGACGTCGCGACCGTCGACAGTGTGCAGATGGGCGCCTTCAGCGCTCTCGACGACGAGGTCCGAATAGCGGTGATACGCGGGAGAGATCAGTTCGGCGTCGCGCTCGCGCCACGTCGCCGCATCAGCGGCCGCCAGCATGCCGCTCACGACCCGGAGGTTGCGGGTGCGGGCCCCGACGGGGATGAAGCAGCACTCCGGACGCCGACCTTCCCGAGCGCGAGAAAGCCGCCGAACATGATCGCGATGCCGGCGGCCTCATACGCTCCGAGGGCGTCGAGGTTGGCGATGCCGACCGTCTTTGCCGCCGAGAATCCCACGGCGATGATCAGTGCGCCGGCGGTGAGCAGCACGTTGCAGATCACGCGGTCAATGCCGGCGTGATCGCGGATGAAGCGGTACGCGGACCAGGCTGATCCGCCGACCAGCACGAGGGTGCCGATGATGTTGAGGAAGACCACGCCGATGAAGAGCAACGATCCCTTCTGGATGGCATCGCCGAGCACACCCTTGGCGGTGGCGAGCTTGGCCGCATCGACAGGGATCACCGCGGCGTCAACCGCAAGAACGATCGTGATCGCCCCCAGCACGATGGCGCAGGCCCAGGCCACCCGCCGCGGCGCCAGGAGAAAGACGGTGCCCAGCGCGAGATAGATGACTCCGAGGACGCCACCAAGGAGATAGAAGCCACGAAACACCGCCGGTGACCAGCCGCCGGTCTCCCCCGCCGCTTGGAAGGCGGCCGCGCCCGCAAAAATCAGCAGGCCGAGGGTCCACGCGGCGAACGCCGGGCGTCTGCTCCGGAGGAACCTGAGGAAGACGACCACAGCGAACGCTGCACTCAGTCCACTCGCAACCGCAGCGAAGACCATGACCGATGATCCTAGCGAGGTTGAGCGGGTCCTTGGATTGCCCTTCTCGTAGCCGGCGTAGTTCCAATGGGCGATTGACAACCAGTCGTGCCCGAGTGTACACAGAGGCCCTCACCAGCAATTGCCTCGCAGAGAGAGGAGAACCCAGCACATGGTCAAGCCCACGAAAGGGTTGTTGTCGATTGGTACGATTGCCGCGCTTGGCGTCTTAGCCGCATGCGGCACCTCGTCACCCGGCACGTCGTCGAGCAGCGGCGCCTCCGGTATCGCTGGCTGCAGAGGAACCATCACGGTGGCCACCGATCTGCCCCTGACGGGAGGCGACCGGACCGACGGACCGTTCCCACAGCTGGCCGCCCAACTGGCGGTGACTCAGGCCAACGCTCACCACCTGCTCGGCGGTTGCACGCTGAAATACATCAGCAAGGACGACTCCTCAGTCCTCAAGAACGGGCACGACCCGGCAACGGGTGCCACGAACATCGCCGCGCTGGCCACCGACGCCACGGTGATGGGCGTGATCGGACCGTTCAACTCCTCGGTCGCCCTGGCCGAGATCCCGAAGGTGTCTCAGGCTCACCTCGCCTTGATCAGCCCGTCGAACACGAGCCCGTGCCTGACCGTCGTTGTCGCAGTTTGCAGCGACCCGACGATCAAGATCGACACCGCCTCGCTCTACCCAGGTCCGCACACGTATTTCCGGGTCATCGCGACCGATCTGCAGCAGAGCGAGATCCTTGCCCACATCGCGGCGAAGGTGCTCAATCTCACAACGGCCTACGTCTTGGACGATCAGGAAGCCTACGGCCGCGGCCTCTCGCTCCTCTTCGCGAAGTTCTTCACCGCCGACGGCGGCAAGGTCGTAGGGACGGCGAGCCTCCCAGGCTCGACCACGACGTTCACCACCCAGGTCAGCCTCGCGAAGAGTGAGGGCGCCAAGCTCATCTTCTTCGGTGGCACAACCGGAAACGGCTGCGGCCTGGTCCGCCGTGACATGGGCTCCGCGGGGCTCACCATTCCGCTCCTCGGCGGAGACGGCTGCGAGGACACGAAGTTCATCAGCGACGCCAACTCGGGGGCAAACACGAGCGAGGCCGAAGGGAGCTACGCAACCAGCGCTCCCGATGCCAGCAAGCTGCCGAGCTCGGCGGCATTCTTCTCGCAGTATGCCTCGGCTTACTCCAGCATGGCTGCCCCATACAACGACGGGACGAAGGAGCCCTACACCGCGTACGGTTACGATGCGATGAACGTCCTCCTCCAGGCCATCCGGTCGGTGCTCGTCTCCAATGGCGGACAGCCTCCGGCGGACTCACAGACATTCCGCGACAAGGTGGTCGCGGCCCTGCGGGCGACGCAGTACGATGGCGCGCTCGGCCACACGAGCTTCGACCCCAACGGTGACACCCTCAACACCGGGTTCACGCTCTACAAGGTGACCAGCGGCGCGTTTGCCGCTGTCAACACATATGCAGTGGACGCCAGCGGTAACGTCACGGTGAAGAGCTGATCGACATGTGACGATTAGGGGAGAGCGCTCGGCGCTCTCCCCTTTTTCGTATTTCTGGGGAGACGTGGATGAGCGAACAGAGCGGGACACCGGCAGCGCCTCCAGCGAGCTTCGGGGGCGCGGACCGGAGCGGCTCCGCGATGCTCGTGGACCAGTCCGGCCTCGGATCACGTCAGGCTCGGAAGGGCGGCGTCGTCAGCACCGTCGGCCCGATCTTCCGGGCGGCAAATGGGTGGGTTTCGAGGTATTTCGCATCCCTCCTCGTGATCATGATCGTTCTGGCGATCGCGCTCACGGGCGTGCAGCACGGTGCAAGCCTCATGGGGGAACAGATCAAGAACGCCCTTGTCCTCGGTGCCATCTATGCGCTTGTGGCCATCGGCTACACGATGGTGTACGGCATCATCGAACTGATCAACTTCGCGCATGGGGACGTCTTCACAGCCTCGGGTTTCTACGCCGTGTTCATTGCGAGCGTGCTGCATCTTGATTCGCTGGCCACCGGCAGTTTCGGAGGCCTGCTGCTCGCGCTCGCTATCGTCTTTCCCCTGTCGATGCTCGCAGCGGGCATCACGGGCGTGGTGATCGAGTTCGTAGCCTACCGCCGCCTCCGGGACGCGCCGCGGCTTGCGCCGCTGATCACGGCGATCGGGGTCTCGTTCCTCATCGAGGGCATCCTCCTGGTGTTTGAGGGGCCCGACAACGTCACCACTCACCAGGCCTCATGGATCAATGGTCAGGCCTTCGCAATCGGCGGCGTCAGCATCGGATACACCGATCTTTTTGTCGTTGGCATGGCGCTGCTCCTCATGTTTGCCCTCGGCACATTCGTCCGCCGTACCAGGCTCGGCAAGGCAATGCGTTCGACCGCACAGGACCGCACGGCGGCGCTGCTCTGCGGTATCAACATCAACCGCACCATCTCGGCGACGTTCTTCATCGGCTCGGCCCTGGCGGCCGCGGCTGCGATCATCTACAGCATCAACTACGGCGTGCTCAAGTGGAACATCGGCTTCCACCTGGGAATCATCGCCTTCACCGCGGCCGTCCTCGGTGGGATCGGCAACATCGTCGGCGCGGGCGTCGGTGGGTTCCTCATCGGAATGATCTATGTGTTTGGTGGATCGATCTTCGGAGGCGAGTGGAGCGAGTCCTTGATCTTCGCGGTCCTGGTGCTCATCCTGACCTTCCGGCCGGTTGGCCTCTTCGGCGTCGAGGTGACCACCCGTGCGTGAGCTTCTGGTCTCGCTACTCCGCTCGGAGCCGGCACAGGGACAGCGGACGAAGGGAACCAGCGTCTTCTGGATCCTTTCCGGGACGGCCTCGGGTCTCCTGCTCATGGGTTGGCTGCTGCCCTGGTTCGTGAACGCCTACTCGGCCGGCGTCGGGTACAGCGCGCAGGACGTCACGGTCTCGCCGCCCACCGGCGTCGGCACCGTTCTCATCTACATCCTGGCTGTGACGATGGTTGTGCTCGTGGTGTCGCCGCTCGCCGAGGTTCTGGTCCCTCGTCTCCGTGGAAGGCGCTTCGGACGTACGGCTGACAGGATTCGCTTGATTGCCGCCCTCGCCGGGCTCGCGCTCACAGCCGTCATCTGGCTGCTGGTCAGCGTCATTCAGGAGGAACCGCTTTTCGGGAGTATGGGGCCCGGCACCTTCACCGACTCCGCGGTCTGGCTGACCATGTACGGGTACGCGCTGGCGGCTCTCGTCTACGGGGCACGGCCGTGGGTTGTCGGGCGTCAGACGCTCGCATTCGGAGTCGCGGTGCTGCCGTTCGGATTATTCCTTCCGCTGATGTTCCACCAGGCGCCTGACTTCCTGCTCTGGGCAGCAGGATCGCTGGCCATCTACATGCTGCTCGCCCTCGGCCTTAACGTGGTGGTTGGATTCGCGGGGCTGCTCGACTTGGGGTACGCCGCATTCTTCGCCATCGGGGCCTACGCCTGCGCGTCATTCGCATCCCCTATACACAGCATCCACCTGCCCCTGTGGGTGCTCATCTTCGTCGGCGCAGCGATCGCCTCCACCTTCGGTGCGATTCTGGGCGCTCCTACCCTGCGTCTTCGTGGTGATTACCTGGCAATCGTCACCCTGGGCTTCGGCGAGATCATCCCTGACCTTGCGACCAACAATGTCTTCAACCTCACCGGAGGACCCAACGGGATCTCCGGGATCGATCAGCCGAAGTGGGGATTTCTCGATTTCGGCGCCAGTCCCCGGTGGTATTACTGGTCTCTGCTGCTGGTATCCATCGCGGTCGTCGTGCTTTTTCGAAATATCGAGCGTTCGAGGGTCGGTAGAGCATGGGTGGCGCTGCGCGAGGACGAGGTCGCCGCGGCCTCAACCGGCATCAACACGACGACGACCAAGCTCCTCGCCTTCGCGATCGGCGCGTCGGTGAGCGGTCTGGCCGGCGCCTTTTACGGGTCGCTCGTCAGCATTGTCTCGCCTGATGACTTCAGCTTCTCGGTGTCGATCGCGGTGCTGAGCATCATCGTCCTCGGCGGAATCGGCAACATCGTCGGAGTCATCCTGGGGAGCTTCATCCTGACCTTTGTCATCTTCTGGGTGCTGCCGAACATGAACCAGTGGTCGACGACCCTGAGTCAGACGGTGCACGTCCCCGCGCTCGCGAATATCGACTTCACCTCGTACACGTACATCATCTACGGCATCGCGCTCATCCTCATGATGCTGTTACGTCCGGGAGGATTACTCCCGAGCCGCGCGCGCCGCATCGAACTTGAGAGCACGGTCGAAGGAGAATCACTGGCCGCCGTCCAGGGGGTGGCCTGAGTGGCGTTGCTCGAGCTGGACAGCGTGACCAAGCGTTTCGGCGGCCTGCTGGCGGTGTCGGACGTGAGCTTCGGCCTTGACACCGGTGAGATTCTCTCGATGATCGGCCCGAACGGCGCGGGCAAGACCACCGCGTTCAACTGCGTGACCGGGCTGTTCCCGATCACTTCCGGCGCGATCCGGCTGGACGGCGAGTCGATAGCGGGACTGCCGCCGCACCGGATAGCGAAACTCGGCATTGCTCGCACCTTTCAGAACATCCGTCTCTTCGCGTTCATGACTGCTGTCGACAACGTCATGGTCGGTGCTCACTGGTGGATGAAGGAGCGCGTCTGGGATGGGGCGCTGCGGACGCGACGCGCGCGCCGGGAGGAGCGATCCGTTGAGCAGCGCGCGCTCGAGCTCCTGGATCTGCTTGGACTCTCGCGCTACGCCGGGTCCTATGCACGCGAGATGCCCTACGGGCTGCAGCGCCGCCTCGAGATCGCGCGAGCGCTCGCCACGCAGCCTCGCCTGCTGCTGCTCGACGAACCTGCCGCGGGCCTCAACACGCAGGAGAAGACGGAGCTGATGCAGCTCATCTCCCGGTTGCGGGACGAGGGGCTCACCATCCTGCTCATCGAGCACGACATGCGCCTGGTGATGGAGGTGAGTCACCGGATCGTGGTGCTGGACCACGGAGAAAAGATCGCCGAGGGCATCCCCGCTGACGTCCGGCAGAATCCGCGGGTCATCGAAGCGTATCTCGGGACCGGCGCGAGTGAAGAGATGCGGACAGCGTGAGCACGAACGGCTTGAGCGCGAACGGCGAGCAGCTTTCCGCATCCGCGCCCGGTGCCGATGCCGGGAAGGTGATCGAGCTTCGCGAGATTGATGTCTTCTACGGACGGGTGAACGCCCTGAGCAAGGTCTCGCTCGAAGTGCGCCAAGGCGAGATCGTGGCGCTCATCGGAAGCAACGGCGCGGGCAAGACGACGACGCTCCGCACCATCAGCGGTCTGATCTCCCCCCGGAGCGGCGAGGTGCGCCTCTTCGGCAACTCCGTTCGCGGTCTCGGAGCAGAGCACATTGCGAGGCTGGGTGTCGGGCATGCGCCCGAGGGCCGGCGGCTCTTCTCCCGGATGACCGTGCGTGAGAACCTCGACATGGGCGCATACAGTCGCAACGACAGGACCGGGATCCGCACCGACCTCGAGCGCGTGTTCACCCTGTTCCCGCGGCTTCGCGAGCGCGCCTCGCAGCTCGCCGGCAGCTTGAGCGGGGGCGAGCAGCAGATGGTCGCTATCGGCCGCGCCTTGATGAGCGCTCCGAAGGTGCTGCTCCTGGACGAGCCATCGCTCGGCCTGGCGCCAATCCTCGTTGACGCGATCTTCGAGGTCATCCGGGAGATCAACTCGAAGGGGACCACCATCCTGCTGATCGAACAGAATGCCCTCCTCGCGCTGAAGACCGCGTCGCGAGGCTACGTCCTGGAGACAGGGAGCGTTGCCCTCTCCGGGCCTTCCGCGGAGCTGATCGCGTCCCCGGATATCCAGCGAGCCTATCTGGGTATGTAATCTCGTAGCAGGGAAACCGTGCTGCGTTCTCGATCCGTTAAGGAAGTGATGGCACCGATCAGGGAGACGACCCCAGCCTCCGAGAGCCCGATCTCGGGGATGCCTGTTTCTGCGCCTCGGGCGGAAGTGATCGCGCCCCCCGCGGAAGCCCCGACCCGCGATTTCGTGGGGTGGACCATGCAGCCGGAACTCCGGAACAGCCGGCGTCTTTCCGTCGAGGTGACTCGCAAGGTGCTCGCCACGGCCCTCGACCTCGAACCCGAGATCCTCGCGGGCCTCGACGCCGCGCAGTTGCGCCCGGCGCTCGACCGTCTCCGCGCCATGGCCGCATACACGTACAAGCTCGCCGAGGTGGCTGCCACCGACGACCTCACCGGAGCACTCCGCAGGAGCGCCGGGCTCGCGGCGTTGCAGCGCGAGATCGACAGGTCCCGCCGCGTCGGCGGCAAGGGCATCTCGGTCATCTTCCTCGACGTCGACAGCCTCAAGCAGGTCAACGACACCGAGGGCCACGCGGCGGGCGACCGCGTGCTCGTCGAGGTCGTCGCCGCGGTCCGCAAACGGGTCCGCTCCTACGACCTGGTCATCCGGTATGGCGGCGACGAGTTCCTCTGCGCCCTGGTGGACGTCGCACCTGAGGACGCCGAGCGAACGCTCGCCGACATCCGCCGCCAGTACACCGCCAGAACCGGCCATTCGGTGAGCGTCGGCATGACCAGTGTCGGCGATGCGGACACCGCCGATTCGGTGGTCGCGAGGGCNNTCAGGATTCGGGCCCCGAAACCGCGGGTACCATCATCTTCAGTAAGGAGCTTGAACGGTGGCGATAGACGTGGTCGGCAAGCTGGCGAGAGTCACCGCCGACATCACCCCAGGACATCTCGGTGAGGTGCTCATCGAGGTTCGCGCGGGCACCGAGCGATTCCTGGCATGCGCCTCGGACAAGGCAGCAACGATCACCAAACATTCCCAGGTCCTTGTGGTGGGTAGCCTGGGCGGTCGCACCGTTGAGGTCGCGCCGACTGACACCATGAGGTTGCCACGATGACAACGCTGGCCTACGTGATCCTGGGGATCATCATCGGTGGGCTGCTGTTACTGGTGCTGCTGTTTCGGGCAGCGTGGCGCGTCGCCGAGCCTGACGAGGCGCTGATCGTCTCCGGGTTCCGGACCAGCCAGCGTCCCGACGGCGTCGGCGAGAGCATGGGATTCCGCATCGTCACCGGGCGCGGGTGCCTGGTCGCTCCTGGCATCACCCGGGTGCGCCGCCTTTCCCTCGAAGCCCATGAGAGCGAGATCGGCGTTCCGTGCGTGTCGCAGCAGAAGATCCGCATCGACCTGCGAGGCGTGATCGTCTACAAGGTCGGCGACGACTACCGGTCGATCGCCAATGCCGCACGTCGTTTCCTCGACCGTCCTGCGGCGGAACTCGAGACCAAGGTGCAGAACGTGTTCGTCGGCCATCTGCGCGCGATCGCAGGATCGATGACCGTCGAGGACATGATCAGCGACCAGGACAAGTTCGCGCAGCAGGTGCGCGACCGCTGCTCGCAGGAGATGGAGTCGTTCGGGCTGGTCATCGACAGCTTCCAGATCCAATCGATCACGAGTCCCTCGAACTACATCGAGAACCTCGCCGCGCCACACCAGGCCGAGGTCGAGCAGAACGCTCGCATCGCGCGTGCCAATGCCGAGCGCGCGGCGGTCGGTCAGGAGCAGATCGCCCTGGCCCTGATGGCCGAGTCGGCGCGCGACACCAACATCAAGAAGGCCGGTTACCAGGCGGAGGTCGACACCGCGACCCAGCTCTCCGCGCAGCAGGGACCGCTGTCCGAGGCCAAGGCGCACCAGGCGGTCGTCACCGAGCAGACGCGCGTCGCCGAATTGCAGGCGCAGCAGAAAGAGCAGCAGCTCCAGGTCGACGTGCGCCGGCCGGCCGATGCTGAGGCATACCGGCAGACGACGCTCGCTGCCGCCGGACGCGACGTGCGCATCCGCCAGGCCGAAGCCGAGGCCCAGGAGGTTCGCCTGCGCGCCGAGGCGGTCGCCGCGCAGACCAAGGTGCAGGCGGAGGCGCAGGCCGCGGCCCTCAAGATGCAGGCCACCGCCCAGGCCGACGCGACCCGGCTCACGGGTCAGGCCGAGGCCGATGCCATCAAGGCCAAGGGCCTCGCCGAGGCCGATGCCATCCGCGCCCGGATGGAGGCAGAGGCATCCGGCATCGAGCGGAGAGCAGCCGCGCTGAGCCAGAACCAGGAGGCGGTCATCGCGCAGCAGATCGCCGAGAAGCTGCCGGAGATCGTCGCAGCGGCGGCCGCGCCATTCGAGCACATCGACCAGTTCACGGTGCTCAACGGCGCCCAGGGCGTCACCAGCGCGCTGGCCGAGATCATCCAGCAGGCGGGGGCGCTCACCGGGCTTGCCCGGCAGTCGCTCCTCCCCGCGATCACCAGAGCAGCGTCGTCACCGCCTGAAACGCAGCATCTCAATGGTGTCCGTAACGGGACCGCGTACGAGAACGGTGACCGCAACGGGCGGCGCAAGCGGCAGACTCCTGTCACGACCACGGACCCGGCCACCGCCGGGACGGACCCCAGCGAGGAGCATGTGACTCAGTGACGACAGACCTTCCCGAGCTCTCCCTCTCGGCGCCTGAGGCCGCCACGACCGTGGGCCCCGCCGAGGCCGAGCGCGAGGTGACCATCGACCCGGAAGCCGGCAAACGGATCGACGCCATGGTGGCCACCTTCGTGGGTGGCCTGCGGTCGGTTGACGTCCACGGCGATGACTACCGCAGACGCGTCGACGACATCGACAGCCTTGCCGACCGCGAGATCAGGTCGACGTCGGACATGAGCAACCGGTTGCTCGACCGCCCGACCCGCGCGATGCGTGGTCTCGGCCAGGGTGACGCGCCGATCGCCAAGAGCCTTCTCGATCTGCGCCGCTCCGTCGAGGAGTTGAACCCGACAAAACACGATCTGACCCAGGGTGGTCAGCGGAAGCTGCTCGGGGTGGTCCCTTTCGGCGACAAGGTTCGAGCGTACTTCGCCAAGTATCAGAAGTCGCAGAGCCACATCGAGGGCATCGTCGGCGCCCTGCGCGAGGGGGGCGCGGAACTCGAGAAGGACAACGCGGCCATCGGCCAGGAGCAGAAGGCGCTGTGGTCGCAGATGGAGACGCTCCGGCAGTACACGTACATGGCCGAGAAGCTGGACACCGGTCTCGAGGCACAGATCAACCACCTGGCAATCGGCGATCCTGAACGGGCCAAGGTCCTCCAGGAGGACATCCTCTACCCCGTCCGGCGCCGCCGCCAGGAGATCCTCACCCAGCTCGCAGTTGCGGTCCAGGGATACGCCGCGCTCCGGGTCGTCGAGATCAACAATCGCGAACTCGTCCGGGCCGTTCGCACCGCAACCACAACCACGGTTGCCGCACTGCGAACCGCAGTGATGGTCGCGCAGGCGCTCACCAACCAGAAGCTGGTGAGCGAGCAGGTCAAGGCAGTGAACGAGACCACCAGCGCCATGATCGAGAGCACCTCATCGGTGCTCCGCGAACAAACGGTCACTGTGGAGAGCCAGGCAGCCAGCCCCGGTATCGACATGGGCTCCCTGCAGCGTGCGTGGGATAACGTCTTCGCGGCCCTGGATCAGATCGACACGTACAAGCTGCGCGCCCTGGAGGCGATGAAGATCACGGTCCGCGACCTCTCCGACCAGGTCGAGAAGTCACACGCGCAGGTGGAGCGCCTCCATTCCGCCGACGCGACGCCGCGAGTGTCGTCGGGGCAGAGCCTCCGCCTCTCCTAACACGGCCGCCCGGCTCAGAAGTGGGCGGCGTGGATCCAGATCACGCCGGCAATCGACGCGATAACGAAGAATGCGTACTCGGCGATGAGCCCGCGGCGCCCGAGCGGCCCGCCCACGGCTCCGGCGACGCCGCGCGCGCCGTACCAGAGCACGAGCAGGATCGCCGCGCGCAACCCGGCATGGGCGTTGTTCGCCCCGATCACCGCCGCGCCTCCGACCACGATGGCCGCGACCAGCAGTGCGCAGAGAATCGTCAGGCGAATCGACAGGCGCTCGGTTCGGAGGCCGTCGACGCTCACCAGGAACACGACCGCGAACACGGCCGCCAGACGCAGGCGGATGGGCAGCGTGGGTGACACCCCACCAAGAAGGATGGGAGCCAGGACGGCGATGCCAGAGACGTCCCTGATCAGCCGGGTGAACCATCCCTCCTTGCCCAGGGCGCGGCGGCCGGCCAGGCGCGGGACCCCGCCGATGACGACTGCCGCGATCACTCCACCGGCGATCCGGATGGGAAGCGGGAGGACCGCGATCGCCAGGAGCGTTCCGAAGGAGAGCACCGCCGCCATCGGGAGCGCGGTCCCCACCGGTCCCGGCCTCGAGTCGGACGGGTAGATCAGGAAGTCGTAGGCAACCAGGATCAGGCCGGTGAGGATGGCCAGGCCCGTGTCGACGGCGGCACTGCGACCCAGTCCGACCGCCTCGGGCCGGAGGAGCACCTCGGCGGCCGCGACCGCGAGCCCGAACGCCGTGTGCACCATCGGGAGCGGGATCTCGGCGAGCACCCGGACCTCGCCGGTGATGCCCAGGGCACTCCGCGCCTGGTCCGCGAGATAGCCATGACCTCGACGGCGAAAACCTGTTCGATTATCCACGTCGGCCTGTGGAAACGGTGGAGAACTCGGCAGGGCCCGGCTCAGGGAGCCGAGGTGCCGGCCCGCCCGTAGCTGTCCTCGATGCGCACCACATCGTCGATCTCCGGCGAGGACACCTCGAAGAGATCCGTGTCCTCGACCGCGATGAATCGGTGCTGNNCGCCGCTGTTGCTCTCGAGCTGGAGATCCATCACACCCGAGACGACGTGGATCGACTCCTCCTTCTGGACGTGGTACTGGAGGCTCAGCAGGTGTCCCTCCTCGATGTGGATGAGCTTGCCCGCGTATCGCTCGTTGACCGCCCAGCGCAATTCGTAGCCCCACGGTTTGTCCACCCTTCCCGAGCCTGCCGCGCTGATCGGTCCGGACGCGGCGGCGACCTTGGTCATTCGGAGGCGCCCACGGCGATGCGCGCATTGACCCCACTCTGATTCTCGAGCGCGGAGATCAGCTGCTCGACACGCTCCTTGGTGGTCGCCTCGGCGTACACGCGCATCAACGGCTCGGTGCCGCTCATGCGCATCAGCACCCAGGAACCGTCGTCCAGGTAGAACTTGAACCCGTCGTCGGTGCGGGTCCGCACCACCTTGCTCCCGGCAAGGTGGTGCGGCTCGTTCTGCTGCATGCGCGCGTAGATCTGCTCCTTGCGCTCTTCGTAGCCCTCACGCGGAAATCGGATGTCGTGGCGGTCATAGGAGTGCGGCCCGACGAGGTCCTCGAGGTGGGCGAGGATCCCCGAGAGCGGAAGGCCGTAGTCGACGATCATCGACGCCATCATCAGCCCGGACAGAATCCCGTCGCGCTCGGGGATGTGGCCCCGGAAGGCGTATCCGCCCGACTCCTCACCGCCGAGGATGGCGTCGGTCTCCATCATCTTGGTGCCGATGTACTTGAAGCCGACCGGCATCTCGTGGACGGTGACACCGAAACGCTCACCCAGCGCGTCGAGCATGCCCGAGGTCGTGACCGAGCGGACGATGTCACCCCGCAGGCCGCGCTGCTCGAGCAAGTACATGGCGAACAGCGCCATCACCTGGAGCTGATTGATGTAGCGACCGGTCTCGTCGATGATGCCGACACGATCGGCGTCACCGTCGTTGGCGATACCGAGGTCGAACGCACCCGACTGCATGCGCTCCATTGCCTCGGGCATGTAGCGATCGATCGGCTCGGGGTGCATGCCGCCAAAGCCTGGGTTGCGCTCCCCGTGCAGCTCCTCCACCGTGGTGGACCCGCCACGGAGCGCCCGGGCGATCAGACCCGCGCCGGCGCCGTACATTGCCTCGTGGAGCACGCGCAGACCGTGGGCGCGCAGCGCGTCGAGATCGACCATCCTGCCGAGCTGCACGAAGAAATCGGGCAGCGGATCGACAGTCTGCAGCCTGCCCGTGGCGACTGCCTCGTCGTAGGTCATCTCGGTGACCCCAGCCTCGAGTGCCACCGCGGTGTGGCGCTCGATCTCGGCGACGATCTCGGGCGGCGCCGAGCCCCCGAAGTCGGGCTTGTACTTGATGCCGTTGAACTCCGCCGAGTTGTGGCTCGCCGTCACGACGATGCCGCCGGCGGCATGTAGCTGGGTGATGGCCCACGACACGGCCGGGGTCGGAGTCACCCGATCGAGCAGCACCACGCTCAGCCCGTTGGCAACCAGGACACGGGCGACCTCTCGGGCGAAGAGCTCGGCGCAATACCGCGAGTCGTGCCCCACGACCACCGGACGGCTTTCGTTGCCGAGATACGCTGCGACACCCTGGGCGACGGCGCGCACGTTCGCGTAGGTGAAGTCATCCGCGACCACGGCTCGCCATCCGTCGGTCCCGAACCTGATCGGGTTCGGCTTCATCGCCACCATTCTAAGCGCACGCGTATGTCCCGCTCGCGGGATTAGAGGAGCTCGTCGCGCCCGGATGCCTTGAGTTGGTCGACGATCACTCTGACCAGCTGCGCCTGGGCCGAGGGAACCACCAGCACTGCGTCCGGGGTGTCGATCACGACCAGGTCGTCGACACCCGCTACGGCGACCAGCCGCCCGGATCGCGAGACCACCGTGCACCCCCTGGCCGACGCAGTGATCACGTCTCCCTCGATCACGTTCCCGTCGCCGTCGACGTCGCCGTCGGCGATGCGGGACTGACCGACATCGAGCCAAGATCCCAGGTCCGACCAGCCGAACGACGCCTGGACGACGGTGAGCCGGTGCGTCCGCTCGAGGACCAGCGGCTCGACGGGCTGGAGGCGCAGCGCCGCGTAGAGGCTGGTGGCCAGTGCGTCATCCCCGCCGAGGCGCGCGTCGATCACCCGGTCGATCGTGGCGACGAGTTCCGGGTCGGCTGCCGCGAGCTCCGCGCGGAAGCGGCGCGCCGTCCACGAGAACAGCCCGAGATTCCACAGATGCCGTCCATCGGCGACGTAGCGCTGCGCCACCTCGGCCGAGGGCTTCTCCTTGAAGCCGGCGGACTCGAATGCCGGGAGCGCCCCCGCCGCAGCCGCAATCTCCGGCGGACTGCCCACGGGGGGCCGCCACACCATTGGGTCGCGCGGCGAGGCCACCTCGATGTACCCGAATCCGGTGACCGGAGCCGCGGGGACGAGCCCGACCGTGGCCAGCCCGTCTGTTGCCGCGGCCCACCCGGCAGAGGCGAGCACCGCGGCGCGATAGGCGTCTCGATCGCTGACGCGGTGATCCGCGTGAACGCTGGCAATCAGGGCGTCCGGATCGTCGCGCTCGATGAGACCCACGGCAAGAGCCAGGGCGGGGCCGGTGCCCCGTGCTTCCGGCTCCTCGATGACCGCATCTCCGGTCAGGCCCAACGCGGTGAGCTCGGCGCGGCAACCCGGCGCCTGATTGGCGGCCGTGACCACGCGAACGGTCTCGCCGAGGCCGGCGACCCGTTCAACGGTCGATCGGAGCAGGGTCTCCCCGCCGGGAGCCAGCGGGAGCAGATGCTTCGGCGTCGAGCTTCGGCTCAGCGGCCAGAGGCGGGTGCCACTCCCGCCCGCAAGCACGAGGATGTGCAAGCCCACGTGCTGCCGCCTCGCCTCCGCTGCGACTAGGCCGTGGCGGCCGCGACGAGGAGGGGCTCGGTGCCGGCGTCCTCCGCCCACTGCTCGGCGAGGGTGGTGCGCTCCCACGGAAGGTCGAGATCGCTCCGGCCGAAGTGCCCGTAGGCGGCGACCTGGCGATAGATGGGCCGGCGCAACTCGAGGGCGCTCATGATCCCGAAGGGCGACAGGTCGATGTACTCATCGATCAGCGACGCGATCATGTCGGTCGGAACCTTCTCGGTCCCGAAGGTCTCGACGAGCACCGAAACCGGCTTGGCAACCCCGATCGCGTAGGCCACCTGGATCTCACACTTGGTGGCCAGGCCCGCCGCAACGGCGTTCTTGGCCGCCCAGCGCGCCCCGTATGCCGCGCTGCGATCGACCTTCGACGGATCCTTGCCGCTGAAGGCGCCGCCACCATGGCGGGCGTATCCACCGTAGGTGTCGACGATGATCTTGCGACCGGTGAGCCCGGCGTCGGCCATGGGGCCGCCGATGACGAAGCGGCCGGTGGGATTGACATAGCGCTTGGTGCCCGCGTCGAGCCAGTCAGCGGGGATCACCTTCTCGACGACATGGTGCTGGACGTCCTCGAAGATCTGCTCCTGG
>PNBE01000118.1:0-1190 GCA_003135895.1 Candidatus Dormiibacterota bacterium
CGCGTTGCCGTGATGCGCAGCGGCCGCCTGCTTCAGTGCGGGCCGCCGCAGGAGGTCTACAACTCACCCGCAAGCCTGTTCGTTGCCGCGTTCATCGGCTCCCCGGCGATGAACCTCTACCCGGGGGAGATCGATCGCGACGGGGCGACCGTGCAGCTCGGCCGTCAGAGGCTGGACCTGCCTGCGGCGTTCCGCGACGAGCGCGTGAGCGGTCCCTATCGCGGTCACGCGGTCGTTGTCGGGATCCGCCCTGAGCAGCTCGCGGACGCTGGCCAGGTCTCGGCCGACGGCGGAAACCGGCGCCTCGAGGGCACCGTCGACCTGGTAGAGGAGCTCGGCTCGGAGAAGCTCGTCCACTTCCACATCGACGCCGCCCGGCTCAGCACGACCGACGCCCTGCTGGCAAGCGAGGACGAGGAGCCCGAGACGCTCGAGGCCGGCGAGATCGGAAGCGCGACGGCGTCGGCCGGCGTCGCCCGCGTCGCCGCCGACAGCCACATCGCGGCCGATCAGCGGGTGGTGTTCGCCGTCGACACCGAGCGGCTGCACCTGTTCGATCCGGAGACCGGCAGCAGACTGGGCGGTCACTAGCGCGCGAAGCAAAGTGAAGCGAGCGGCGGGCCGTGATGGTTGACAATTGCCAGATACGGTGTCGGTCTTGACAACCGTTGCGCGGGCAACCCCCGCCCCGAGGGTTCGAAGCCCTCCTCCTCCGCTGCGTTGAACGACTCAAGCCACGAGCCGGCCGGAACCCGAGCGAAGGACCGCGCCGGTGGGTCCGCGGTGGGCGCGACGCGTGTGGCCGGAAAGCGCGGAGCCCCGCTGGCCAAGCATCGGCGGGCGGGAAAGCACGCCGACGAAGGGCACGAGCTCAGCGTCAGAGGGGGGATCGCGGCGCTCAGCCTCGACGCCCTGTCGAGTGTCGCCTACGGCCCGGAGGCAATGGTGCTGGTGCTGGTCGCTGCCGGATCAGGCGCGCTGCGCTTCACGCTTCCGCTGACGCTGGTGATCACCGGGATGCTGGCGCTGCTGGTGATCTCCTACACGCAGGTGATTGCGGCGCACCCCGAGGGCGGCGGCGCCTACGCCGTCGCGAAGCTCAACCTCGGCCGTATTCCGGCGCTGCTGGCTGCGGCGTCGCTGTTCGTCGACTACGTGCTCACCGTCGCGGTCAGCCTGGCTGCCGGCGC
>PNBE01000118.1:1226-11916 GCA_003135895.1 Candidatus Dormiibacterota bacterium
TCCCGACCGCGGTGTTCGTCGTGAGCATCCTCGCGGTGATCGTCGTGGGGCCGTTTCATTCCCACCCGGTCGCCAGGATCGGATCGAGCCTTGGCCCGATCCGGCCGACGACCGCGCTCGGGATCGTGCTGATCCTGAAGGCGTTCGCCTCCGGCTGCTCGGCGGTGACCGGCGTCGAGGCGATCGCCAACGGCGTCCCGGCATTCGAGCCGCCCGAGTCCGACAACGCCGCGCGCACGCTGACCATCCTGGCGTGCCTTCTCGGGACGCTCTTCCTCGGTGTGGCGCTGCTCGGCCGGAGCATCGGTGCGGTGCCCACCGACCAGGCCAACGTCATCGCGCAGATCGGCCAGGCCACGGCACCGAACAGCCCCCTCTTCTTCATCGTGCAGATCTCCTCGGCCGCCATCCTGCTGCTTGCCGCCAACACATCCTTCAACGGGTTTCCGCGGCTCGCGGCCGTGATGGCACGCGACGACTACTTCCCCCATCAGTTCAGCCATCGCGGGCTGAAGCTCGCCTACTCGAACGGGATCATCGTCATCGGCGTGCTGGCGATCGCCCTGGTGATCCTCTTTGGTGGCCGCACGCATGCGCTGATCCCACTGTTCGCGGTTGGCGTCTTCATCTGCTTCACCCTGTCGCAGTCAGGCATGGTGATCCACTGGCTCCGGCATCGCGAGCGTGGATGGCGCGCGAAGCTTGCGATCAACGCGGCTGGTGCGGTGGCCACCGGTGCGGTCGCGATCATCGTGGCCAGCACGAAATTTCTCGAAGGCGCATGGATAGTCCTGCTGCTCGTGCCGCTGCTCTCCTTGAGTTTCTGGGCGATTCACCGTCATTACCGCCTCGTTCGCGAGGAACTGGAGAGCGTCCCCAAGTTCCATCCGTTGGGGAAGCTGCGCGTGATCGTTCCGATTCGCGACCTCAACGCAGCCACCGCCGCGGCGCTGGAATATGCCTTGAGCATCACCACCGCGAACAGGATCACCGCAGTGCACGTACGCGTCGACGCGGACGACCAGCGCGACGCGACCCTTCCCGACCGGTGGAAGCGGTGGGCGCCGAACGTGGAGCTTCGCGTGATCTCCTCTCCCTACCGCGAGTTGATCGCCCCGGTGATCGAGGTCATTGACGGGTGTCACCGCGAGGGTGATCACATGGTGACCGTGGTGCTTCCCGACGTGGTACCCCACGCGTGGTACCAGGCGCTGCTGCACAACCAATCCGAGCTGGCGTTCAAGGTCGCGCTGCTGAGGCATCCCGGGGTCGTGGTCACGTCGGTGCCGTTCCTGCTCCGGGAATAGCCGCGGAAGGGTCAGTCGGGTGGCTTGGTGCGCTTCAGCTTTCGATGCACGGACATATACGTCCGGCCTCGATAACGGCTGTCGGGGCGCGGCCGGGTGGGCGGGAGGCGCATGCCCCAGATGATCAGCGCGCCAATCCCGGCGCCGAGGACGAGCAGAAGGACGACGCCGATCATCCCTTGAGTGTATGCCCCGCCGGACCGGGCTCAGCTGACCTGAGGGGAGCTCGACTCGTGGCCGCGCACCCAGGCGAGGCCGTGCACGAACAGGCGCCACCCGAAGGTGGTCAGGCCGATGAAGATATAGGTGACGATGATGAACGCGATCGGTGTGTTGCGGTGGGTGACCGCGGCTCGGAGGCCAAGCCCGAGGGTGCACCCGGCGACCCAGATGCAGGCGAGGATCACCCAACGATCGAGCGGCGATCTGTACAGCCGCAGCGCGATCGCGACCACGAACCATCCGACGAGAAACGGCCAGAGCACGGTGAGATACCAGGCGATCCCGGAGGAGATGTCATGACTCGCCCGACCCAGCGCGACGAAGAGCGCGAGGCACACCGCGTCGACCCCGGCGGCGAGGGCGCGAACGGTCCAAGGGCGCATGACGCCGCGAAGATAGCAGGCGGCGCCGGGCTGGGGGAGCATCAAGGACGCGTTCGCACCAGCTACGACGCCGTCACGGATGCATACGTCGAGCGCGTTCACGACGAATTGCGGCACAAGCCACTCGACCGAGCGCTGCTGACCGCGTTCGCCGAGCAGGTGATCGGCGCGTTTGGCGCCGGCGCGTCGGTTTGCGATGCCGGATGTGGCCCCGGGCACGTGGGCGCGTTCCTTGCACACCTGGGTCTCACGGTCACCGGGATCGATCTGTCGCCGGCGATGGTGGCGCGAGCGCGCGCATTGCATCCACACATGTCGTTCGAGGTCGGNNACCATGACCGCGCTCGACGCCGGCGACGGCCGCTGGCAGGGGTTGATCGCCTTCTACTCGATCATCCATCTCACCAGCGACTCGGAAATACGTGCTGCGCTGAGCGAGTTCCACCGCACGCTCGTCGAAGGCGGCCTCCTGCTCATCGCCGTTCATCTCGGTGACCACGGCGACGCCACGGTGCACGCCGACGAGATGCTCGGCTTCGGCGTCGACATGGAATTCCGTTTCTTCGATCTCGAGGAGCTCGCCGGCGCGGTCGCGGCGGCCGGCTTCAAGGTTGATGCGCGCCTGGTGCGTGCGCCGTACCCCGATGTCGAGGTCCAGACGTCGCGGGCCTACCTGCTGGCGAGGCGAGTGGGGGAGCCCGCGGAAACTTGACTTACGCGGTAGGGATTCCATACCATCGGTGGGACATGGACGGGACACCGCGGCTGACGCGCCGTCGCTGGCTCGACTGGGGACGCTGCCGGTCTGACAGGGCGAGCTGTCCAGGCTAGGCCTCGTGAAGTCCGGGTGCGCGACGGCGGAGCGCGTCGCGTCCGACATCCCCTCGAGCGCGGCGACACTCGTCGCGCAGGAACAGCGAACACCAATAGGAGCATTCCCTCATGACCGAATACGCCCATCCCGAGGTCCTGGTCACCACCGAATGGCTGGCCGGTCACCTCACCGACCCGCAGGTGCGGGTGCTCGAAGTGGACTACGACCCATCGGCCTCATACGAGCTGGGGCACATCCCCGGTGCGGCGCTGGTCGACTGGAAGCGCGACATCAACGACCCCGTGCGCCGCGACATCCTTTCGAAGGAGCAGTTCGAACAGGTCCTCTCGAGGGTTGGCGCCACTCCTGACACCACGCTCGTCCTCTACGGTGACTTCCGAAACTGGTTCGCGGCATTCGCGTTCTGGACCTTCCGGATCTACGGCCACACCGACCTCCGCCTGCTCAACGGCGGACGCCGGAAGTGGATCGACGAGGGACGCGAGGTCACCGAGACGACGCCATCGTTTACCGCAAGCTCGTACAGGGCAGCGGATGCCGACACCTCGATTCGCAGCTTCCGCGGGGATGTCGAGAAGGCACTGGGTGTCGAGGGGCGCGCACTCGTCGACGTCCGCTCACCTGCGGAATTCACTGGCGAGATCTCCGCGCCACCGGAATACTCGAATGAGGGCGCGCAGCGGAGTGGACACATTCCCGGCGCCGCCAATATCCCCTGGGCGCAGGCGATCCAGGACGACGACACGTTCAAGCCGGCCGATGCGCTCCGTGACCTCTACGCCGCGCAGGGTGTGACCGACGACAAGTCGGTGATCACGTACTGCCGGATCGGCGAGCGCTCCTCGCACACCTGGTTCGTCCTGAGCTACCTGCTCGGCTTCCCGAAGGTGAGCAACTACGACGGATCGTGGAGCGAGTGGGGCAACTCGGTCGGCCTGCCGATCGAGAAGGAAGTCCGCGAGGCGGTTGCGGTCTGATCTGACACCAGCACCAATGGTGTCCCGGCGAGGGTGTCTCGCCGGGGCGCCATGGACCCCTGCGAGACGTTTATCGAGGGGCGCGGCTCTCGCTGACCGCGGCGATGAAGAGGACGGTGGCGCTCGAGGCACAGACGATCAGCACCGTTGCCTCCCACCCGATGGCGCTCACCAGCGCGAGCGCCGCCACTGCCCCCAGCAGCATCCCCACATAGACGGCGAGGCCGATGACCGCGCTGGCGCGGCCCAGCACATCGCTGGCGACGCGCTGCTGCATGCCGACTGCTCCCCTGGTCTGGTAGAGCGTCGCTCCAAATGAGCTCAGGAAGAGGAGGAGGACTGCCGCGGGAAGGCTGGTCACGAACACGAATAACGCCAATGGAGCGAGCTCGAGGATGGACGGCCCAACGATCCAGGAGAGCCCCACGCGTGCCGGTGTTCTTCGGATCACCGGCAGCGTACCGATAAGACCTCCCGCACCGACTGCGGCGTACAGCCAGCCGACCACGGTGTCATGCCCGAAGTGCTGAGCCGCGGCGACGACGAGGACTGCCTGCAGGGCGGTCACGGCGGCGGCATTCGCCACGCAGGCAGCGGCCAGAAACCGCAACATCGGGTCGCGACCGATCGCCCGAAGCCCCACGCGGATCCCACGCGTGCCGGCACCGATGGGTTCATCGGTCCGCCCAACGCCGAGCAGCGTTGTCAGGAGGATTGCGGCGGCGACAAACGACAGCGCGTCGATCGCGACCAGGAACTGCGGCGTCGTGACCGTCAGGAGCACCGCTCCGACCGCCGGTCCCACCAGGATGCTCGAACTCTGCAAAGCGACGTACGTGCCCTGGACCCGCCCGAGCCGCTCCGGCGTGGTCACTCGGGGCACGAGCGCCGTGTAGCAGGGTTGCGCGACCGATCCAAGGAACTGCGAGACGAGCACGGCCACGTAGATGGCCCAGACCACCTTGTGATCCGCCGCGACAACAATCGATGCGGTGACGATCGCCTGCAGCGCCGCGCACGCAGACAGCACGCGAGCCGCCCCAAAGCGATCGGCGAGCGCGCCGCCGGGCAAAGGACCCAGGACGCGCGGCGCAGCCCGAGCAACGATGTAAAGAGCCGGGCCGATCGGCGACTGCGTGAGACGAAACAGTAGGACGACCAGGGCGACGGTGGTCAGCCAGTCACCGTAAAACGACGTGCCAGCAGCCACCAGGAGTCGCACCGCAGGACTCGTGCCTCCGCGGTGTACTTCGAGTGTCGAGGGCGCGTTCGCAGGTGCTCTCAGCGTCGTCTCCCTCCAAGGAGCATTGACGTGTTTCGCGAAGCGTACGCGCGAATCCGCAAGACGGCGCCGAATGCGCCGACGCACACCCAGCCGACCGTATGCCGACCCCTCCGTGATGATGACGCGATCGACCCGTTAAGAGGTCGTCACGGGATCACCCAAAGGATCGTTACACCGGAGCCCTACAGTAGGCCCCGGGTACGACTAACTACCAGTTGGCGTTGTCGCCCCAATTAGCCATGGGTACCTCCTTCGAAAAGGCACCGCGGACGCGTAAGACCGACCGCGGCGCATCGGGTGAGTGACAGGAGTGTAACCCTGATGTCCGACCCTGGGCTTAAGACCTGTGCTGCGATCTCGGCTTCACATTCGTTTGCCGAATCTTCGCGTAACGATAACCAACGGGCACGTCCCGTTGAATCTCCCTAACACGTCAAACGCTAAGCCACTGCAGCGATTTCGGCCGTATGACGACTGACAATCATGTCGCGCTTCGCACCGCGCGCGAACGTCGGGAATAGGATCACTCCGTGGCTCAGGACGTAGCTCCGGCTCCGCGCAGCCTTACGACGACACCGCGACTCGAGCGTGCTGTTGAGGGCCTCAGACGGGCACATCTCCTTCCCCCAAGTGCGACGCCGGGCCGGGTTGCCCTGACGCGTCCGGTGGTCGGCTACGTCGCCTTGGTGGCGGCTGTCAGCCTCGTGGTTGCCGCGCTGAAGGTTCGTTACAACGGCGACTGGCAAACGTTGGGCGCAGGATCCTTCGCGACCTTCCTGCTCGCCGTCTACGCGGTGCGCAATCTGCCCGGGTCGACCTTCATATGGTCGCCGTCCGTCTTCATCAACCTGGGCCTCTCGGTGACGCTCGGCCCGATTGGCGCCGCCGGGGCAGCGGTCGGCGAGGCACTCGGCGTGGCCAGCCGGACGCGAAACGGCTGGTTCAGAACCATCTTCAACGTGTCAAACGACTTCCTGTCGAATGTCACAGCCTGGGCGGCCTTTGCAGGGGTGGAGAGGATCCTCGGGAACACCGGGAGCGTTGACGTCAACAACCTCGGCGCGGGGCTTGCTGCCGTCGGCGCGGGACTCGCTGCCGGCGTCGCGCAATTTGTCGTGAATCACCTCTTGACGGACATCGTCATTCGAATCTCGAATCCGACTGCGGACCTTGCCCGCGTTGTCCGCAATAGCCTCGGCGTCCTCCCATATAGCATCGGATATGGCATGGCCGCGTTCACGTTCAAGGTCATGAAGCTGCACGTCGGCGTGGTCGGGTTCATGGCTGTGCTGGTACCGATCATCCTGCTGCAGTGGTATCTCCTCAAGTTTGCGAGCGAAGCGAACGCTTACGACAAGGAGCGAACCGCAAATGAGATGGAGCGAGAACGTCTTCGCCAGAAAGCGCTCGAGGCATCCGAGGCCGAACGAACAAAGATCGCGGGCGACCTCCACGATGGCGTCGTGCAGAACCTGGCTGGCCTCGCGTTCGCGCTCTCAGCGGAGGCCTCGCAGATCAAGACGCAGCCGGGGACGCTGGACGGACGCGAGGATCTGCTCGAGCTGCTCGAACGGTCGGCCTCGGAGACACGAGGGGCGATGAAGGACCTGCGCACGCTGATCATCGACCTTGCGCCTCCGACACTCCGCCGCGAAGGCCTGGAGGCCGCGCTGCTGGAGGTCCTGCGTGAGATCCAGCGCAATGGCACCAACACCAAGCTCGACCTTCCGCCCAACCTCCGACTCCGCAAGGACCGCGCAGGTCTGATCTTCCGCGTCGCGCACGAGGTGCTTCGCAATGTCGCCGCCCACGCGCACGCCAAGAACGTCACCGTGGAACTCATCACTGAGGACGGTGCGGCGATCTTGAGCATCGTGGACGACGGCAAGGGCTTCACCAAGGCGGATGTCGATCGTCGAAGGAAGGAGGGGCACCTCGGCTCGTCGGCAATCGTCGACCTGGCAGAGGAGGCGGGCGGCACCCTCACCATCGACTCCGAACCAGGTCGTGGCACACTCGTCGTGCTGACGCTGCCCATCGAGTAGAGTGAGTGAAGGTGTCCCCTGCAGCGATGCGCGTCATGATCGTGGACGACCACCCAGTCGTCCGCAAGGGGCTTGCCTCGTTCCTCGGCCACGAGCCTGACATCGAGGTTGTCGGCATGGCCGATTCGGGTGAGCAGGCTCTGGAGATGGCTCAGGAGCTGCACCCGGACATCGTGCTCATGGATCTCTCCATGCCCGGCATGGGTGGCATCGAGGCCACGCGACGGCTGGTCGAGACCGCACCGGCGACACGGGTCATGATGCTCACGTCGTTCGGCGGCCACGAGCGTATGGTCGAGGCGCTGAAGAGCGGCGCGGTCGGCTACGTCGTCAAGGACACAGCACCGGCTGACCTGCTCAACGCGTTGCGCAGCGTCGCTTCGACCGGCAAGACACCGCCGCCTACTGCTTCTTGACCTCGGCGATCAGCGCGGCGACCGAGGTGCGCGCATCCCCGAACAGCATGAGCGTGTTCGGCTTGTAGAACAGCGGGTTGTCGACGCCTGCAAATCCCGGCGCCATGCTGCGCTTGAGGACGACCACGGTCTTCGCCTGGTCGACGTTGAGGATCGGCATTCCGTAGATCGGGCTGTTGGTCTGCGTCCGCGCCGCGGGATTCACGACGTCGTTGGCTCCGATGACCACGGCGACGTCGGTTCGTGGGAAATCACCGTTGACCGCATCCATTTCCTTGAGCTGCGTGTACGGCACGTTGGCTTCGGCGAGCAGCACGTTCATGTGCCCGGGCATGCGACCGGCCACAGGGTGAATCGCGTACTCGACGGTCACGCCGCGCTTCTCGAGCTCGTCGGCGAGCTCCTTGACCTCATGCTGCGCACGGGCGACGGCCATGCCGTATCCCGGGACGAAGATCACCAGCTGCGCGAAGGCCAGTAGCGGCGCAAGGTCCTCGACGGTCGTCGGATGGATGGTGCCACCCTCGCCGCCCGCCGCGCTGCCGGCGGACTCGACGGTCGAACCGAAGCCACTGAACAGCACGTTGAAGAGCGACCTGTTCATGGCCTTGCTCATCGCGAGGGTCAGGATGGTTCCGGACGCGCCGACCAGGGCGCCACTGACGATGAGCACATCGTTGCTCAGCACAAATCCGGTGCTGGCCGCGGCAAGCCCGGTGAATGAGTTGAGCAGCGAGATGATCACCGGCATGTCGGCGCCGCCGATCGGCACGACGAAGAGGACGCCGAGGAGCAGCGACAGCACGATGAACACCGCGAACAGCGTCAGGTTCTGATCGCCGACGATGAGGTAGACACTGAGCGCCAGAATCACGATCAACAGCAACCCGTTGACCGCGCTCTGCAGCCGGTACTTGAGCGGCCGTCCGGGCATGAGCTCCTGCAGCTTCGCAAACGCCACCAGGCTGCCCGCAAAGCTCAGCGACCCGATGATGCAGCTCACCATGATCGCCCACGTGATGTCCGGGTGCGCCGTCCCATTGGCGACCGCCGTACGGAAATCCTGCGCGGCGATCAGTGCCGCGGAGCCACCGCCCATGCCGTTGAAGAGCGCGACCATCTGCGGCATCGCGGTCATGCGCACCAGCCGTGACGACACGGCGCCGATGACCGTGCCGATGACGATCGGCGGAATGATCAGCGGCCAGTTGCCGGTGTTGTGGACGAGCGCAGCGGTGATGCCGAGCACGAGCAACATGCCCACCGCGGCAATGCGATTCCCCTGGCGTGCCGTCGCCGGCGAGCGGAGCAGTTGGATGCCGAACATGAAGGCGATCGCGGTCACCATGTAGCCGAGGGTGGTGAGCGCGGACGGCTGCATCGAGTTCAGTGGTCCGTGGTCGGCGGCGGTGTCTCCGCCTTGTGCGCGTCAGGCGTCGGCCGCCGCCGGAACATCTGGAGCATGCGGTCGGTCACGACCCAGCCGCCGACGACGTTCAGCGTCCCCAGGAGGACCGCCACCATGCCGATGATGTAGCCGAGGGTGTCGTTGGCGCCCGCGGCGACGGTGACCGCTCCGACAAGCACGATCCCGTGGATGAAGTTCGTGCCCGACATCAGCGGCGTGTGCAGCATCGTCGGCACCTTCGAGATGAGCAGGAACCCGACGAACACGGCGAGGGCGAAGATGAATGCGCCCAGCGCGAGCGTCTGTGCTGGGCTCACGCCGAGGCTCCCTGCAGCAGCGCCTCGATCTGCTCGCCCATCGGCTTGCCGTCGTGCGTGATGCACGTCTGGCTGATCACGACGTCGTCGAAGTCGAGCTGCACCTGGCCATCCTTGAGCAGCTGGCTCAAGAAGCGCGTGGCGTTGTGCGAGTACAGCTGGCTTGCCTGACCCGGTATCGCCGCGGGCAGATTGGTCGGACCGAGGATGAGTACGCCGTTGGCGTCGACCTCCTCGTCGGGGCGGGTCAGCTCGCAGTTGCCACCGCCCGGTGCGGCGAGGTCGACGATCACCGAACCGGTTCGCATCGACGCGACCATGTCCGCCGTGACCAGCACCGGTGCCTTGCGATTGGGGATCTGGGCGGTCGAGATGACCACGTCCGATTCCTTGACGTGCTCTGCGAGCACCTGGTGCTGGCGCGCCTGGGCGTCGGCCTCCAGCTCGCGCGCGTAACCACCGGTATCCTGCTGGGTCTCCGATTCGACGCCGGTCTCGACGAAGCGAGCGCCCAGTGACTCGACCTGATCGCGCACCGCGGGGCGCACGTCGAAGGCCTCGACCACGGCGCCGAGCCGCCGGCAGGTTGCGATCGCCTGCAGGCCGGCGACACCCGCACCGAGGATGAGCGCGCGCGCCGGGGTCATGGTTCCGGCCGCGGTCATCATCAGCGGAAAGATCCGCGGGAGCCGGAAGGCTGCCATGACCGCCGCGTGGTATCCGGCCAGCGTCGCCATGGAGGAGAGCACGTCCATGTCCTGGGCACGGCTGATCCGGGGCATCGCCTCGAGGCGAAACGCGGTGATGCCACCGTCGACCAGCGCGCGCACNNCCCACGAGGATCGCTCCCCGTTTCATCTGCCCGGCAAACTCGGCGTCCGGGCGGCGCACGACCACAACGATGTCCGCGCTGGACAGCAACGTGGCCCGGTCGGGGACGATCTCCGCGCCCACCTCCCCGTACGCGGCGTCGGTGATTCCGGCCGCGATCCCCGCGCCCGCCTGAATGGCTACCGTTGCACCGATGGACACCAACTGCGTCGCTGATCGTGGGACCAGCGCGACTCGGGTCTCACCCTTGGCGGTCTCCTTGGGGGCGGCGATGCGCATGCTGGGGGACGACTCTACGGGTCGGCCGTGGGGACGCGATGCTCGCTGACGAAACGGTGGCCATTGAGGCGAGGGTTCGTGAGCGGCTCGCGGCACTCGGCGTCGACCACGAGACAATTCCCTGCGATCGTGATTTCGCGGACACGGCGGCGTTCTGCGCGAGGTACGGCGTTCCTCCGGAGCAATCCGCGAATACGATCGTGGTCGCGGCTCGCAAACAGCCCGGGGTTGCGTGTGCGTGCGTCGTGCTTGCCACCTGCCGGCTCGACGTGAACCACGCCGTGTCCGACCTGCTCGGGGTACGCAAGGCGTCGTTCGCGGCGGCCGATCAGACCCGCGAACTCACCGGGATGATGATCGGGGGTGTCACCCCGTTCGGTCTGCC
>PNBE01000064.1 GCA_003135895.1 Candidatus Dormiibacterota bacterium
CCCGACCTCGCCGAGCGCATCCAGGTCGGGCTGCTCAACATCATCGAGGAGCGCGACGTGCAGATCCGAGGTTACCGGCTGCGCCTGCCTCTCGATGTGTTTGTCGTCGCAACGGCGAACCCCGAGGACTACACGAATCGCGGGCGCATCATCACCCCGCTCAAGGACCGGTTCGGTGCACAGGTGCGCACCCACTATCCGCGCACGCTCGATGACGAGATCGCCATCGCCGAGCAGGAGCGGATGACCTTCGACGACATGCCGGTCCCGGTCACCGTTCCGGGCTTCATGCAGGAGATCGTCGCCGAGCTCTCGCATGTCGCGCGGCGACATCCGCAGGTGAATCAGCGCAGTGGCGTCTCGGTGCGGCTCACCACAGCGAACTACGAGAACCTCGCCGCCGGAGCCCTGCGCCGCGCTCTGCGCACCGGTGAGCGCGAGGCAGTCGCCCGCATCAGCGACCTCCCCGCACTCATGTCGTCGACCGCGGGAAAGATCGAGCTCGAGACCTGGGAGGACGGTGACGACGGCGCGGTCCTCGAGAAGCTGGTGCGGACCGCGTGCAACAACGTGTTCCGCCGCCATTTCACCGTCCAGGAGTTCAGCGACCTGGTGCAGCGTTTCGACCGCGGCGGGTTCACCGTCGAGGTCGGTGATCAGCACACGATCGCGCACTACGCGCAGGCACTCACCGAGCTCGGTGGCGTCGAGCGTGCGCGTCAGCGTCTCGGCGAACCGGACACGGACGCGATGCGAGTCGCGGTGCTCGAATTCATCCTCGAAGGCCTGCATCTCGGCAAGCGCCTCAACAAGACCGCACTCGAAGGAAGCGCGGTCTATGGAGGATGAGCCGCTCGCCGAGCCGCGGGGCCGGAGCACGCGTCAGCACCGATTCAGTGTCTGGGACGGCAGCCAGGACCCGCTCGGCGATGACGCCGACGCGCTCTTCGACAGGCTGAGCGAGGACGTCTTTCACGGTTGGGATTTCGAGACGGCGTTGCGCCGTCTGCTCAGCCAGGGGTGGCGTGACCGCGACGGACGCAAGTTCGCCGGCCTCGAGGAGTTGATGGAGCGGCTGCGCAAGCAGCGTCAGAAGCAACTCGAGCGCTACAGCCTCGACAACGTATTCAAGGACATTGAGGAAAAGCTCGACAACGTGCTCCGGCTCGAGCGCCACGGGAATCGACGAGCGCCTCAAGAACGCCACCGACGGCAGCGCGCAGCGAATCCTCGAGCGCGTTGCCAAGAAGCGCCGCGAACATCTCGACAACCTGCCCCAGGAACCGGGCGGTGCGATTCGCGAGCTGCAGGGCTACGAATTCATGAACCAGCGTGCCGAGCAGGCCTTTCAGAAGTTGCTCGAGGAGATCAAGCAGAACGTCGTCAACACCTATTTCAAGCAGATGGCGGAGCAGATGGGTCAGATGTCGCAGCAGGACATCGGCGCGTTGCGCGAGATGGCCCGCGACCTCAACGCGCTGGTGCGCCAGAAGCTCGAAGGCGTCCCAGACGCGCAGCTACAGCACAATTACGAGGACTTCGTGAAGAAGTGGGGCTCGATGTTCCCCGAGGCGCCCGCGACCTTCGACGAGTTCCTCGCTCAGCTCGCGGCGCAGATGGCGCGCATGGATTCGCTCATGCAATCGCTGTCGCCGGAGATGCGTCACCAGCTCGAGGAGATGATCTCGGCGACATTCGGCGACCCGGACCTGCAGGCGCAGCTCGCCGAGCTGATGAGCGGTCTCGAGTTGCTCTCCGATCGT
This sequence comes from Candidatus Dormiibacterota bacterium, assembly GCA_003135895.1. Taxonomy (GTDB): domain Bacteria; phylum Chloroflexota; class Dormibacteria; order Aeolococcales; family Aeolococcaceae; genus Palsa-851. The sequence continues at coordinate 1,764 of PNBE01000064.1, forward strand.
CGCAACCTGGGTCAGCGCTACTCGTTCTTCGGCAACGAACAGCTCCCGTTTGATGAGGCGATGGGCGTCATGGATCGCCTCCAGTCGATCGAGGAACTGGAGCGAGGCCTGCGCGGCATGTATCGCGGTGAGCCCCTCGACAGCACCACCGAGGAAGCTTTGCGCGACGTCCTGGGCGACAACGCCGCGCGCGACCTCTCGCGCCTCCAGCGCATGACCGATCAGCTCGAGCAGCGTGGGCTCATCGAGCGCGACGACGAGGGCATGCGGTTGACTGCCCGCGGATTGCGGCGCATCGGGCAGAAGGCGCTTGGGGATCTGTTCGCGCGGTTGCGTCGGGATCGCTTCGGAGACCATCCGGTTTCGCGGTACGGGCAGGGAGGAGAACGCGAGGAGGACACCAAGCCCTACGAATTCGGCGACGTGTTCGACTTGGACGTACGGGAGACGCTCATGAACGCGGTACGCCGCGATGCTGACGCGCGTGACTTGCGGGTGGGGGAGGCTCCGGCTCCGGCGACTCCAGCGCTCGCGATGTCGCCTACGCCGGAGCCTCCCCCACCCCACGCTGAGCGTGGTCAGCGGCGCTCTGTTCCTCGACTCTCGCCGGAAGACTTCGTGGTGCACCGCTCGGATACGCTCACTCGGTCGGCAACCGTGCTGATGCTTGATATGAGCCGGTCTATGCCGCTTCGCGGGTATTTCTATGCGGCTAAGAAAGTTGCTCTTGCATTGGACTCACTGATTCGGAGTGCATACCCTCGGGACACGCTGCACATCATTGGGTTCAGTGATCTGGCGCGGGAGATCAAGCCGGCGGCGTTGCCGCATCTGTCGGTGAATGAGTATGTGTATGGGACGAATATGCAGCACGGGTTGATGCTGGCGCGGCGGTTGCTGGCGAGGGACCCGGGGGAGAACAAGCAGATCATCATCGTCAGTGATGGGGAGCCGACGGCGCATATTGAGAATGGGCGTCCGGTGTTCTTCTATCCGCCGCTGCCGGAAACGTTTCACAAGACGTTGCTCGAGGTGAAGCGGTGCACGCGGGAGAACATCGTCATCAACACATTTATGCTCGAGTCGAATCACCACCTGGTGCAGTTTGTCAATCAGATGACGCGGCTCAATCGAGGGCGCGCGTTCTTCATCAGCCCGGACCGGCTTGGGGACTATGTCCTGGTCGACTATGTGAGCTCGAAGCGAGGAGCGGCTTAGCCGGGTGGAGTTCAGGGGGTATCTCGATCACATTCGCGCCGACGGCGACCTGATCGCTGCGACGGCGCCGCGAGGGCTGGATCGGCCGGTGCCGATCTGCTCGCCGTGGGATGTGCGTGAGGTGGTTGCGCACCTGGCGACCGTGTACGACCACAAGGTGATGGCGATGCGCCTCGGACGCAGACCCGAGGCGGGAGAGTGGGTCACCGACGAGCCCTTCGGCAAGGACACCGTCGAATGGTTCGCCGATGAGCACGCGAAGCTGCTTGCGGAGCTAGCCGCGCACGCGCCCTCAGACCACGCGTGGTCGTGGTGGGACGCCGACCAGACAGTCGGATTCTGGTACCGGCGCATGGCGCTGGAAACGGTGGTGCATCGTATCGATGTCGAGGCGCAGTTCGGTCCACCGAGTGCCATCGATGCGCAGCTTGCGGTCGACGGCATTGATGAGGCGTTGATGATCATGCTGGCCGGCGACGATGATGCCGCGGCCGCTGTCCCCGGCAGCGGGACCGTTGAGGTGCTCACCAACGACGCTGCGTGGTCGGTGCGACTCGAGGATGCACGCACAGTGGTCAGTCCGGGCCGGCGAACGTCACCCGATGCGGTGCTGACCGGAGATCCCGCTGAGGTCTTCCTCTATTTGTGGGGACGGGCGCCGGTCGACACGCTCACGCGTCGCGGTGACGAATCCCGAATTGCGACGATGCGATCCCGCCTCGCCGCCGCCACGCAATAGCAGATGGAAAGGGGGGCATTCGCGGAGCGGATCCGCTTGCAACTGGTCTCGCGATATCGCGGCGCCAGTGTCGAGGTGGACGCGGCGCGTTTCGCGTTGCACGTCACCGGCTCGGGTCTCGACCTGATGCTCCCGCTCGCACCGCTCTACCACGCATGCGAGCGCCAGGCCGACAAGGTCCCGGCACTGATCGGTGAGTACGTCGCTTCCATCGAGCACCAGCTGACGCCGCAGCCGGCGATCGCACTGTCAACGTCGCGGCTGCTCTGGTGCGTACGCAATGACCGTTTCCTGGCCAGCCACGGTCGCGTCGGCGACCTGCTGCGCGCCCCACTCGGCGCCGACATGACGGCGTTTGTTGCCGAGGAGCTGCCGGGCCTGATCATGCGCGGCGTGCCCCGCGACGAATGGACGTCGCTGGGGCTGAGTGACGACGACGTGCAGGGCGTGGCGACCGTCAACACCGCGGAGCGCTTCGAGCCGCTGGTCGCGCGCATCGCACGGACCGACCGCATCCCCGCCGACGGCTGGCGGGTCGCGTCGGATTCGCTGTTCCAGGGCAGCCTGTTGCTGGCGCCGCGGGTGCTCGCCGCATTCGCCGAGCGCTCAGGAGGCGAAGTGCTGCTGGGCGTTCCCGATCGGGGGGCTGTGCTCGCGCTCCCCGCGTCGCTGCCTTCCGCGGATCGATTTCAGCGCCGCGTGCTCAAGGAGTGGCGCGACGCGATGAATCCCTGCTCGCGCGAGGTGCTGAGCACCGACGGGGAACGGCTTCGCCCGGTCTCCCGGCGGTCGCGGACCTCAGCGCCGGTGATTCTGCCCTGGCTCGCCGAGTAGCAGGCGGGACCCGCTGCCCAGACGGCTCGCTTCCTGGCGCGCCACGTAGGCGCTCGCAGCGCCGATCGCCACGGCAGCGGCGACCCCGGCCAGCGTCCTCGCGGCAACCCGCGTTGCCCGGCCGCGGACTGAGATCCCGGACAGTCCGGGGCCCTCCCCGAACCACATGGTCAGAGCAGTCTGCTCCGCCACCACCTCGCCGTCGGCGTGCACGCGGCTGCGCTCGATGCGGACGGCGGCCGGTCGCGCCCCGCGCCAGCGGCTCTGATTGAGGAGCCCGGGGGCCGCGCGCAGCGCGCCGCTGGTGGCGATAGCGCGGACGACGGCAACAGCACGTTCCGACGTCGGCATCGTGGGAAAGGATAGCGTTCTGCAGGTGACGCTCATCGAAGACCTCCCCGGCCGGATCGACGCCAGCTTCATCGGCGCGCTCGCGGGTGAGCATGCCGCCGGGACCGCGGCGGGGACGGCCGACCTGGTCGGTGTCGCCGAGTCGGCGGCGGCCTGCGGCGGCTTCGACGATGCCGATCTGCGCCAGCGCGGCCTCGAGCGCTCGTCGCGTGCCGGCGCCGCCGGCCTACTCCTCCGCGCGCTGCCGTTCGGGCTCCTGAGCCCGCTGGATCGTCCGAGGTTGCGCCGGGATGCCTACCGGTGCGTCAGCATGGCCGGAGCCGATGAGGGCACCGCCGTCACCGCCGTGGCGGCGGCACTGCTGATCGCCGACCTGCTTCGTTTCGACCTCGAGACGTCGCTCGTCAGGGTTCGTCAGTCGCTGCTCGAGGATGCCCCGATGGCGCTCCTCGATCGCCTCCGGGTGATCGAGGCCGGACCTCCGTTGGACGTCTCCGACCCCGACCCGGGCCTCACCCTCCAGCGCGCGATCTGCGCCCTCGCCACCCCGAACCCGTTCGACGACGTGCTCGCGGCGGCAGCTTCTGGCACCGCTGTGGCGGCCAGCCTCGCCGGGGCGCTGGTCGGGGCTCGGGACGGCATCGCGGCTGTCGCCAGGGTTGACCGCGACCACCTCCCCCACGCCGACCGTGCCCTCGGCGTCGCTCACCGACTTGCCGAGGCCGCTGTCGCTGCCCTTCCTCGCGACGAGGCGATCAGCCCAGGGCGCTGAGGGGCGCGGCTTGAGCGGCCGCCCTTGCTGGGAGACCGGACACCACCAGGGCGAGCAACCCGATGACGCCACAAGCGAGCCACGGTGCCCACCCCCAAGGCGGCTGCCAGAGGCTGTGTCCGAGGAAGAACAACGAGCCGCCATCGACGGCGTAGCGGTATTCATTGAGCCACCAGAAGACGGCGAGGCACGCAGCCACGCCTCCTACGATCACGCCGGCGACAAACCCCGAGGTTCGCGCGAAGCGGGCGGTCACGGGGTGTGACCCGGCCATCCACCCCGCGAGGATGGGGATGCCGGCGAGCGGCGCGATGAACCACCGTCCCTGGGTAAGCCCGGCATGGCTGCCGAAGGCGAGGAAGCCCGCAATGACGGCGATATCAACCACGCAGCACAGGACCAGCGCAGCGATCTCGCGACCTGCCCGTCGAGTCACCGCCGACGCCACGCCCAGAACCACGAGCGCGGCGACCATGAGCGCCCACACCTGCGTCAGGATCACCGGCGGCGCGGCTTCGCCCCAGCCAAAGGTCCCGACGGCACGTTCGAGGATGACGCTGATCATCGACGGAGATGCTCTCCCGAGCGTCGCGACAGGCGATTCCAGCGAGGCGGGCTGCACGGCCAGCTGCCAGGTGAGGGTCACCACCCCCGCGACGACGCAGACGGCGACCGTGGCGATCGCCAGCCGGCCGCCGGCTCGGAACGCTCGCCAGCACGCCGGTCCGCCTCGGAAAACGAGGACCACGCCGGCGATCAGCAGCATCCACACTGGCCCCGTGGTCCGCGCCACCGCACCGACCAGCCCCGCGAAGAGCGCCAGCCACCACGCCGCGCGCGGTGCTTTAGGCTCGGTCGCCGCCAGGAGCGCGACCCACCAGGCGATGCCGGCCGCCGACTCGGCGCCGCTGGTGCTGATTGCGGACATGACCAGCACCGACGTCGGGGCCACGCACAGAGCGATCGAGGCTACCGGCACGGGTCCCGGCCGTGCACGAAGGGCAACCAGGAGCGCTCCGAGCAGCAGCAGCGCGGCGAGCAATGTGAACGCGAGACGGCCGAGCAGCAGGGCAGCCGCTGTCGACGTGGCGAGCCGCATCACCAGGCCGGCTGGGACGAAGATGAAGGGCTGGTAGGTGCCGACCGAGCTCACGATCGTCTCTGTTCGACTGGGGTTTAGGGGCGGCTGCCGGTCGAGGCAGCTGGCCCGCATTCCCTGGACCGTGCACCCCAGGTAGCGCGGGTCCAGTGAGGAGGGGATCTCGTACGCGCGCGCCAGCTGGGCGAACGCCGGCACACGGATCAGGATGAGGTTGATGAC
>PNBE01000018.1 GCA_003135895.1 Candidatus Dormiibacterota bacterium
TCTAGCCGCCAGATCTGCCGATCTGCTCGCCATCGGTGCGTAGTTGCTCTGGGTACATTGCCGCACGCTCGGGTGTGGCGGCTCGTCCCGTCCGGCGGGCACGTAACGGTCCGGGATTGGGCAATCTGAGCGCGTTCGCGCAAGATTCGCCTGGGCAGGAGTGTTGACGTTGTTGTCGAGGAATGGCACGAGACGGTTCAAGACGTCGTTGTCGGGAATACGCGCCCGGGCGGGTCTGGAATGACGTCTGCGGTTTACGGTCTCGTCGTCGGGCGGCCGTGGTCCATCGGCGGCAATCGGCCCCCCGTTATGTCGACGATGTCGTGGAGATACCGCACTTGCCCTTCAGGTATGTCGTGAGGTGGGTGCTCGCCGCCTGGATCTTTGCCGAATCGGCCTGCAGCGACGAGTAATCCTTTTTCACAATCTTGGCGAAGGCGTCGGACATCGTCTGCATGTCGGCCTTGATCTCGCTCGGCGAACTGCCAGCGAGCTTCTTGAAGTCGGCAGCCGCCTGGTTCACGTTGGGGGCTTTCGTGACGTCGAAATGTGCGCCGTACTTACTCTCCAGGCCCTTGGCCCCGTTGCAAAACGACGACGCGCTGCTCCCACCGCCTCCGCAGCCCGCGAGCACCAGCGCAACCGCGCACGTCAATCCCGTCAATGTCGAGCTTCGCTTCCCCATGGGAGTCCCCCGTTTGAGCGACCGGACGGCCGCGGTGAGCTCATTCTGACCCGCGGCAACGGCGGAAAGGTCGACCTCGCGACAATGCCGCCGCTCAGGCACAACGCGGACCTAAGGGTGAGACGGTGCCATCCTCAGCAAGGCTCGCGTCTCGTCGGGGGACCTCAAGTGGTGGTTCAGCAGGCCTCAGCTCGGGCTTGATGGCGCGTACACATCTGGCATTCGATCCGCGGTGCCTCTGGGTACATTGCCTGACGCTCGGGTGAGGCGGCTCGTTGTCCCTGTGGCCCTGCGTAAGCGTCTCAGGCTCAGCGGGTTCAGCCGCTTCTAGAACGCCGCCACTGTGATTGCAAATATCTGAACGAAAAGTAGCCGCATACCGCAATCGGGAGCATGGAAACGAGAAGGCTGGGCGACGCGCGGTGGGTGATTGTGATGAGCGCGGAGCCGCCCACCCAGAGCAGTGCGAACGCCGCGAACACGGGGGAGTTGGGTCTCGCGCCGGCCGTGCCGCTGTATCTCGGGCCCTGGGAGGTTGCGCCCGAGTCGCCATTCGAAGCCCCCTCGCTCTGGCGCCAGTCTTCGTATTGGCGGCGCCATCTCCGCTTGGCGACGACTACGGCTGCCACGCAGGCGACAAGGATCGCGATGGTTACGACTGGACTGGCGTGCCGAAAGAGAGACGGGCTGCGATGGCCGGATATGGCAATGATCGCGTGCAGAGGCATGCGGCACTCTCGCTGGTGAGGTTCTCAGCTCTATCGGCACGTATCGGCCGGTCCTCAACCGCCGACCGCTGACCACAGGACGGCGGATCCTGCTCGGGCCGTTGGACACTCGCTCTGGGTACATTGCCTGACGCTGGGGTGTACCAGATGCTGTCGGCAGTTACGCTTCGTCTGCGCTGGGCTGGCCGGTGGTGTGGAGTTCGATCACCAGGCCGTCGGGGTCGGGGACCTCCACGTACCAGCCGAGGTGTCCCTGAGTCGGTGCGGAGTGGCCGACTCCGAGCGTGTCGAGACGCGTGCACCAGCGAGTGAGATCTTCATCAGTTCCGACGCTAAGCGCGATCGAACAGAACCCGCGGAGCGCCTGTGCGAGCGCGGGCTCGTAGTGCAAACCGAGAGCGAGTCCGCTGGGATGGTCGACGACGACACGGACAACGCGATCTTCACTTTCGACGGAGAGGCAAGGCTCGAAGCCCAGCACGTCGATGTACCAGTCCCGGCTGCGCATGACATCCGACACGGGCAACCGCACGTGATGCAGGCCGACGAACGCGGCCGCATCGTCGTTCATTTCCGCGACTCGGTAGCTGAAGTCATAGCGCCGATGCTAGGAACACGGCAGGCCGCTGTCGTGCCGAGAGTCCCGCGCCATATCTGCCTGATTGAGTTGTTGGTGCCGGCGTTGCGATTTTTGTAGCGTTGGTGGTCCCGGTGGGTGTGGTTCGCTATCTGCCTGCGGTCGGAGCGATCCGACTGGTGTTCTTTCGAGGTTCCTGCCTCCCGGGATCGTTGGGGTGTGGCTCGAAACAGGTGCGCGAGCACGATCCTCCGGAATCAGGAGTGCCCACCTTGGCTCTCACGTAGGAGCGTTTCGAGGGAGGCGATGAGGGGGGTGGTGATCGGTATCGATCCACACAAGGGAGCGCACACCGCGGTTGCGATCGACGCGAACGAACAACAACTCGATCGGGTTCTGGTCCGTTCCGCTCCGCGTCAGCTTGAGCAGTTGCTTGGTTGGGCGGCCGGGTTCGGTGAGCGAGTCTGGGCTGTCGAGTCCGCGGGTGGTCTCGGGTATAGGCGCTAGCCAGCTCTAGCTCCCACTGCAGCGCATAACCGATCTGCTCGGCGGTTCTGGGTACATTGCCGCACGCTCGGGTGGTGCGGGACGTCGTCGCTAGGGGCTCGCCATCACTGGCCCACACGCCGCTGGACTGGAGAGCGGTGCCGGCGCCCTGCTATGCGCGTTTCCCGTCGTGGTTAGGAGATGTTGTGTAATACGCGCGGTGACGTAGGGCGTCGCCGGGAAGTGTCGGCGAGGCCGTCGATGGTGGCAGGGTGAGCGAGGTGGTAGCCCTGGGCGTAGCGGATGCCGAGGCGACGGACGACCGCGAGCTCGTGTTCGGTTTCGACTCCCTCGGCGATGATTTGCGCGCCGGTGTCGGCTGCGAACGTCACGAGGGCGGCGGCGAGTGCACGGCGCACCGGGTCGAGATCGATGCCGCTGACGAGTTCGCGGTCGAGCTTGATGAAGTCGGGCGCCAGTTTGAGGATGTGGGCGAGGCTCGAATAGCCGGAGCCGGTGTCATCAATCGAGATGCGTGTTCCCTTTCGCCGCAGCGCGCGTAGTACGGCGATGAGCTGGGGGTAGTCGTCGACGAGGGCGTGCTCGGTGAGCTCAAGAATGACGCGTCGCGGGGGGACATCGACGAACATGCCGAGGAACTGCGGACACAGGACTGCTTGGGGTCCGGCGTTGATCGTGAGGTCGACGTTATGGGGCAGCATCGGTAGCTGCGCCAGAGCGCGCCTGATGGCGAGCAGTTCAAGTTCGACGCCAAGATCAATTTGGTGGGCTTCGTTGAACCACAGGTCTGGCGAGCGATACGGCGAAACATCGAAGCGGGCCAGTGCCTCGACCGCCGCGACCTCGTCGGTGACCAGGTCGACAATCGGCTGGAACACCATAGAGAGGACTGCGGGATCGTCGAGCACCCGTTGGATGCGCTGACGCGAATCAATGCGGGTGACAGTGTCCGGACTGAGGACACTTGCGATGTATCGGCTCGCGCTGCCAGCTGACGCGTTCGCCGACGACATGTCGGACGGTTGGTTCAATTCGAGGAGCTGGGTGCTCACCCGCGACAGGTCACATGCCGAGCCGATGGCGACGCTCACGAAGTCAGCTAACTGGGTCAGGATGGCAACGTCGTCATCGGTGAACGCGTTCGCCTGCGTGGCGTTGACCGCGAGGACTCCGAGCGTCTGGTTTAACCGGGACAAGGGAATACACACCAACGACGCAACTGAAAGTTGTCGACACGCAGCCGCGTCCACGCGAGGATCAGCTTCGGTGTCATCGGACCGCTGTATCTCGCCGGTCCGGACCGCGAGCCCGCTCAGGCTCGAGTCGAGCTCAACTCTGGTGCCGAGATGGGAGATCTGATGGCCCGCACCGCACACATAGGTGACGCCGTGATCATCCGCCAGTCCGATCATCACCCCGTTGGCGGCAGCAATCAGCTCCAAGGTCCGATCGGTGACCCGCTGCATCAAGCGCATCGGGTCGATCGCCTCGCCCGCCGCCGCGGTCAGATCGGCGCCGTTCAGCATCCGCGGTAGTCGCCTTCGCGTCTTCGAGGCCGGACAATCCGCCATCCGACCCCACCAGAACACAACATGCACTGCCTATCGACCAATTACACCCCCCGGCCTTAACGAGAAGCTTCCGGCGGAAACTCCTGCGATCTAGCCTCATGACCGCCGTTGAGACGGGTCGCGACCGCGAACAACCGGAGAACTCACAGTACGAATCGCGAGTACAGATCTGCCTTCTCTGCCCGCTCGGCTCACGCGCTCTGGGTACATTGCCGAGCGCTCGGGTGCGCCGGTTCGTCCTCGCATAGGCGTCCCAGAGCGAGCAATCTGTGCGGCTTGCAGCCGTAAGTGGAAACCAGGTTCGCGGCGGTCATTCGAGCACGCGTCGGCCGGATCCGTAGCCGGGGAGGGACGTTGGCCACCACTGAGCCACCCAGGCTTCCCAAGAGTCGAAGCCCGCCGGTGGAGGGTCGATGTTCGCTGTCTCAAGCTCCGTCGCGTCCGGCGGCTGAAAGCTGCGCCGCCACCGTTCGAGGTCCGCCTTGGTCATCTGGAAAGTAGTTGCCGCGTCGGTCAGGGGGCGAGCCTGAACCCGGCGCCACTGCTCCTCCTCGTCCACTTGCAGGTAAACCAGCTTGCTGGTTGCTCCGACCGACGCTGCCAACGCTCGCAGCGCCGAACGCTCGTCCTTGCCCCACACGCCGAAGTCGAGCACGACGTTGACCCCAATCCGCAGCGCGCACAGCGCGAGCGAGATCAAGCGACCCTCCAGGACGTTGCGCTTGCCCTCGGGCTGCTCCTGTCCGAAGAGTGGGATCATCCACTCGTCGGGGGTCAGCCGTAGAGCGCTCCATGCTGATGCAAGCTCATGTGCCCGGCTCGTCTTGCCCGCTGCGGGAAGACCAACCATCACGAACATCCTGGGGGCGCCGCGCTTACTCATCGGCTTCGAGGATTTTTGGTCTTCGTTTCTCATAGCGGCACCTCCTCGGACGCAGGGAGGCTAACCACGCCTGGAGGCTGCCCTCTTCGCGTTTCGAGCAAGCGCATATCTGCCGATCGGCACGCGCCGCAGAAGCTATGGCGTTCGCCGAATAGCCATCTGCGCGACTAGGAGGAAGGTCGCTCCGGCAGAAGCTGGATCGTTCCGCTCAGGCCGTCCGGAGAGATGGTGCGGATCAACCGACTCCGGGTGTCTGTTCTTCGTCACAACCGCGAGGTCTTGAGCCCGGCCGCGCAGTCTGTTGCTCTGCGTCATCGCGTTGTGCATTCCAGCGGCTGCGCTTCGCCATCGACAGATTCTACGGCCACAGGTCGCCGCGCCATATCTGCCGATCGGCACTCGCCGAAGGGCGCGTGATCGGGCAATCTGGGCGTGTGGATCAAGCCCCGGGTGCGACGCCTCGCAGCGACCTATGACGTTCTCGCCGATGCCTTTGCGAATCGAGACCGAGCGGCTCATCTTGACACCGGCGGAACCGAGCGACGCGGAGTGGTTCACCGAGTTGTTGAACGCTCGGGGAACGGGCTCGTTCACTGTTGCGGACGTGCTCGAGCGGATCGACGTCATGACGAAGACGATCGAGACCACGGGCATCGGGGCGCTGGTGCTCCGCAAGCGGCCCGATGGCGAAGCTTTGGGATACACCGCAATCGTCGTTGGGCGTGGCTCGCTTGATGAGCCTGAGCTTGCGTATGAGCTGCTGCCTCGGGCGCATGGGCACCGGTACGCGACCGAAGCCGCTCGAGCGCTGCTCGACGCCGCATTCGATACAGGCCGGCGTCGAATCTGGGCGACCATTGGGTCCTGGAACGCACCGTCCCTTCGGGTGGCGGAGAAGCTGGGCTTCCGCCGCGACCACTGCACAACGGACGTCGGTGGGGAGGTGGTCTGGATGGTCTGCGACCGCTGACCGACGACCCCATAACTGCCGCTCTGCACTCGCCCGGCGTGCTGAAGTTGACCCGTTTTCGTGGA
>PNBE01000033.1:0-6292 GCA_003135895.1 Candidatus Dormiibacterota bacterium
GCCTCCTTGTTGTTTGTGACAGGAGGTGTCCAAAACCTCCGATCGTTCGCGCATAGCATGCTGGTTGTGATCGCGATTGTCAATGATTGTGCATCGGGTTGCTGCCAGGGCAGGCAACTACACGCGGTGTCTGGAGTCCTAATCCGGGCGTCCAGACCGACCCTAAACCACCGGCCAGTTGCGTATAGTGCGGCCTGCGCATGTCCGGGACCAATGAGCGCTCCGCCCTGAGCATTGCTCAGCGGCAGTTCGACGCCACCGCCGATGCCATCGGGCTCGATGATTCCCTGCGGGCGATGCTGCGCGAGGTCAAACGCGAGCTTGTGGTGCATTTCCCGGTGGAGATGGACGACGGCTCCTTCCGAGTCTTCACCGGATTTCGCGTACAGCACAACATCGCTCGCGGACCTGCCAAAGGGGGACTGCGCTTCGACCCGTCGATGACGCTCGACGATGCGCGGGCCCTGGCGATGTACATGACCTGGAAAACGGCGGTCGCCGATGTCCCGTTCGGTGGCGCAAAAGGCGGCGTGGTGTGCGACCCGCACGAGCTCAGCCTCACCGAACTGGAGCGGCTGACGAGACGGTTCACCACGGAGATCTCACTCATCGTCGGTCCGGATCGCGACATTCCGGCGCCGGATCTCGGCACCGGGCCGCAGGTGATGGCATGGATCATGGACACGCTGTCGATGCACGCCGGGTTTTCGGTGCCTGCGTCGGTGACCGGGAAGCCGCAGTCGATCGGTGGCTCGGAGGGTCGATTTACCGGACCCGGCCGCGGTGTGACCTTCGTCACCGTGCTCGCCATGCGCGACGCGGGAATGGATCCGTCCGGCGCACGGGTTGCAATCCAGGGATTCGGCAAGGTCGGCGGCGTCTGCGCGGAGCTGCTCTCAGGCGAGGGAATGAACGTCGTGGCGGTCTCCGACAGCACCTGCGGTCTCTATCGCGCTGATGGACTCGATTTGACCGCGCTGCGCCACCTCAAGGAGGAGGGCGGACACTTTGTCGATTACGGCGGCGCCGAACAGATCGCGCGTGACGAGGTGCTGACGCTCGATGTCGACGTGCTCGTCCCTGCCGCTCTCGAGGCGCAGATCAGCGAACGCAACGCCGACCGCGTCCAGGCGAAGGTCATTGCAGAGGGCGCGAACGCACCGCTCACCATCGAGGCCGACGCGTCGCTCAATGCACGCGGCGTGCTCATCCTTCCCGACATCCTCGCCAATGCCGGCGGGGTGGTCGTGTCGTACTTCGAATGGGTGCAGGACATCCAGGCGTACTTCTGGGGCTCGGGCGAGGTGAACTCCCGCCTCCGCGAGGTCATGACACGGAGCTATCAACAGGTCCGCGGTGAGGCACAGACGCACGGGATCACGCTGCGCGACGCCGCTTTCCGCATCGCCGTGACCAAGGTCGCCGAGGCAACCAGGGTTCGAGGGATCTACCCCTGAGCGATCGGCACGGGCAGTCTGCCGGACAGGGCAGGGTGGTACCACCAGATGTGGTGGCTGCCTTACTCAACATCCACAAGATGGTGCGATCCCAGGGCCGGACTCCCAGGTCACTCCTGTAGAATCTCCAGATGGAGTTCGAGTTGGGCAGAGGCAAACGGGCCCGGCGGGCATACGGGTTCGACGAGGTTGCCCTGGTCCCCGGTCGTGTGACGGTGAACCCGGCGGAAATCGACGTCTCGTTCGCGGTCAACGGGACCACATTGGAGATCCCCTTCCTCGCGGCCGCCATGGACGGCGTGGTCGACACCCGCTTCGCGGCGGAGATGGGACGCCTCGGCGGACTCGCGGTCCTGAACCTCGACGGTGTACAGACGCGCTACGAGGATCCGGCCGAGGTGCTGGCTGCCATCGCGGAGTCCCCGGTCGACCAGATCAACACCCTCCTGCAGAAGATCTACACGGCCCCCGTCCAGGACGGCCTGATCGGCCAGCGCATCGAGGAGATCACCCGCGCCGGCGTGGCATGCGCCGTCTCGACGGTGCCCGCGCACGCCGAACGCCGCGCCCCGATCGTTCAGGAAGCTGGAGCGCACATGCTGGTGGTGCAGGGAACCGTGCTCACCGCCCGCCACGTCAGCAAGTCGTACAAGCACCTCTCCTTCTCCGAGCTGACCCATTCCGTCGACATTCCGGTGGTCGCCGGCAACTGCGTCGACTATGCGACAGCGCTCGAGCTGATGGACACCGGTATCAAGGGGTTGCTCGTCGGTGTCGGTCCCGGAGCCGCCTGCACGACTCGCGCGGTGCTCGGTGTCGGCGTGCCTCAGGTGACCGCCACCAGTGACTGCGCGGCCGCTCGTGACGACCACTTCCGGCGGAGTGGCGAGCGAGTCGCAATCATCACCGACGGCGGAATGCGTCTCGGAGGCGACGTCGCGAAAGCGTTCGCCAGCGGAGCCGACGCCGTGATGATCGGCTCGATCTTCGCATCGGCAGCCGAAGCCGCCGGGCATGGCAACCATTGGGGCATGGCGACGCCCGATCCAAATCTTCCCCGCGGTACGCGCATCCGGACGGGTATCAAAGGCACGCTGCGGGAGATCCTCTTCGGACCGGCGCACGTCGACGACGGCAGCATGAACCTCGTCGGGGCGCTGAAAGCGGCGATGGGGGTGTGCGGTGCGCGGACGATCGCCGAGTTCCAGGAGACCGAGATGGTCATCGCCCCGTCGATCAAGACCGAGGGCAAGGTGCAGCAGCGCGAGCAGCGTGTCGGGATGGGGGTCTGAGGGGGCGGTGAGAGGCCGGTGATGACTGTCGCGACCGACGCAGGTGCCGTGGCGCGCACCCCTGCGCAGGTCGCCCAGGACACGATCCTCGTCCTCGACTTCGGGAGCCAGTACAGCCAGTTGATCGCGCGTCGCGTGCGCGAGGCCAAGGTGTACTGCGAGCTCGTCCCCGGCACGATCAGCGCCGAGGAGATCCGCAGGCGGGACCCTCGCGGCCTCATCTTCAGCGGTGGGCCGGCGTCGGTGTTCGAGCCGGGTGCCCCGCACCCGGACCCCGCGCTCTACGACCTGGACATCCCCATCCTCGGCATCTGCTACGGCATGCAGTTGCTCGCGGTGAACCTCGGCGGAGCGGTCGCACCGGCGGAGCGGCGCGAGTACGGACACGCGTCGGTAACCGTCGACGAGCCTGCGGGGCTGTTCGCGAAGCTTCCTTCCGAGCTGTCGGTCTGGATGTCGCACGGCGACGTGGTCACCCAGCCGCCCCCGGGATTCCGGCCGATCGCGCATTCGCTGAACTCCTCGTGCGCCGCCTTCGTCGGTCCTGGGCGTCGCTACGGCATTCAGTTCCACCCGGAGGTCGCGCATACCCCGCTGGGGCGCGACATCCTGCGCAATTTCCTCATCGATGTCTGCGGGTGCGCGGGCACCTGGCAGGCGGAGTCGTTCATCGACATGACCGTCAAGGCGCTGCGCCACCAGATCGGCGACGGCAAGGTCATCTGCGCGCTCAGTGGTGGCGTTGATTCGGCGGTCGCCGCGACGCTGGTGCACCGCGCCGTCGGTGACCAGCTGACCTGCGTCTTCGTCGACAACGGCCTGCTGCGTCGCGGTGAGGGTGACCGCGTCGTCGACGTGATGCGCACCCAACGACATATCCACCTCGTCCAGGCAGACGCAGCCGATCAGTTCCTCGATGCGCTCGCCGGGGTCATCGACCCCGAGGAGAAGCGGCGGCGCATCGGGGCGACCTTCATCCGGGTGTTCGAGGAACAGGCGACTCGCCTCGGCAACATCGACTTCCTCGCCCAGGGGACGCTCTACCCGGACGTCATCGAGTCGACCTCGCATGACACCCACAACGCGAACAAGATCAAGACCCACCACAACGTCGGTGGGCTGCCCGAGAACCTCCGCTTCGAGCTGGTCGAGCCGCTGCGGTACCTGTTCAAGGACGAGGTGCGCAACGTCGGACTCGCGCTCGGGCTTCCGGAGGACATGGTCTTCCGCCAGCCGTTCCCGGGTCCGGGGCTTGCGATTCGGATCATCGGCGCGGTGACCCGGGAGCGCCTCGAAACCCTGCGCGCGGCCGACTGGGTCGTCATCGACGAGATCAAGCGCAGTGGCCTCTATCGCAAGGTCTGGCAGTCGTTCGCCATCCTCACCCCGATCTCATCTGTGGGTGTCATGGGCGACTACCGGACCTACGGAAACGTCGTCGCGGTCCGGATCGTCGAGAGCGAGGACGGCATGACCGCGGACTGGTCCCGAGTCCCGTACGACGTGCTCGGACTGATCAGCCGGCGCATCGTCAACGAGGTGCCGGGCATCAACCGCGTGGTCTACGACATATCCAGCAAACCGCCCTCGACGATCGAATGGGAGTAGGGCGAGTCCTCATCGTCGGATCCGGGGGACGCGAGCACGCGCTGGCCTGGGCGTGCCTGCGCGATGCGCCCGATGTGGCGATCATCGTCGCGCCGGGCAACAGTGGCACCGCTGACATCGCCGAGAACGTCGCCGTCAACGTGACCGATGCCGCGGCGGTCGCGCGCCTCGCGGCCGAACGTACGGTCGACCTGGTCATCATCGGGCCCGACGCCGCGGCGGCGGCCGGCGTTGCCGACGCTTGCAACGCGCGGGACATCCCCGTCTTCGGGCCGACGGCGGCCGCGGCGCGCATCGAGTCTTCCAAGACGTTCGCCAAGCAGGTGATGGACGCGGCGGGAATACCGACAGCGCGCTGGGCTGCGGGTGAAGCCACGGATCGCCAGCGCCTGAGCGCATTCATCGCGGACCTCGGCGGACTCTGCGTGGTCAAGGCCGACGGGCTCGCACTCGGCAAGGGCGTGGTGGTCTGCGCCGGCGTCGAGGAGGCGGAGCGAATGCTCGACGACTGTTTCGGTGAGGTGCGTTTTGGTGACGCCGGGCGGCAGGTGGTTGTCGAGGAATTGCTCAGCGGCGTGGAGGTGAGCGTGTTCGGACTCAGCGATGGACGCAACGTGCGCACGCTGGTCCCGGCGCGCGACTACAAGCGTATCTTCGACGGCGATCGCGGCGCCAACACGGGCGGTATGGGTGCGATCGCTCCCCCTCCCGATGCTGCCTCGAACGGCTTCGTCGAGGAGATGACACGCGCCGTGCTCGACCCGTGCATTGCAGCGCTCCGTGAGCAGGGGCATCCATTCGTCGGCTGTCTGTATGCGGGTTTGATGCTCACCACCGACGGCGTGCGAGTGCTCGAGTTCAATGCTCGTTTCGGCGACCCGGAGACGCAGGTGGTGTTGCCGCTGCTCGACGAACCGCTCCTCGACGTGCTCACCGCATGCGCCCGGGGCGAGGTCGCAGCCGGCATCGCGCCTGCGGTCCATGGTGCCGCGGTCGGCGTGGTTGCGGCTGCCGCCGGCTACCCCGGCGACGTGCGCCGGGGCGATGTGATCACCGGGATCGAATCGCTCGACGACGATGTCTTCTGCTTTCACGCTGGAACCGCGCGGGACCCCGACGGCACGCTGCGGACGGCCGGCGGTCGCGTGCTCTGCGTCACTGCGATCGCGCCTGATGTCCAGGCCGCGCGGGCTCGCGCGTATGGCAATCTTGCGCGCGTGCACTTTGACGGCATGCAGGCCCGCACCGACATCGGGCGACCGGTGACCGCCGGTGTGCCCTCGTGACCGCAGCCGTCCGCGTCGGGATCGTGGTCGGCAGCGAGTCCGATCTGCCGGTGATGAACACCTGCGGTGAGGTGCTCGACAGTTACGGGATCGGGTGGGAGATCGGGGTCATGTCGGCGCACCGAGCCGGCGACGTGGTGCGCGCGTACGCACTGGCCGCACCGGAGCGTGGGCTCAGCGTGCTCATCGCCGGCGCCGGCGCGGCAGCGCATCTTCCCGGCGTGCTCGCCTCGCTCACCACGCTGCCGGTGATCGGCGTGCCCCTTGCCGCAACGCCGCTCGCGGGGTTCGACTCACTGCTCTCCATCGTGCAGATGCCTCCCGGCATCCCGGTGGCGACGGTCGCCGTCGGCCCGATGGGTGCCCGAAACGCCGGCCACCTTGCCGCCGAGATCATCGGGCTCTTCGACCCCGAGGTGGCCGCCCGCATCAAGGAGGAGCGGGTTCGGATGCGCTCCAAGGTGCAACTGCCCGAGGGTTTCGTCTTCGAGTAAGAGGGCGCCACGGGCGTACCTCTAGAATGGCCCGCTGTGCCCCGCCTCGAGTTGGTGGAGACGTCGCTCCGCCATGGGCAGCAGTCGCTGATGGTCAGCAGGCTGCGCCTCCGCCACGCTCTGCCGGTCGCCGAGACCCTCGACCATTGCGGTTT
>PNBE01000033.1:6312-8676 GCA_003135895.1 Candidatus Dormiibacterota bacterium
GTCGACATCTTCCGCTGCTACGACCCGCTGAATGACGTCCGCAACCTCGAGCGGTGCGCGACCGCGATCGCCGCGACCGGGAAGCAGGCGGAAGGGGTCATCGTCTACAACGAGGTGCCCGGGCGCGGTCTCGACGGCCTTGGAGACGTCGCGCGCAGGCTGGTTGACGCCGGGTACCCGACCATCTGCCTCCACGATCCGCTCGGCGTTCTTGGCGCCGCCGCCGCCGCGCGAGCGGTCAAGGTGATCCGCGAAGCAGCCGGAGTGCCGGTGGCCGTGTCGATCTCGGCGCAGACAGGGATGGCCGCCCTGGCGTGTCACGCCGCCGCCGTCGCGGGAGCCTATCGCGCCGACTGCGCGCTCTCCCCGCTGGCCGGCGGCGCGTCGATGCCTGGGGCCGAAGCGCTGGTCGCCGGATTTGCCGGGACAGAGGTTGACTGCGGGCTGGATCTCGAGCGCATCGCCACCGCCGCACTGGTGCTCGAACACGAGTTGGTGCACTACATCGACGTCATTGATCCACTCGCTGCCCGGCTCGACACCTCGGCCCTGCGAGGGCTCCTCCCACCGTCGGCGATGGGGCACGCCATGGCCGAATTGCGCGAGCGCAACTCGTTGGAGCGCCTTGCCGAGGTGGAGGCCGATGTCGTCCAGGTCCGAGCCGAGCTCGGCTATCCGCCGCTGATCACGCCGCTCACGGAGATCATGGCCACGCAGGCGGTCTACAACGTGGTCGAGGGCGATCGCTACGCGACCATCAGCCAGGAGATCAAGGATTACTGCCTGGGCCTCTACGGCGAGCCGCCCGAACCGATCGAGCGCGAGGTTCGGCGCCTCGTCAACGGCCGGGAGGAGCCGATCACCTGCCGCCCGGCGGATCTCCTCGAGCCCGTGATGGAGGCGACACGCCGCGAGCTGATCCGCGAGGGATACGCCGACCCGGATCCCGCCGCGATGGTCACCTATGCGCTCTTTCCGAACGCATACCTCAACCTCGTTCGCGGCGACGCGGTGGCCGAACGGCTCGGGGACGAGCCGGATCTCGCGACCCCGGCAGGGTCGGCGGAGCCGGTTGTGGACGTCGACGTTGCAGCCGGTGAGCCGGAAGGCGAGGAGCCGCAGGCGTTGCCCGTCCGGGAGATGACCGTGGAGGTCGACGGGCAGAGCTATGCGGTGCGCATCATCGGTGGTGTCGACCCCGGGGGAGCCGCAGTCGTCGAACCGGCCAAACCGGCTGCGCCGACCGTCCGCGAAGGGACGGTGGTATCGCCGATGCAGGGGTTGCTGCTCAAGGTCACCGTGAAAGTCGGTGATCACGTCGCACTCGGAGACGTTGTGTGCGTGCTCGAGGCGATGAAGATGCAGAACGACATCACCGCGACGCGGGCGGGTACGGTGACCGAGGTGTACGTGACCGAGGGCACGGTGGTCAGCCCGCGTGCGCCGCTCATCCAGATCGGCGCATGAGCACGGACTGAGGGCTCGCATCATGTTCGACAAGGTGCTGATCGCGAATCGCGGCGAGATCGCGCTCCGGATCATCCGTGGATGCCGTGACCTCGGCGTTCGCACCGTCGCCGTGCACAGTGAGGCCGACCGCACCGCCGCGTTCGTCCTGCTAGCCGATGAAGCAGTCGAGATCGGCCCCGCTCCTGCGGCGCAGTCCTACCTCGTGATCGAGCGCATCATCGACGCGGCTCGCTCGACCGGCGCGCAGGCGATTCATCCCGGCTATGGCTTTCTCAGCGAGAACCAGCAGCTGGCGCGCGCGTGCGCCGACAACGGCATCGTCTTTGTGGGACCGCCGCCCGACGCCATGGCCGTGATGGGTGAGAAGGTGCCCGCCCGCGAGCGCATGCGCAGCTCTGGCGTCCCGGTCGTCCCCGGCACCGATGCACTCGGGGACATCGAGGAAACCGTCGACGCCGCAGCGAGCATCGGATACCCCGTGCTCATCAAGGCGAGCGCGGGTGGCGGCGGCATCGGCATGCGCGTCGCCCGCGACGAGGACGAACTTCGCGGGTCGTTCGACACGGCGAAGAGCACCGCACAACGCGCATTCGGCAACGACACCATCTTTCTCGAGCGGTACCTCGAGGAGCCTCGGCACATCGAGATCCAGGTGCTGGCCGATGCCCATGGCAACGTCATCCACCTCGGCGAGCGCGAGTGCTCCATCCAGCGCCGCCATCAGAAGATGGTCGAGGAGGCTCCGTCGCCGGTCATCAACGCGGCAACACGCGCGCGCATGGGAGAGGCCGCGGTGACCGCCGCGAAAGCAGTCGGATACGTCAACGCCGGAACCGTCGAATTCATCTATCGCGACGGTGAGTTCTACTTTCTCGAGATGAACACGCGCCTCCA
>PNBE01000053.1:0-2855 GCA_003135895.1 Candidatus Dormiibacterota bacterium
GAGGATCGGCGCGTCCCGCGGCCGCGGTTGGTCCTGCTGACATCTGCCGGCACCCACACCAATCCCAACACGCGCGCGGCGGGAATCGACGCCACCGTCAGTAAGCCCCTTCGCCAGTCTCTCCTGTACGACACGATCGTCACCGTCATGGCCGGCGGCACCTCCCGCTCGGCCGCGCCGACCCCGCGGCCGAGCGAGACGAAGCGATCCGGAGCAGGACCATTGGTCCTGGTGGCGGAGGATAATGTCGTCGACCAGACGGTGACCGTGCGCATGCTGGAATACTTGGGCTACCGCGTCGACATCGTGGCCAATGGAGCTGACGCCGTGGATGCCGCGATGCGCGAGCAGTACGCGGCGCTGCTCATGGATTGCCAGATGCCGATCATGGACGGGTTCGAGGCAACTGCCGAGATCCGTCGACGTGAGGGTGACGGCCGACACCTGCCAGTCATCGCGCTGACAGCGGCGGCGATGGAGGGCGATAACGAGCGCTGTTTGTCGGCTGGGATGGACGGCTACCTGACCAAGCCGGTGAAGTCGGCGGATCTTGCTCGCATGCTCGAATTCTGGCTGACTGGCGAACCCTTGACACCGCAGGCGTCGAACGAGCAGAGCGCCGGTGGCGCGGTCGACCCAGCCGTCATTGCCGACCTGCGTCAGCTGAGCGACAGCACCGGAGGCGATCTCCTTCGCAGCCTGGTCGGGCAGTTCGCCACCAACACTGCCGAAGGTCTCGCCACGATGCGCAACGTGGTCATCGCCGGCGAGATGGGACAGGTCGCCGCGGTGGCACATGGCATCAAGGGAAGCAGCGGAAACGTGGGGGCGAGAACAATGGCCGAGATGTGCGCGGCGCTTGAGTCAGCCGCTAAAGAAGGAAACGCCGCAAGGGCCTCCGACTTGTTGGATGCGCTCGAACGTGAGTTCGAGCGGGTCCGAGCGGCGCTTGACATGGAGGTCTCCGCGGCGGCAGGCACAGCTCCGATCGGTGCTTGAGCGCCGGTGGCGGTAGCCGACGGCGAGTGCGAGTGATAGTGAGTGCGGCCGCGGTGGTTACGGTGACGCACCGGTGGATCAAGTCGTTGCTTGCCTCACCTTGCTGCGCGGAGCAGGCGTTCTCGTTCGACGTTTGCAGGGCTTCGGGCGACGGGCGGACACACGGGCACGTCGGTGAGCTCGCCAGGCACCATAAGCATCCCGGCCGCCGCTGTTGGCGACCTCTCGACTGATCGTCGATGTCGAGCGATCGAGGGAGCGGGCAATGGTGTCAACGCGGAGCGAGAGGGATTCGANNGCGGGTTACCCCACCAACCGCATTTCCAGACCGTCCGAGCGGGGTGCAGGGCGGGGCACCGACGGGCACTCCGTATTCAGATTCGACGCGCTTAGTGCACGACAAGGCAGGCGAAGGCACGCGCGTTGGGTCTGCGTTGGGCCTGGATTTTCGTCGTCATCCGGAGCGAAAGCACAGTAAAGTTCGATCCCGTTCCGCCTAGCCCGGGGCTACCTCTGGATACATTTACGGATGCTGGCGTGCACCTCGGTCACGTCCCTCCTCTCCTCAGCCGAGATCTAGGACGGCGTCCCCTTACGGCTATCGGCGGTCCGACATCCCAGGTGATATGCGCTCGGGACCAAGAGCGAGCTTCCACTCACCCGAAACACGCGCGCCCAACGCTGCATGCATTTCGAGGACACTAGGACCATGGCTATCCATGGGAGCTCTCATCGACCGCGCGACTGGGACGCAGAGACGTATGACAGCTTACCCTTGCCACACGCCAGATGGGCAGCACTGACAATCTCGCGACTCAGACTCACGGGGAGTGAGCACGTCGTCGACTTCGGCTGTGGCACTGGCCGCGACACAGTTCGGTTGCTCCCAATGCTCCCGAATGGTCGCGTCATCGCCATCGATGGCTCGCAGCGCATGCTCGCCGCTCTGCGTGCTCGGCTGGGCTCCGACGCCGACCGCGTGCAGGTCCTCAAGGCTGACCTGAGTCGTCCCTTGCCACTTGACGATCCGGTCGATGCGGTCGTGAGTGTTGCAACATTGCACTGGTTGCGCGATCACTCCGCCGTTTTCAGGCATATCGCGGATACGCTTCGTCCGGGGGGGCAATTCGTTGCTGAATTTGGCGGCTACGGCAACATCGCAACTGTGACAGCAGCCTTGGCGGATGTGCTCGGTAGCGAGATGCCGGCCGATGTGTGGAATTTTCCTGGACCTGACGAGACCCGTCGACGATTAGAAGGGGCAGGATTCACCGATATTTCAGTCGATCTGGCGCCAGACCTAGTCACATTCGACAACGAGCGCCAGTTCGAGCAATACCTGCATACCGTTGTACTGGGCGGCCATATGAGATCGATCTCAAGACTTCAGCGCGTGGGACTCGCGAGGTCGGTGGCCACTCGACTCCAGCGACGGGAGTTGGACTACGTCCGATTGAGGGTCAACGCGCGCAGGAGCCACTCCCTCGCTGAGGCCGCACACGTTCGAACCAGGGCTCTTGCAGCGACGCGGTCAACACACCCTCGGGTTGACTAAGTCTTGCCAACTTGACCGCGCCTAGCAGGGTGATGAAAGACTCCGTGCGGGTAAACAAGGGCGCGTGTCACATCGAGCTTTCGGCATGTAGGGATTCCCCGACGACTGCTTCAGCTGAGTCCGCTTCCGGGAGGCTCTCGGCCACGACCATGTCAAAGAATGCGGCGCCGTCTAGCGCCTGACGAGCGCTCGCGTACTCGACCGAGTGGACGAACCGAGAGCGAGTTGCCACGATGGGAACTTGAGCACCGTCAGCCGATCAGCGCTCCACGTGCCCTCAACCGCTTGGGTGCGCCCACCG
>PNBE01000053.1:2933-3249 GCA_003135895.1 Candidatus Dormiibacterota bacterium
GGTGGGAGCATAAATGAGCAGACGCCGAGTCCATTGACCTCACTGCTTGATATCCCGCAACTGTCGAGTGCGAGGCGTACGGCTTCGACGCAATACTGAAGGGCCGCCCCCTGGCCCCGACCCGTTCTGGTCCTCCCCTTCTGGCGCATTAGCACAACAAGTCGAGGTCGTCGTCAGGGCACACCCGCAAGCCACGCCCGAACGCTTTGGTTGCCGGGAAGTCATCGAGGGCGGGTCGAATTCGTCGTGTTCGCGCGCGGACCCGCCTCTACAAACCCGACCGGCGACCCCTACGGGTTGTCTTCGGAACCTCCGT
>PNBE01000070.1 GCA_003135895.1 Candidatus Dormiibacterota bacterium
GACGCCAACAACTTCATCCCACCCGCGCTGTTCACGCGCGCCGCCCAGCTCACATTCGCCTGGACGAGCAACCCACGCCTGCGCCCGACCTGGAATCTCGTCGTGTCCAACGTTCCCGGGCCGCAGATTCCGTTGTACTGCGCAGGAGCGNNCCGAAGCGCTCGCGGTCCCCGAGTTTCCGGAGCGCCCGGCACATGCGCCCGTTCGACCACGCCGGCGCCGGACCCGCACCCCGGCCACAACGCGTCCGGCCTAGTGGCCGGGAGGACTACGGACCCGATCGCGCTTGCTCGCGAGATCAGTGATGGGGTGCTCTTCCCCGGGCGCGCTGGAGGTCGACCTCTCGGAGGTCGTGCCGGTCGAACGCCTCGATCGACTCGCGGCGGCGGGGTTCTACGGTCTCGCCGGCCCACCAGAGGCCGGGGGGATGGGGGTTGCTGACGTGGCCACGGCCCACGAGATCATCGAGATCCTGGCTTCCGGCTGCCTCACCACCACGTTCGTCTGACTCCAGCACCACAAGGCCGCGCAATTGCACCCGCTCTATGATGAGTCGCATGACTGAAGAACAAGTCGCATGGACCGCCGTCAAGACCGGTGAGGCAGTCGTCACGAACGACGGCACCAATATCGGCAAAGTCGTGGAAGTCGCCGCCCTCGCCAAGGAGGACATCTTCCACGGCATCGTCTTCGAGCACGCGCACCACCACAAGCACTACCTCGCGCCCGCCGCCGACATCGAGCGCATCACCACCGAGGCGGTGTACCTCTCGGTCCGCGGCGAGCAGGCTGATCAGTACGAGGAGTTCGAGCAACTCCACGTGTCCCGCCTCGGCCTGTCCGGGCTCTTCCGGTGGAAGCATATCGGCTGGAAGGACTCGAACGAGTAGGCGATCCGTCAGCTGGTTGACCGGGAACTGAGCCGGGGGCAGGCTACTATGGCGCCGATGCTCCAGACGAGCCCCGGTGGCCGGCATTGAAGCGGATCCTCATCACCGGGGCGGGCGGTTCGCCGTCGACCAATTTCGTGCGTTCGTTGCGCCTTGCTCCCGAACCGTTCGATCTGGTCGGCACGGATGCGGACGAGTTCCTGCTCATGCGCGCCGAAACTGACAGCCGCTACCTGGTACCGCTGGCGAGCGACCCCGCCTACCTCGATGTGCTCAACGACATCATCGACGAGGAACACGTCGACCTGGTGCACGCGCAGAACGATGCCGAGGTGCGGTTTCTCTCGGACCATCGCGACCAGGTGCATGCGCGAACCTTCCTGCCGTCAGCCGCGACCGTGCGCATCTGCCAGGACAAATTCCTTTCCTACGAGCGCTGGCACGCGGCCGGCCTGGTGGTGCCCGAGACCGTCGTGATGCACACCGATGCCGACCTGCGGCGTGCGTTCACCTCATTCGGCGGCCAGATGTGGCTGCGCGACTCGACCGGCGCCGGTGGCCGTGGCGCGCTACCGGTCCACGACCTCGACACCGCGCGATCGTGGCTCGACCTCCGCCAGGGCTGGGGCAGCTACACCGCGTCAGAGCTGCTCGAGCCTCAGACGATCACGTGGATGTCGATCTGGCGCAAGGGTGAGCTCATCCTCGCGCAGGGACGCAAACGTCTCTACTGGGAGCTGTCGAAAGTGTCCCAATCCGGTGTCACAGGTGCGACCGGGGCGGCGATCACCGTCGCCGACTCCCAGGTCGACGAGATCGCCAGGGCGGCGGTGCTCGCGATCGATCCGGAGCCCGACGCGCTGTTCGGCGTCGACCTCACCTACGACCGCGATGGCATCCCCAATCCGACCGAGATCAACATCGGTCGATTCTTCACCACCCACCTGTTCTTCTCCGAGCTTGGCGTCAACATGCCGTACGTTTTCGTGAAGCTCGCGTGCGACGAGGCGCCGCCGGAGATTCCGCAGAAGCTCAACCCCGCCCCGCAGGGAATGGTCTGGATCCGCGGGATGGATTTCGAGCCGGTGCTGGTGCCGATGTCCGACATCGAATCGCAGCGAGAAGAGCTCGAGCGGCGGAGACAGAAGCTGCGCACATGAGGGTGCTGCTCACCGGCGCCTCCGGGTTTCTCGGTCGCAGGGTCGCGGAGCTCCTGCTGGCAGGCGGCCACGATGTGATGTCGCTCGGTCGCTCTGCGCCGGATCCATCCGAGCCGGGCCTGGGTCAGTTCATCACCGCCGACCTCACCGACGCCGGGCAGATCCGCCATGCCGCCCGCGAAGCGGGTGACGTCGACTCGATCATCCATCTCGCCGCCCTGGTGCCCAAGAACGCCGGCCAGGACGAGGCCGGCACAGCCTTCACAGCCAACGTGATGGGGACCATCCATCTTTTTGCGGCCTTCGGGCGCACCGGCCAGGCGAACGTCTTCGCCAGCACAGCCGAGGTCTATGGGTTGCCTCAGCTGCCCGACCCACTCGGCGAGGACACCGAGCCCCGTCCCCTGAGCTGGTACGGCGCCAGCAAGGTCGCGGCCGAGACCTACTGCCGGACGCTGGAGGGTCGCGAGCAGATGCGAATGGCGATCCTGCGGCTCACCGTCCTCTACGGCACCGGCGACACCATCCAGCGAGCCATCCCGAACTTCGTGCGCAGTGCCGTCCACGATGAGCCGATTCGCATCTACGGCGGTGAGGAGTTGCGCGACTACATGCACGTCGACGATGCGGCGGGGGCGGTGGTCGCAGCGTGGCAGCACCGGCTCTCCGGAACGTTCAACGTCGGCTCTGGGAAGGGCATCGCGGTACGCGACGCCGCGACCGCGGTGCTCCGCATGGCCGGCGGGAGGTCTGCCATCGAGCAGCACCCTCGACAGAAACCCGCGGCTGATATCGTGCTCGACGTCACTCGGTTTCGCGAGGCGACCGGATTCTCTCCGGCTCGCGTATTTCCAGACGGGTTGGAGGAGCAGATTGCCAGGGCAGCGGCCGCCGACGCTCGTCTTTGACCTCGACGGAACCCTGCTCGACGTGTCGGCGCGACACCACCACGTCTACAGCACGGTCTGCGCGTCGCTGGGCGGCCAGCCCCTCGCTCGCGACGCCTACTGGCATCTGAAGCGACAGCGCACCGGGTGGCCCGAGATCCTCGCGCAGAGTGGTCTGACCGACGAGCAGGTCGCCACGTTCGGTGCGAAGTTCGTCGAACTCATCGAGCTGCCGGGGAGTCTGGGCTTCGACGTCCTGTTTCCGGAGACCATCCCGGTACTCACCCGGCTTGCGGCGACGTATCGCTGCACGCTCGTATCGCTTCGCTCCTCGACGACCGCGCTGCGTGCGCAGCTCGCCGTCTTCGCGCTGACCCCTTTCTTCGAGGCGATCGAATCCGCGGCCTCGGGTGCCGATCCGGCCTTTCAGAAAGCGCGGCTGATCCGCAAGACGGTGCCGGCGGACGATCCTGCCGTGGTGATCGGCGACACCGAAGCCGACGTGACCGCGGCCACTGCGCTTGGATACCTGTCGATCGCGGTGTGCTCGGGCATTCGCGACCGCGACGTCCTGGCGCGCGACCATCCCGGGTATCTCGTTGACGACATCGGCGGCGTCGAGGACGCGCTGCGGCGCGAGCACCTGCTCTGAAATGACCTCCAGGGCCAACGGCGAGGCGCCGTTCGGGGTGCTGATGCACCGGCAACTCAAGCTCATCCATCAGATGCTGCGCAGCGACCTCGCGGTGTGCCGCGACCTGGCCGTCGAGGTTGCTGCGGGCGCACCGGCAGCGGAGGTCGCCGAGCAGATCTCGGCGCTGCAGACGCGGAGCCCCATCTGGACGCTGCAGGTGAACTGTCTCTATCACTGCAGAGTCGTGCATGCCCACCACGGGCATGAGGACGCGGACATGTTTCCGGCGTTGCGCCGGTCGAACCCGGAGCTGTCAGCTGTCGTGGACAAGCTCGAGGCTGATCACCGCGCGATCTCCAGGCTGCTCGACGACGTTGAAGAGTCCGCCAAGCGAATCGATGACGCCACGGAGAGTCCGGCGCGGCAACGCCTGGTTGCGGCGTTGGGACGGCTCGAGGAAGACCTCCTCGCCCACCTCGCATTCGAGGAGGGGTCGATCGCATCGACCATGCGGAGCTGGGAGGAGTGGCCCTAAGCCTGGGACGGGGCGCAGGGCGCGACCACGATCGGCTGCCGCGTGAATTCGCTTGGCGTGTCACCGGTATTGACCGTCGTGGTGGGCTCGATGAGCACCACTTCAGCGCCTTCCAGGGACACCGGCTGGTGGTACACACCGCGCGGGATCACATAGAGGTCGCCCGGCCCGAGCTGGACGTCGCCGGCATCCATGCGGATCGTCAATGCGCCGTTGAGCACCAGGAACAATTCGTCCGTGTCCGGATGCCTGTGACGTGTGAATTCGCCGTGTGTCTTGACGACTCGAACGTCGTAGTCGTTGAGGGTCGCGACGGTGCGCGGTGCCCATGCCTCGCTGAAGGTCGCGAGCACCGCGGCGAGGTGAATCGAATCCATGCGCTGAGCCTAGCGCGTCAGGCGTGGCACGCCTTGGGTGCGCGATCGATCCCGTAGAGTCATCGCCCGGGCCACCGTCCAAACCGAATGCGAGGGCACCGCCATTCCCCACGAGGTTTCCGGCGTCATCGCTCGCACCCGTGGTGCACCCGTTGAGGTCGTGACCGTGCACGTCCCGGATCCGGGTCCGGAAGAGGTGGTCATCCGGGTCGAGGCGTGCGGCGTCTGCCACACCGACCTGCATTACCGCGACGGTGGTATCGGAGACGCGTTCCCGTTCCTGCTCGGCCATGAGGCGGCGGGACGCGTCGAGGCAATCGGAGCAGGCGTGACCAACGTCGCGCCCGGCGACGTCGTCGTGGTCGCGTGGCGCGCACCATGCGGCACCTGCCGGAGTTGCCTCCGAGGCCGGCCCTGGTACTGCTTCGACAGCCAGAACGCGCGCCAGCGCATGACCCTTGACGACGGCACCGAGCTCACCGCCGCACTCGGCATCGGGGCTTTCGCCGAGTTCTGCCTGGTGCATGCGCGCCAGGCTGTCAAGGTGGATCCCAGCGTCCGCCGCGAGGCGGCGGCGCTGATCGGGTGCGGCGTGATGGCCGGCTTTGGCGCCGCCGTCACGACCGGTGCGGTGGCGCCGGGAGACACAGTTGCGGTCATCGGCTGCGGCGGCGTCGGCAACGCCGCCATCTCTGGGGCGTCGATTGCCGGCGCGCGAATGGTCATCGGAATCGATGTCGTCGAGCGGAAGCTGGAGTGGGCGCGGCGATTCGGCGCAACCCACACGATCGACGCCACCAGGGAGGATCCGGTCGAGGCGATCCGCGCGCTCACCGGCGGATTCGGGGCCGACCTGGTCGTCGACGCGGTGGGGCGACCGGAGACCTACCTGCAGGCATTCCTGGCGCGCGACCATGCCGGGCGCCTGGTCAATGTCGGTGTCCCGCCGGAGCAGGGCATGACCGTCGAACTCCCGATGTCGGAGGTGTTCGGACGCGGCGGCTCGCTGCGATCGTCGTGGTACGGCGACTGCCTGCCGAGCCGCGACTTCCCGGTGCTCATCGATCTCTATCGCAAGGGCCGGCTCGATCTCGACGGCTTCGTCTCGGAGATCATCACCGTCAACGACGTCGAAGCCGCGTTCAGCAAGATCGTGAAGAGCGAAGTGCTTCGATCCGTGGTGGTGTTCACGCCGCGCTAGCCGCTCAGCGAAGAACTGCGAACCGCCGTACGCCGAGCGATCCTACGCGTCGCGCCGGATCAAACCGCTAGCCTGGGATTCGGTACTCGGAAACCTGGAGGATCTCCCATGCAGCATCGCCGTCTCGGCACAGAAGGACCGATGGTCTCGGCGGTGGGCCTCGGGGCGATGAGCTTCGCCGGCGTCTACGGTGGCGCCGAGGACTCGGACTCGGCCGCGACCATCGCTCGTGCCCTCGAACTCGGGGTCACGTTCATCGACACCGCCAACATCTATGGATCGGGCCACAGCGAAGAGGTGGTTGGCCGCGCGATCGCGGGTCGCCGCGCCGACGTGGTGCTGGCCACCAAATTCGGCGGTGGTGGCGGTTCGGGCCTCGGCAAGCGTGACCAGGTTCGCCCGGCGCTCGAGGAGAGCCTCGCCCGCCTCGGAACCGATTACGTCGACCTCTACTATCTCCACCGCGTGGATCCCTCGACGCCGATCGAGGAGACCGTCGGCGCCATGGCCGAGCTGGTGGCGTCCGGGTTGGTGCGCTACCTCGGGCTCTCCGAGGCGGCGCCGGACACCATTCGCCGCGCCCACGCGGTGCACCCGATCAGTGCGGTGCAGACGGAGTACTCACTGTTCACCCGCGACACCGAGGCCGAGGTGCTGCCGACCGTTCGCGAGCTGGGCATCGGGTTTGTCGCCTACAGCCCGCTGGGGCG
>PNBE01000049.1 GCA_003135895.1 Candidatus Dormiibacterota bacterium
TGACACCCATAGGAGCATCTCCAGCAGCCGCAGAGGGTCAGATTCGAGTGCGAATCGACCCGCGCGCACCCTGCATACAACCCTACCTAGATTTCTGTCGAGTGCACCGAAAGTTGGGTGGGACCACACGCCTTCCACCACTTACCTAGCAGGTCGGCGATGAACACGCGATACATGTGCTGCCGCACTTTGAGAGGGCTGAGGGAAGCGATGGTCGCTCACCCCAGCGTGCAATTAACACACCAGAGTTGACAGCCAATGGGGAGCCACCTGATGGCTGGAGGGTGGCGGTGACAAGCATGCCCCGGGAGGAACGGACGCGGCCCCAACGACGCAAAGGCGAGGGGTCCGTCTCAAAACATTCGAACGGGCGATTCCAGGTGTCGATCCGGCGCATTGGTCGTCCCGGCCGGCGATACATGTACGTGGATCGGGAGGAGGACGCTCCTGCCGCGATCGACCCGCTCGAGCTCATGGAGATCGCACGCCTCGACCTGATGGAGTGGACGGAGACCTTCCTACAGCAGTGACTGGATAGCCGCGCCGATCCGGATCGTCGTGAGCAGGTTGTTCAGGAGTTCTTGGTGACGTGGATCCAAGTTAGTGGAACCTTGGGGGAGCGCTTGGAGGCCTGGCGCAAGGAGGGACGAGGTCAGCTGCCGGTGTCCGGGATCAGATGCCCGCAAATCCGAGGCGGATCCGCCCACCTAGACTTCCCGCCGGGGGTGTTCGAAGGTGGCTATGGACAGACGCAGGCGCTTGCTCATCAACGCAGGGGAGACGGCTACTGACGCCGCGCTTGCCGAATGCGCCAAAGAACACGGCATTCGAGTGTTTCCAAAGGCGAGAGTCGCGAGCGCTCTGAATATCGATGGCAGCGGCATCAGCGATCAGGAGTACAGCTACGCGCTCAGGGCGGAGTTCGACTTCGTCGTCGCGAACGCTGCCGATGGCTTGCCGCTCTTTGCGGTCGAGTTTGACGAGCCAGCACACTTGTCAAATCCAACAATCAAGGCGCGCGATGCTCTGAAAGCCTCTGTCTGCCAGCAACTGGGGTTCCCGCTGCTACGAATTGATGCTGAGTATCTCAAGCGACACCGCCAAGGGACCGTCCTTAGCTGGCTTATTGATGTCTGGTTCCTGGAGAAGGCCTTCTACGAGGCGCAGGATGGGGGACAAGTTCCTGACGACGAGCCGTTCGTGTATTCCGCTTTCTTCGAGCCAACCGAGACCGGCGGTTTGGGACGAAGCATCGCCCTGGATGCCCAAGCCCGTGGAATCATGTTGCGCGCAACGGAAGAAGGAGTTGCGCCTTTCTATGTTCCGGAGGAGGTAACCACCCCATACGATGCGGGTCACCAGGGCGTTGTTGAAAGCGTCTGCATCTTCGAGCTCGCCGGTCAGAGATTCATCATCGGCCACGCGAGAGTGAGAGATTTCGGCTATTTCGGCGGTGTCTATGCACACGAGCTGGTGGACGATCTCGCAGTTGCAGACGCCGGGGAGCGCCTCAAAGCCTTCCGGCAGGGTGCTTATCAACCGGCCTCCAGGGCGACCCTGCAGGCGATCCGGAGACGTACGGCCGGCTGGTCTCGACAGGGACATGCGGCCAGTGATTTGCCGTTCTAGTTCTTCGGAGATCCTCCCACGTAGCGCTTCTCCCAGCAGAAGGACCTCGGCGAGCGCCCGCCGTAGTCGAGATCCGGGGAGGTAGCCGACCTTGGGCATCCTCACCTTGGATGTGTCTCGCTACGGCGTCGTCATGAGCGCCGACAGCCAACCGGTCGAGCTTCTGAACGGCTGTAACAGAGTCACGCACTCGAGGACCCAGAGGAGCCGGAACCCCCTCATCGTTCGACGCGGCGGAGGGTTTACTGGATTGGTTGGATTCGTCGGCCGGGAGCGGATCGCAGGTAAGCCAACGCGAGAGTGGTTGGAAATGTTCTCGGCGCGGCATTCCAGCGATTCGCTATCGGCGTACTGCGTCGCGCTGGCTGATGAACTGAGCCGCCAGTGGCAACGTCAGCACTTGCGATCGGGGCTCTGGGTTTTCGTTAGTGGTGTCGAGGGATCTGACGTTCGATTCTGGTACGTCTGCAACGTCGGCGGTGTTAATCCCGACGGTTCCTACATCAAACCGCGACCGACCTTCGGAGCCGTCGATGACCTCGATGCGAATTACATCAAGCGGGACCTCGCCCCTGGTCAGACCAAGGCACAGTTGTTGCGGACGCGGATGTACCTCTTCCGCAATGGGGTGCTCAAGCCGAGCGCCATGATCTTCGATGCCTTCAACAATACCCTGCAGCGTGTCTATGCAGAACGCATACCTGGGTTCCCACCGGTGCGATCTCTCGACGATCTGGCCTTCCTCGATCGACAACGGATGGAGTTCGCGAAACGGCTCTTCAGCCCACAGCACGGAGTAGCCAAAGCGCCGTCGCTCGGAATCGCTGGAAACGTGCATGTGATGGGTGTGACCTTGAGCGGCGAGGTCAGAGAATATCACAAGCTCCGCAGTCAGGTGAAGACGGTTCCGTTGGAGTCCACGTGCTCTTGACTCGTTGGATGAGTGTGCTTCAAGGCACAGGCTCGATCTACGTCTCGAATCGCTGGCCGGGCCAGCCTTCTCCGGCGGGTCCGTGCCAGTACCGGATGAGGTGGAACCAACCCTTTCTAGACTCGGGTCCCAGGAACGGAAGCACCAAATCGGGATCGACGTTCCTATTTTTCGCGATGTCTTGTATGTCCTCGAGAATCCCGACCACGAGAAGATCACGTATCTCTTCGTCGGCCTCAGCGAGGAGGACCTCGACCTCTCGAAAGATGTCAGAGAAGCCGTCGAGCCGCCCCGCGGACATCTCATCGACTAGCCAGTTTGCCAGCAATCCAAGATCGTTGTAGTCCCCTGCCGACTCGCTTCCCCAATGTGCCCGGTGGCTGCTCCAAGTGTCAGCGAAACGAGTGCTCTGGAACTGCAGCATCAGAAGCGGCCTCAGCGACGCTGATCCAGGCAGCGTCCGGGGCCCGCAAGCAAGAGCCTTGTCAGCGTGAGTACCAGGCGTTAGAGGTTTGTCTTGGCGCGTTCAAGTACGCTGCCTAAATCAAACTCGATCCTCTTGGGTAGCCCGAAGCAAACGGAGCCGGAAGGCGATGAGAGCCGGAACCGTTGAGTACGCAACCGATATGAAGTGTTCGATAGGCACCGCCAGCGGGCTCCTGTCAACGTCCAGCATCTCGGTCCACTCCTTCGGGTAGTACCTCGCGAGCATCGACAGGCAGTACAGGACAAGCCACCAGGCGATGACGAGATCGTGGGCCTGTGTATTCCCCGCCACGGCCGGGAGAACGACACCGTGGGTGCCGTTCCAGTCGTAGGAGTACGGCTCATCGAGGTGCTCTAGCGTCCAATCGCTCTGCTTGACATCGGCCATCGGCGCGCCAGCGTCCCAGACGAGCTTGATGATCCAGTCGTCGCGTCCGAACCTACCCCCTGCTGGCTCGGGCCCGATGACCTGCGTCGGAACCCCTAGACCGCGGAGCGTCGGATAGGCCTCCAACCATTCCGCGATCTCCTCACCGGGAGGCGGGATGATTCTGGTGTGTTCGAGATTATGTGGACCGGCCGGGACCAATTCGGTGTTTGCAGCGAATCGATCCGGCGCTGGCGCCAGAAACAGGCTCTTCGTGGCGTACGTGGCCGCTGGCGCTGGGGTTATCCACATTTGATGCACTTCTAGCGGCTTCGGGTCAGGGACCTGGCTCTCGCTGAACAAAAGTTTCGCGTCAAGTGAGCCAAGGAGCGCGGATAGGGTGGCTGGACCGCTGAGGACTTCCGAATCCAGGACGCGGGCGACATATTGGATCAGGCCGTCTCCGTGCGGCTTTACGACCACCGCGGCGAGGTCTAGATTGGCGCCGCTGGCGGGACGGGTGAATTGGAATGCCAGCCCGTGGCTCTCGGCGGACCGCCAAGCCTGCCCGGGCGTTCCCGCGGCACATATCGCTCGACCCGCCTGAGTCAGCCCGTAGAAGAGCAGAAGCGGGCTCGCGATAGTCCCGACCGTTTCGCTGGCACGCCAAAGTTGCTCTGCTTGTTCGAGCGCGGCTCCGAAGGTCTGAGCGCGAGCGCCCGTCTGCGCACGCTTCGGGCGGTTGGCTCGAATTGATCGCAGCTCGACGCCCCAGGCGTGCCGCTCCACATATTCGCTGGGCATGGTCGACAGGCTATCAACGAGAGGGCTTAAGTACTACTTCGGCCTTGAGCGTTGCGCCCTGAGGTCGTCCGCCTATTGCCCACCCTGAAATCCAATCCGCAATAAGTGGCGTGTTTGAGCCGCGATGTCTGAGACGGTTGAAAGAGCGGAGCGAACCCGCGGCGTGGGGAACACGAGTTCCCTACCCGCTTCGCGATAGCGATCCGCCTCCTGTGGCGTTCACGCTAGACGCGCCGCTGGCTCGAGTAGTACCTCGAAGCACAGCCGCCTCGCTCACGCCAGCATGCAATTACCACACCAGAGCTAGTCATGCTGAGGGCACATCTCCACGCGTCGCAAACTGATCGGATGCGTGTTGATAGACCCGCTATGGCGCCGGACTGATCGACGCCGGGCGCTGCAGACGGGCCACAAGTGCCCGGAGGTCTCTGGTGTCGCTCGGTACGTCCTCTTCACGTGCCGATATGACGTCCCAGTCCGCAAAGACGCTCAAGAGGGTGTCCATTCCGATGTCATTGCGGACACCGGCAGCTCGCAGGCACGCCCTCAGCAAGAAGCGCCCACCGGGACGCAGAACCCGAAAGGACTCGGTCGCATACCGGGACCGATCAGCTGGCTCGAGGTAGTGAAAGCACCCCCGGTCAAGCAGCACGTCGAAGTCACCGTCAGCGAAGGGAAGCGATCGCACATCGGCCTCCACGAACGACACCTCAGGATGTGTGGCTGATGCCCGCGCGAGCGCGACTGATGACAAATCGACCCCAACCGCGCGGAAACCAGCCTGAGTCAAGGTTGCGGCCTCGATACCGAGTCCACACCCGATATCGAGCACCCGACCGGGTGGCCTGAGCCAGCCGTCGGAGATGGTGGAGGTGAGCTCTGGTGGAGGAGTAGAGAGGTGCCAGTAGGTGCACACGCCCGTGGCATAGGGATCGTCGTCCACTCGCGACAAGCCTACCAGCCGGCGAGCCGCGCTACCGCCGAGGAGAGGATGTTTGTCCACCTGAGCGTCCTCTGACCTGACCCACGCCAGCCCTCACCCTCGTGGCGCGTGGACGTACTGGGCCAATACTGGGCCAATACCTCTGTCCAGTCACGGCGTCATGTGGCGCTCCGTGGCCGCTTGTTGGAGTTCGGACGCCGCGTCTTGCGATCGTTTTGAGCAAGCTTGGGAGTGTTCAGCGCAGCGATTCGTCCAAGGGCTGAATAGCGTCTCGCGCTGAAGTAGGGCTAGTTGCTTGCGTGGGTGGGGGTCGGTCAGCTCGTCACAAGGCGCCCGGGCTACGGTTCCGCGGCTGTGGGGACTGCCATCAAGAGGTCGAATGCGCCACAAGCCCTCTATAGAAGGAGATCGGGTCGATCGACACCCACGACCCCTGGGGGGCAAGCTGACACCTATGCGAGCGTCTCAGCATGGACACTCATACGACTCTCCGACCGCGTTCACGCCTGCTGTGTCGCACCTGCGGTGATGGCCGCGTCCACGAGCTGCCCCGATTCCCGCGAGACGCCGCCGGCCGGTCCGTCACTGATGCGGTGAACTGTCCGCGCTGTGGCGCCGTGGCGACGTTGCGAGCCAGTGGCCGCGGCTGGACGCCGGTCGGTCTGGTGATTCAGTATCCATTTCACCCCGCCACCGGCGCCGGCGGCGTCAGGACCATTAGCCAGCCGCCATCGGGTCTCCAATAGCAACCTCTGCGTTCGTCGCGCATCGGCACAATCCACACGTGGGTCACCTCGTCCGGGAGCTGCGGCTCCACGAGCGGCAACGGGAGATCGGCCCGCAGGAGCAGCTCGGTCACGGCAAATGGGGCCGTCGTGAACCCGATCCCCGGCACCAGGACAAACGCATGCCTTTCCGGCGCCTGGGAATCTGCCAGCTTGACCAGGACGTCCGGTCGCTCGTCCCGAAGGAACTCGCCGACCCATGCCGCGATGGGATCACCCGTGTCTCCGACGAACCCGGCGGAACGCCCAGGCACCTGGTCGACCAGGACGTGGATGGTGCCCGGGGATGCTATGCCGATCTGGGAGACGTGCGCGATTCCGAGGTCGCGTGCACGCGTCTCCCACGTTCCGACGACGTCGTCGGGCTCGACGTCGAGTCGGCGCTGCCCTGCTCCCTCGAGTTCGGCAACGAAACGCGGGAGTGCATCGATCCTCCAATTCCCTCCGTCAACTGCGGGGTCGAGGTATACGAGCCAGTTGCTGTTGAGGAGATCGACGATGAGCGGCGTCCGGGGTGTTACCAACTTCTGCAGCTTGATCGAATGCCGGTCAGCTGCGGTAGTGACCTCGACAGCTGCTGGCGGCGCGTGGGTGTACCGGATCCAGAGATCGTGCATCCGATTCTCGGAGTTGTCGTCGTGCTGCTCGACCGCCACCGCGAGCGTGCGGCCAATGATGCCCCGAGCCCATTCCTCCTCCGGACGCAGTGGCTTTACTGCCACGCTCAGAGGTTAGCCAGGTGGACAGTGAGACCCGCGACCGCAGCGCTGAGGTCCTCCTCGAGGAATTTGATTTGCCGGGACGATGAATCGCTGAGCGGAGTCTCCGTGCAAGCGTGTTCCACGGCCCTCACGAGGAGTGGCATCTGCGTGTATGCCTTGACCACCAGTGCGACTCGCTCGTCGCGCAATCCGTGGAGCAGTTCGCCGGACATCGCCCGATAAGCTACGTCGGAAGTAGGGAGGCTCTTGGTCGCTTCGTCTTCGAGCATCAGGTCCACGACGTGTTCGATGCCCTTCAGTTCCGTCAGGACGGCTACAACCGCTGCGCGATGGCGTCTCTTTGCCGCCTTCGCCGCGGGCCGATTCTGCAGAAAAAACCCAACCAGACCACCGACAAGCCCGCCGACCAAAGCGGCAACGACGCCAGAGTTCAGGATAGTCGACAGGCTCACGGTGTCAATGCAGCCATGGGTGCATTGTTCCCGTTACTACTGCCGCCACCTCCGCGCGCGCTCAGCGTCGTCTATCCCAGAACCCGTTGTCCATGTACGGCCTCCCTCCTGACGAGCCCGACCAGCGCCGGGCGGCGGGCGAATGATAGGCCGTCCCGCATCCGGAGACGACCGGGTCCGGCGCCGGTCCTGGTCCGCCTCGGTCGGTTCGGCCATACTCCCGGTTCCCATGGCCGACGTGAACAACACCGTCGAAGGCGGGCCGCCGCAGTCCGTGGCAGCGCTTGAGGAGCTTTTCGGCGCGTATGACGCAACCCGCGACTTGCCGGAGAACCTCGAGATACCGGAGTACTTGTGGCACTACACCACAGGCGCCGGATTGAAGGGAATCATCGAAAGCGACGCGCTCTGGGCGACCGAAATTCACTACCTCAACGATGTTGGGGAGTTCAACCTCGTGACGGCGCTGATGACGCAGGAGCTCGCGAGCAGGGTGGACAGCTCGCCTCACAAGGCCGCGCTCGCGGCGACTCAGCACTACTTCTCCCGAACCGACTTCGCGTCGGCCGCGGGCCTGCTGATCTGTAGCTTCACGACCGAGCGTGACCAACTGAGCCAGTGGCGGGGGTACACCGAGCCAGGAGACGGGTACAACATCGGTATCGCGGGGGCACACATCAAGAACATCGTGCCGATTGAGAGCGGGCACCTTCGGCCGTGCAACTACGATCCTGCTCACGCGGTCAGCATCATGCGCAACGCCGTGACCACCAGTTTCGAACGGTTCGCGGTGCACGGCTCGGAGAAGCAGCTGATCGATGAGCTTCGCACTCACGTCGTACTCATGGCGGCGTGGTGTAAGCATGAGTCGTTTCGCGAGGAGATTCTGCTGCGCCCGTGCCAGGACTTTCACCGCCTCGGCGAGATCACTGTCACCAGCGATCTGACGATGATTGTGGCGATCTGTCCGAACCAGATCGGCGAGGATCTTCGCGTCACCGCGGTCGGACTATCCTCCCGACGTGGTGTGCCGGTCGCGGTATCGGCTGACTGCGTATGGGTTGATGGCGTATACCGTATAGCCGGAGGCGACCAAGCCCTGCACCAGCAAGCCGCGATCGGTCTCGATGCCGACGACAACCAACTCTGCGCTGTCTGCATGCAGGGCAACGAGTTCATGAAGTCGCCGCAGGCCTTCCATACCGTCGGGGACGCGTGCAGCTGCGAGACGTTCACCGGCCTCGTCGAGCAGGCAGAGATCGTGGTGATCCTCGGCCCAGTCGATGCCCAGATAGATCATTGCTGCCCTCCATGTGATCCGCTGACAAGGCGAGCCAGAGGAGTTCACGGCGTCCTAATGGACCAGTGCTCGAGGCACGACATCCCACCAGCCGTCGGGCTCCTCACCGCCGGACGAGGCCACGGTCTGGCCTTAGTGCTTGCTGCTCCGCATCCGCGAGTGGTCACTCATCAGGGGCTCGGGTTCAGCATGCCACTCGGTAGCTGCTCCGGTCCCATTAGCATCCGCAAATGTCACCAGAGGCAATCGCCATAGCCAAGCCGCGCATCCGACCACTTGACCACTCGCTGAGCGTCCTTGGATCAGCGCGGGGTGAAACCTCGGGGGGCCCNNGGGTCGCCGCGAGCGCGGGCTCCGTGATGGGAACGGCAAGGAAGCACCTCACCCAGGCGATTTCGCCGTGGCGATTGCGTGGGGACTCGGGCTGGCGGGCGATGGGCTCGGGCTTGGCGAGGTGCACGGATCGCCACCCGCATCGGTCAGCGACACCTGGATCTCATTCGCGGCGCACAGGTGGCCGACCTTCGAGAAAAGGGAGTCGCTGAACCAGATGGGCCGGTCGGTTACGTTGTACGGATTGCCTGCGGAAATCAGGATGTGGCGGACGCCCCAGCCCTTTGTTGTCTTCGAATACACCATCACGATGTCATAGCCGCCCGCGTCGTGGACGGGCGTCCTGGTATACGCGCCCACGGCGAGCGACTCGACAGCAGCCGCAAACGCGGGGTTGTATGTCTTGAGCTGCTCTGCGGTGAGGACTCCGAGATCGCCGCCTTTCGACGCCGTCCCTGTCGTCCCGGAGTCGTCCGAATACGTCTTGGCCTTGGCGATGAAATTCGCTCCTTTTGAGAGCATCTGCTCGACCAGGGCTGCGCGCTGCTGCGCGTAGGCGTCCTCGACTCGCTGCTCGTTGATGTTGGAGATGATCTCGTCCTCGAGTTGCGCGATCGAACCGCCGGCCCCGGCGAGCTCGGACCCCAGCGCGCTGGTGCCCCCGGCCTGCCGTGCGTCCGTGGCGACCTCGGCCGCAACCTCCTGGGTGGTCGCCGCCAGGCCGAGCCTGGTTGCCTCCTCGCGAATGACCGTGTCGAGAATCAGGCCGCCCAGGATCTTGGCGCGCAGTTCCGTGACCGCAGCAGATGGTGGGTTACCACCACCTCCCTGCACGATGCTCGTATACGCGCTCTGGTACCGAACGTTGAACTGTGCGAGCGTGATCGTGTCCGAGCCGACTCGCGCGATTACCTGCGAGGCCGTGGTGGGAGCGGGCGGGCTGGAGCCGCACGACGACACGACGGCCGCGCACACCGCCGCAATCGCCACCCCGCAGCTGCGTCGCAACATCCTCAGGCCAGTGTATCCGGGGCTAGTGCCGGCCTCCGTCGCCGGAAACGGCCTCACAAAAGGGACCGTCAG
>PNBE01000071.1 GCA_003135895.1 Candidatus Dormiibacterota bacterium
CGCCAGTTCGAACAATTCGGCGGCTTCGTTTGGACTCACGTAGGGCCCGTAGTACTCGGCGAGGTACAACTTGGCCAGATGAGCCGCTTCCAGCGCATCTCCTTTGCTGATCATTCTCAACACCCGCGCGTGTCGAGTGCACGTCTGCTCGTGCAGCGCACGAAGATCCGACGAGCGAGCCAGTTCGTCACCGATGAGCCCCATCACGAGGCCGGGCGCAACCTCGTTGCAGACGCGAAGAAGTTGATTCCCACTTGCCTCGGCGATGGCTTGATGGAACTCAGCATCGACTCGAGCAAACTCCTTCTGGTCACCACCAACGAGGCGGCGCATTGCTAGGTGAGCCTTGCGAATGCGGCGAAGGTGTTCGTCTTGACGATGCAGCGCTGCAAGGTAAGTGGCCGACCCCTCGACCACCATGCGGAAGACGACCAACTCGTGAAGCCGCAGTCCTTCGAGCCGAACGAGTGCCGTGAGCGAGCGAGACAACACAGCCGACGAGAACGATTGGACCTCCGCGCCGCCGGAGGGATCGCCTGGCCTTGAGCGGAGTAATCCCGAACTCTGCAGATCTCTGAGAGCCTCTCTGACCGAGGCTCGGCTGACGCCGAACTGGACCACCAGTTCACGCTCAGACGGTAGACGTTGTCCGGGGGCAACGTCCCCGCGAAAGATTGCTTCTTCGATCTGGTGGACGATGGATTCGTGAGTCCGAACTGGCTTGACGGGCTGAAACTGGGGCATCGCTCGCTTTGGGTGACCGCACATGAAGCCAAACACTTCAACCAACGGTGGCGGTTAGAAGTCGGTCCTCAGGGAGTGTACTTGCGCGACCATCGGCTATCCACCACGAAGTCGGGGCGCCAAGCCCTAGGTGGTGCCGAATCGTCTACGGCCGGCTGTCACGAGTAATCCAAGTACCAAGCACCGCGCGCCGCCGACAGCTTGGTGGAAATGGCGACGACCTGTCGAGGGTGTCAGGCGTTGGCTGGGCAGCGAAGCGCCGCACTTGACGTTCCATCGAGCAAGCCGGTAGAGTTTTGGCACTCTCGTGAAAACGTTTCTCCGACGGATGGGAGGGGCGACTTGATGAACTTTGGTCGCAACCCTGGAGCGGGAGATGGTGCTGATGTCTGAGCCGATGCCCGCTCACGATCGAGAGAGCTTCCTCGTGACCGGGGCCCTCGGCTGCATCGGATCGTGGGTGCTCAAGCAGCTGGTCGGCGCACGCGTACCGGTGGTCGCGTACGACAGACACGGGGCGAGCATGCACCGTGCCCACCTCGTTATGACTCCCGAGGAACTCGGCAACGTTGAGTTCGTCTCCGGAGATGTCCTCGACAAGGACGATCTGCAGAAGGCTGTCCTCGCTCATGGGGTGACGCACGTTGTGCACCTCGCGGCCCTCCAGGTCCCCTTCGTCAAAGCGGATCCGATGCAGGGTGCTCTGGTGAATGTGGTCGGTACCACCGCAGTGTTCGAGGTCGCTCGCGACCTAGGCAGCCAGATCGCCGGCCTCGTGTATGCGAGTTCCGCCGCGGTGTGGGGGTCACCCGCCGCTTACCCACCCGGTCCGCTCTCGGACGATGCGACCCCCAAGCCGACGACGCTCTACGGGGTCTTCAAGCTCGCCAACGAGGGTACGGCCGTCATCTATTGGCAGGATCACGGGGTTGCCAGCATCGGACTGCGTCCCAACGTCGTCTGGGGACCGGGTCGCGACCAAGGATTCACGTCGCCGCCGAGCAAAGCACTCCTGGCCGCCGCCGTCGGCCGGCCGTACCACATGGCCTGGGGAGGCCGCTCGGGTCTTCACTACGCGCCGGACGTCGCCGCCCACTTCGTGCGAGCGGTCCGAGCGTGCGCTAACGGCGCAGAGTCGTTTGATCTGGGCGGTCCCTTCGTTCACATGAAGGAGTTCACCGAGTTCATCGAGCACGCGGTACCCGAGGCACGAGGCACGATCACCTATGACCGCGGCGACTTTCCGCAGGTCGAACTCTCAGGTCACCGCTTCGAAGCGCGGCTCGGTCCGGCCGATTGGACGCCAATGGAGACCGCGGTCCGAAGCAGCGTCAGCCAGTTTCGTG
The DNA here is from genome assembly GCA_003135895.1 of Candidatus Dormiibacterota bacterium. Lineage (GTDB taxonomy): Bacteria > Chloroflexota > Dormibacteria > Aeolococcales > Aeolococcaceae > Palsa-851. The sequence continues at coordinate 2,091 of PNBE01000071.1, forward strand.
ATGCGGCATCCCGCGGGGACTTGGACGTGGACGCGATCCTCGACGGTGGGGGCCGACCGTGAGACCTCTCGACGGCCTCCTGGTTGTCGAGTTGAGCCAATTCTTGGCCGGCCCATCCGCGGCACTCCGGCTTGCCGACCTTGGCGCCAGAGTGGTGAAGGTCGAACGACCGATAACCGGCGACGCCTCCCGCCAACTCACCCTGGCAAACCAGGTCATGGACCAGGACAGTGTCCTCTTTCAGACCATTAACCGAAACAAGGAGAGCGTAGTTGCCGATCTGAAAGATCCCGCTGATCTGGCACGCGTGCAGGAGCTCGTCAGACGCGCCGACGTGATGATCCAGACCTTCCGCCCGGGCGCGCTCGGTCGTTTTGGGCTGGACTACGCGGGCGCCGCGAGTCTGAATCCCCGCTTGGTCTATGCGTCAGTCAGCGGGTACGGAGATGTGGGGCCGTGGACGAACAAGCCCGGGCAAGACCTGCTGGTTCAAGCGCTGAGCGGGATAGCCTGGCTCAATGGACACGGCGCCGATCCGCCTCTCCCACTCGGTGTGTCCGTGGCGGACATGTTTGCCGGCGCACTGCTGACCCAGGGCATTCTGGCGTGCTTGTGCCGCCGCGGCATCACGGGGAGAGGTGGCCTCGTCGAGGTGAGCCTGATGGAGGCCGTGATTGACCTCCAGTTCGAGACATTCACTGCGTTTCTGAACGATCACACCCTCCTCCCCTCAAGGGCCTCGGATCACGGGGCCAACGCGTACAGCGCGGCCCCGTATGGCGTATACGAGACATCCGATGGCTACCTCGCGATCGCGATGGGACCTGTGCCTCGACTCGGCGTCCTCATCGGCGTCGACGAGCTGCTGGCGTACGAAGAACCCAGCAGCTGGTTTGAGCGACGCGAAGAGATCCTTCAATTGATCGCGAACCGGCTCAGAAGGGCCACCACGCGGCACTGGCTGGACCTCTTGGAACCGGCCGACGTCTGGTGCGCGGAGGTGCTTGACTGGTCACGGCTTGTCGGCCACGAGGGCTTCAACGCGTTGGAACTCACCCAGAACGTGACCCGCCCCGCAGGACCTTCGATGACGGCGACCCGTTGCCCGATTCGCATCGACGGCGAAATCCTTAAGAGTCCGCTGGGCGCACCACGTCTCGGTCAGAATCGCGGAGGGTTAGAGTGACAGGACCCACCCCCACGAGCACCCCACCCGTCTACTGGGAGCAGTATCAACCAGGGACAAAGCGGCTGACCGGACGACGCACCATCACCGAGGCCGACATCACCCTCCACGCTTGCCATACCGGAGACTTCCATCCGTATCATGTCGACGCCGAATGGTCCAAGTCCCAGTCTTTCGGGCAGAGAATCGCGCACGGTACGCTGATCTTCTCGGTTGGGGTAGGCCTCACCGCAACGGGAGGTGGCGAGAATCCAGCGGCCTTCAGCTACGGGTACGATCGCATTCGCTTCGTCAAGCCGGTGTTCATCGGGGATACGATTCAGACCGAGCTCACGATCGTGGAGAAGCGCGACGACCCAAAGCGACCTGATCGCGGCTTCGTCGACGAACAGGGAGAGATTCGTAATCAACATGGCGAGACAGTTCTGGTCTTCACTCACATCCACGCTGTGGACAAGAGACCAGCTTGACGCAGGGCGTCCCTTCGAACGTGTACCGAAGATCGACCGATATCGTCCACCCTGGAGCGCGTGTCTTGACCGGTAATCTCTCGATGCGGGTTCTCTAAGATATCGATGCCTACCACCATCATTGAGGTGGCTCGGTATGCAAGAGTCGCACCTTCGATCGTCTCGCGCCTGCTCAACGCGGATCCGAAGTTGCACATCAGGCCGGAGACCGAGGCCAGAATCCGCACCGCCGTCGCGCTCCTCAAGTACCAGCCGAACAACGCTGGACGCGCACTCCGGAGTACCAAGGCCGCCGCCGTTGGCTTGATACTTCCCGACGTTACGAACCCTGTCTTTGCGGAGAGTGTTCGCGGCGCGGAGTCCGAGGCTGCGAACCTCGGCTACGTTCTCCTCCTCGGCAGAACAGACGACCTCGACACCCAGAGCAGCTCGTACCGACGCCTCATCGGTGAACGACGCATCGACGGCGTGCTCGTTCAGGTCAGCAATGTTCTTGACAGCGCAACCATGTCGAAAGTCATCGATACTCGCGTACCAACGGTTCTCATCAATTCGAGGCTCGAGGATATCCCAGGATCGGTTCGCATCAACGACGAATTCGCTGCCTACCTGGCGACTGCTCATCTCATCGACATTGGTCATCGCGACATCGGAATGCTGGCCGGGCCCCGCGGTCTTTACACGAGCGCGCAGCGTCAACACGGCTTTGAGAAGGCCATGAAAGAAGCTGGACTCCGGGTTCGACGCAACTGGATCGTCGACGGAAGCTACGACGTTGACACCGGTCAAGCCGCGATGAAGGCGATGCTTCGGTCACCGGGCCACCATCCCACTGCGGTCTTCGTCACGACACTGAGCGCTGCCGTGGGGGCGCTGGCCGTGGTGCACGCGGGCGGAATGAGCGTTCCTGGCGACATCTCCATCGTAGGTCTGCATGACTTCTGGTTTGCCGAACACACCTCACCGCCGCTGACGACCGTGCGCACGCCGCAATTCGCGTTGGGAGTTGCCGCGATGCGCGTACTGGCTGACCGGATCAACGGCGCTGAACCGGTTGATCTCGTAGTCGACGAGCCACCTCCGGAGTTGGTGATCCGTGGCTCGACGGCACCGCTTCACGCCGCGGGCGGCAGTCAGGGCCTCGCATGACGAACTGGAATCCGTACCCGAGTGTTATCAGATTCAGGAGACTCTCTTGACTGTGCGTCGACCAACTGCTGATGAAATTGCGGCTGCCGCCCTAGCCAATCACTTTCAGCTGAATGCCGAAGAGATCAGGGTCTACGCGAGTCTCATCGAGGACAGCCTTCGGTCATTTGGTCGACTCGATCAACTCACTGAACACAGACCGATTTCGCCCTATCCACGAACAAACAGTCACCGCCCGACCCGCGAAGAGAATCCATTCGGTGGCTGGGCATGGAAGTGCTCTATTCGAGGTCCGGAGGGTGGCCCACTGAGTGGGCGGAGCGTCGCCCTTAAAGACGTGATCTCCGTTGCTGGTATTCCACTACAGCAGGGATCCGCGGTCATGCGCGATTTCGTCTCTGACAACGACGCGACGATCGTGACGCGCCTCCTCGATGCCGGCGCTGAGGTCACCGGCAAGGCCACGTGTGAGAGCTTTTGCTTCTCCGGGTCATCGAACACATCGTTCCCGGAGCCGGTGAGAAACCCGCACGACCCGAACCGCATGACAGGTGGTTCCTCGAGTGGCTGCGCCGCGCTACTGGCTGCCGGCGCCTGTGACATTGCCATCGGCTGCGATCAAGGGGGTTCGATCCGGGAGCCCAGTGCTTACTGCGGCGTCTTCGGGCTGAAACCCACGTTCGGACTGGTCCCCTACACGGGGATCGCGTCCATCGAGCCGACCCTTGACCACGTGGGACCTATGGCGCGCACCGTCAGGGACATCGCAGCGGTGCTCCAGGTCATCGCCGGTCGCGACGAGCTGGACCCGCGAACGTTCTCGGCACCCGATCCCATCCCCGACTACGTGGCGGCGATTGGTCGCAGTTGTGAGGGCTTGTCGCTGGGTGTCCTCCGTGAAGGATTCGACTGGCCGAACGCATCCGAAACGGACGTCGAGGAGGGCGTTCGGCGGGCTGTTTCCCGCTTTCGTGAGTTGGGATTCGATGTTCACGAGGTCTCCATTCCCATGCATCGCGATGCCGGACACATCTTCAACGCGATCATGACGGAGGGCTCCTGGTCAACGATGTTCCGGGACGCCGGCACCGGCCGTGGGTGGTCTGGCTTCCATGACACTCACCAGCTCGACTTCATGCAGAACGCTCTGCTCGCTCGCGGCAATGATCTACCCCATCAGGCAAAGCTGGTCACGGTACTCGCGACCTACATAGAGGCTCAGCGCGGCGGCCACTACTACGCGAAGGGACAGAACCTTAGGCGGCAATTGGTTCAGGCGTATGACGAGTGCCTGACCCACGTCGACCTACTGGTCATGCCCACCGTGCCCCAAAAAGCAACGACGTTCGATTCGAAGCGCTCATTGCAAGAGGAGATCTTCCTGTCCGGTAACATGAATCAGAACACCGCCCCCTTTAGTCTCAGCGGGCATCCAGCGATCAGTGTTCCATGCGGGTTTGCGCAAAGGCTACCGATCGGCCTGATGCTCGTCGGCCGGCCGTGGGAGGAGTCGACGCTGCTGCGAGCTGCCGCCGGCTTCGAGAGGTTGGAGCCCGCGCGAATGCCGGGCGCCGGTCACCCCTAGCTGCTAACCGCAGGCGTCACTGGTTTGCTGCTGGGGACCTAGCCAGCAATGATCGGATCGTTCACGCGGGCGAGTGTGAGGCGAGGTCGCCCGCGGCCCATACCGAGCCGCCATTGAAGTCATAGTCGTGCAGCGACTCAGGCTTCATGGTGATGCTGTATCCGGGCGCCGAGGGTGCAATGTAGTGTGCATTACGGATAACAACCGGATCGACAAAGTGTTCGTGGAGATGATCCACGTATTCGAGCACCCGGCCCTCCAAGGACGCGCCCACACAGATGTAGTCGAAGAGTGAGATGTGCTGCACGTACTCGCACAGGCCCACGCCGCCAGCATGCGGGCAGACGGGCACGCCGAACTTCGCGGCCATAAGCAAGACCGCGAGCACCTCGTTGAGGCCGCCCAGCCTGCAGCTATCGAGCTGACAGTAGTTGATCGCCTTCGCCTGGAAGAACTGCTTGAACATAACCCGGTTCTGACAGACCTCGCCTGTGGCCACGCCAATTGGCCTGATCTGTTCCGCGATCGCACGATGTCCAAGAATGTCGTCCGGACTCGTGGGTTCCTCAATCCATAGCGGCTTGAACCGCGCGAGCGCCCGCATGTTGGTTACGGCCTCACCAACGTCCCACACCTGGTTTGCATCCATCATGAGCGTTCGCTGCCACCCGATCTCCTCGCGGATGATCTCTGCGCGGCGGATGTCCGTGGCAAGATTGGCACCGACCTTCTGCTTGAAGTGCGTCCATCCCTGAGCGATCCCGGTACGACAGAGTTCCCGCAGCTTCTCGTCCGAGTATCCCAACCACCCCGCCGACGTCGTGTACGCGGGGAACCCAGTTTTCAACATCTCGGCTTCTCGGAGGGCGCGAGTGCTCACATTGGCTCGCAGCATGTCGAGAGCCTCGGATGGCGTCAGGACGTCGGTGATGTAGCGGAAATCGATCGCCGCTACCACCTGCTCGGGAGGCATGTCGACCAGCAACTTCCACAGCGGTTTGCCCTCGGCTTTGGCATATAGATCCCACACCGCGTTGACGATAGCCGCCGTTGCCAAATGGATGATCCCCTTCTCGGGCCCGAGCCAGCGCAGCTGCGAGTCGCTGGCCAGACCCCTCCAGAATCCGGCCATGTCGTCGCGGATGGACTCGAGCGTCCTCCCGATGACATGTCCTTCCAAGCTGTGGATGGCGGCAACGCACAACTCAGTCCCCCGTCCGGCGGTGAAGGTCATTCCATGGCCCTTGATTCCATCGGACCTGTCGGTGCCGAGGATCACGTAGGCCGCCGAGTAGTCTGGGGACGGATGCATGGCATCCGAACCATCCAGATCGCGCGAGGTCGGAAAGCGAACGTCGATGGTGTCGACGCTGGTGATGGTGGTCATGAGCTGGGGCTCGCCGTCCCCTGCGCATCGGCCGAGAGTCGCGCAAAGCTTTGCAGCATTGCGCAAGCGCACGCAACGCCAGCGGGCAGCAGGTCCAGCGAGAGCCGCTCGTTGGGTGAGTGAATGTTGCCGTCTGGGAGGTCAAAGCCAGTGATGATTGTTGGAATTCCTCGCTCAACGAGAGCCGGGAAGATCGGAATGCTGCCACCGCCGCGATAGAGCAGCGGCCTCGTACCGAGTGTTGCTTCAACGGCGTCCTGTCCAAGAACGAAAACCCGCTCACCAGGGTCTTGAAATGCAGCGGCGCTACTCCCCATGATCTGTAGTTCGATCTCAGCCCCATCGGGTGCCGCCTCGCGGAGGAGCGTCTCGAGTTCGGCTGCGATCGTCGCCGGGTCCTGGCGCCAAGCAAGCCTCATGCTCAGGTTCGCCTCTGCCACTACGGGGAGCACCGTCTTCATGAGGTACGGAGATCCGACCTCGATACCGTTGACATCCAAGCTGGGTTCAGCCGTGGTTCGAAGGTAGAAATCGCGCGCGGCATCGGGATAGGCGGGTTTCCCGCCCTGAGTGCTGAGAAGATGAGCACCCGGGGTTCGCTGCTCGATCGCTTCGAACTGCTGCGCTGAATTCGACACCGTCCCAAATCTGAGCCGCGGCGGTAGCTGACCGTCAACCGGAAGCACACTCGCCAAAGTTTGGATCAGCGCATGGCTCGCATTGAGAGCGGCACCGCCGTACTGGCCCGAATGAAGGTCGCGCTCACCTGTTCGGACCTTGATGTGAACGTAGAGAAGGCCCCGGCAGCCTACCGCAAATGTCGGAGTGTCGCGGTCGAGCATCGCACTGTCGTAAATGAGGCATGCGTCTGCGCCGCGGGCGTCTTGCGTGATCCATCGGCCGATCGCCGGCCCTTCGATCTCTTCTTCCCCATCGCACGCGAATCGCACGTTGACGGGAAGCGTTCCCTCCCGGGCGAGCCGCCGCACGGCTTCGAGCAACATGAACAGCTGACCCTTGTCGTCGGCTGTTCCACGTCCATAGATCCAGCCGTCACGTACGTCGAGAGAAAAGGGATCTGTGTCCCACAGGTCGAGCGGATCTGGAGGTTGCACATCGAAGTGACCGTAGAGGAGTACCGTTGGCGCGGTCTTTGACTCATGTGACGCGCGCACTTCGCCGATCGTCAGTGGCGAGTCACCCACCATCTCAACATCTGCCTCGCCTCCAGCCATCTGGATCCGACGACGAACCCATTCGGCCGCAGCACGAATGTCCCCGGCCCGTTCCGGATCAGCGCTAACGCTCGGTATGCCGATGAATTCGGTCAGCTCGCTGAGCCACCCATCAATCTCGGCGCCTTCGATACCGAACCTGTTGACGACGTGTGTCATCGTGTTCCTCCACCGCTCGACGCAACGAGGCAGAAACGCAGTTGAGCGATACGCATCTACACAGCACGCACGGCGCGAGCAAGGTCGCTCGCCGAGATCCACCCCCCCGTCAAGATGACTCCCGTCATCTCTCCGGGCATCTGCTGAGCGAACCTGCGGAGCGCGGCGATGCCGGCGGCGGCCGCGGGTTCGATCACAACGCCTTCGTTTTGCAGCGCGTAGGAAATCGCGTTGGCCAACTCGTGTTCCTCAACAAGGATCATCGTCTCGAGATAAGCGTTCATGACGCTGAGAGATAAGGCTCCCGGACGGCTGGTCGCCAACCCGCCGGCAGACGTCCTGCAATCCGCGGACGTCATTGCCCCGTTGAGCCAGCTGAGTGTCGTCCCCGGGGCGAACGTGGATTGGACCCCGGTAATCGCGATCTCACGGCCGAGCACCGCGGCAAGCCAGAGGCAGCTCGCAATCAGGTTTCCCCCGCCGACCGGAACGACCACGGAGTCGAGATCAGGGCGGTCCTCGAGCATCTCCCACAGCACCGTGGCGGCTCCTGCGAGGAGCGCGGCGTCCTCACCATCCTCGATGTAGGTCAGCCCGCGTTCTCGTGCCAACTGCAGCGCGAGGTCCGACGATTCATTAATGTCGTTCCCGTCAATGAGTACGGTGGCTCCGAGGCTCTGCATCGCGCCCCGTTTCACTGGATCAAGTGAGTGGGGAGCCACGACGCTGACATCCATCCCCAAGAGGCGGCCGGCGTATGCGACTCCCTGACCGTGGTTGCCCGTACTCGCGGTGATCACGCCCGCTCGGCGTTGCTCCGGCCCCAATCCGGCCAAAGACCAGATCGCCCCCCTCGCCTTGAACGAACGGATTGAGGAGAGACACTCCAGTTTGAGGTGCACTGAACGTTGCGAATCGGAGGAGAGCTGCCTCGATGGCATCAGGGGCGTCTTCCAGAGCCTGCTGCTGATCAGTTCTCGAGCGGCCTCCAGCTGGGTTCTGCTCGGCAGCACGCCCAGCGTTTCGGCGCTCAGCGGCTGACGCGGCGAGTGCCGCTTGTACACCCCGGGGGTGCGTTCAGCCGAAGGTTGACCCATGATCACGGCACGCGAATCTAGCACACTCTAGCCGGGTCGGAGAAACGTTTTCGTACTCTGGCACTCCAACCGACCTCACGGAGGTCGCGCCTCCAGGCGATCCCGTCAACGGAAGGGGATGAGCGGGACGGTGAGTCCAACGGCCAGGAGACTCATCAGCCCACCAACGATGAATGCGATCGTGGTTTGCCCTGTGGCGCACAGCCCTCCCGCCAGTGCGGCTCCGAGGGGCGTTCCCAGCCCATTGAGCGCCATTGAAACGGCCAGGGCGCGCCCTAACATCTCCGGGGGGATCCGTCGTTGACGAAGTCCGAACATCGAAACGTTTGCCGGCCCCACGCCGAGCCCCGATATGGACACTCCCAACAACACGAGTAAGAAGGGCCCATGGACGGCTAGGAGTAGCGTCCCCACACCCATGAGACCGCTTCCGGCCACGATGAATGAACGTTCGCGGAGTTCGCTGTTGTGTTGACCGACCACCACGCCCGAGACGAGCCCCACTACTCCGTACAGGGCAAAGATCAACCCGGTCAGTGACGCGCTCCCCCCAAACTGGTGCTGCACGAGTACTGGGATCGCCACCAGCAGCACGCCCACGCGTGCGTTGAGAAGCGCGACCACCACCGCCAAGCCCCGCAGCGTCGGATGCGACACGACGTAGCGGAGCCCGCGCCACGCCGAGGAGAAGAGCCGCTCGCCCAATGCCGGTGCACCTGTCGGGTCACCCAGTCGGAAGGTCACCAGTGCCGCGCCCGCAAAAACCGCCGCGACGGCCACTACCCCAGCAACAGCGCCAGCAATCCCGATGACCGCGCCGCCAAGCGCTGGGCCGATCAACGTGGCTATCACGTCGGTACTTGAGTCGAGGGCGTTCGCCCGATCCCACAGCTGACGCGGGATAAGGATGGGGAAGATCGAACGCATCCCGGTCTGGCTCAACGGCTGTGTCGTTCCAGCCAACAGCAGCAGTCCGATAAGAACGCCCGAACTCAGAAGCCCCGCGACGGCGAGCCAAGCAATCCCTCCGATCAACACTGCGGCAAGTGAGTAGTCGACGAGCACGAGATAGCTGCGGCCGTATCGATCGAGCAGTGCACCAGCAAGAGGGCTGACTACCTTGCCAGGAACCTGACCGGCGACGACACTGACCCCGGCCAGCGCCGGAGAGTGGAAGCGCTGCAGAACGAAGAGCACGAGCACGAGTTGCCACATCGAGCTGCCCACTCGTCCGAGCAACAGTCCGACCGTGATCCGTGAAACGCCACTGATCGCAAAGAGACTGCGATACGAGCTGTCGATGCTTGTCACCGGGCACGCTTCAGCGCATCACCCGCACATCACGGTACGTTTGCTCAAGAAGATCGATCGCTTCCTCGCTGCCGCATCGGCCGAGGAGGAATCCATGCACGATGGAGCCACCGCGCTCTTGGAATCGAAGAAATCCAGGGAACCGAGGCCTCAGCCAGGAGCGCTCGAGCGTCTCCCTCGTATCGCGAAAGAACTCGCTCGACTTTCGATTGACGGTTGCATCCGTCCAGGCATCCGCATTGGCTGGTTGGCCGCCGCCCTCAAAGTAGACCGTGCGTTGACACCCGGCGCTCGCCAGCCAGGCTGCGAATCTCGACGCTGCCTCAACGGAGCGACTACTCGTCGAGACGCCAATTCCGGCGCCACCAAGCACCGCCCCAACCGGGCCCAACGACCAGGAAGGGATATTGGTGAACCTGACCAGGGCAGGGCGAAAGCCAGGCCGCGAGTAGTTCGAGTAGCCGAACAACAGCGGGCAGTACTGAAGGCGTTCATCGCTGACCATGGCTTCGAGGGCAGCGATCGGATTCATCGAGGCACACGCGCCCGGGACCAGGTGAGCCAGGTCGAGCATGTATTCGAGCACCTCGACGCCGACTACTTTCGGGATCACTACGTCTTCGTCGACGAAGCACGGATGGCCCAGATTCGCGATAAGAGTGAAGAAGCTCATGAGCGCGTCGACTGGCTTGTACGGCCACACAACCTTCCCCGCTCGCGCCAGCTCGAGGACCTGCTCCCAGGTGGTTGGCGGCGCAGAAGCGCCATCCTGCCGGTACGCCGACACTTGCGCAGCGGCGTCGATGGCAAGCGCCCACTGATGACCGGCGAAGTGGTAGCTGTCATGGCTGCGGCCAACCGACTGCTCAGCTAGGCGTGCCAAGTCCTCGGCCCCGATCATTTCGTCGAGCGGTGCGAGGCACTTGGTTGCGGCAACCTCGCCCACATGCGGATGATCAATGACGGCGAGGTCGTATGAACCCGCAAGCCCCTCGATCGGCACGTCAGCAAACTCCTGCAGTGTTCGCGCGTCCCAGCGAACCGTCACTCCGGTGTGCTGGGAGGAATACGCGCCGGTCGCGGCCAGAAGCGGCCCCAGGCCACGCGGGTGGTCCCAGGTGATCCCGGTCAGTTCGACAAGCCCATGTCCGCCATCGCTCGACCTCAAGACCAATCAGCCAGTCTCCCAAGCTCGCTTGTAACGGAATCGTTTCTCTGATAGAGTCCCCCGGTCATGGGGTGGTTGTCAACCCAGGTTGAGCAAATCCAGACCCGGGGCGGGTGCACTGCCCTCTGGGCATATCCCCCTGCGAACCTGTTGACGGTCATCTTCGGCGCCATCCGTACACGTTTTGAGACTGAAAACCTCGTGATGGCAGCCGCGATCACCGGCTCTGACGATGCCCGCCCATGCAGGGATGATGCCCGGCGGTGCGGCCAAACCGGAGTGCACTGCGTGGGGTTGACACTCCATTGCACCTGGTCCTAGGATTGCGGCGCTGATGGCCTGGTGGCCTGACCAGTCGATACAGGAGAAAGCACCGAAGCGTGCAGGATCCAACGATCTCGGAAGAGCGCAAGCCGGCTCGTCGCGGGCCCGACCATGGTGAGGCATATTCACTTGCACACAGGGGGGGCGAAGCTGCAGGCGGAGGTCCTCTCCGCGCTCCCACCGCGATTGAGGCTGGTAATCGACAGGTGTGTCGCGGTTGCCAAACGCATTCTATGGGCCCATTGAACGAGGGCCTCCCGGCTTCATGACAGTCCAAGCTACTTTGCGATAGGAATTAGGAGGTCAGAGTTCGTAATGGATCAGAAACTTACGCGGCGCGGCTTTCTTGAAGGCGGCGGACTTGCCGCGCTCATGGTGGTAGGCGGACCTGCACTGCTCTCAGCGTGCGGAGCCACCACGTCCTCGACGAAAGGCTCGTCGTCGCTACGCATCGGACTGCTTACGGACCAAGACACGCTCAACGTCTTTACCTCCGTCGACGCGCCCGAACTATTCCGCTGCGTTTACGACAACCTGATGGCCTATGACGCCCATCTGAATCCGCAGCTCCAGTTGGCCAAGACGAAGACGGCGAGTGCTGACGGTAAGACGCTCACCTACACACTTCAACCTGGAGCGAAATTCCACGACGGAACCCCGGTGACGTCGGCGGACGTCAAATTCAGCTACGACCTCGTTGTGAAGACCGGTTTGAGCGGCGCAGCATTCTTCATCCATACTCTCGTATCGACCGCGGCCCCAGATCCCACCACCTTTGTGGCGACGTTCAGCGATCCTCCGGCCGACGATCCAGGTCTCTTTGTGCCCATCGTGCCGCAGCATATCTGGGGCTCACTCGCTAAAGATAAGATTGCCGCGTTCACCAACGCTGCCATGATCGGATCAGGACCATTCAAATTCGTTGAATGGAAGCACGGCCAATCCTGGAAAATCGAGCGGAATCCTGATTACTGGGGCACCAAGCCCGGTCTCGAATCCGCCAGCTGGATCGTCTTTCAGAACGAGGAGACTCTTGCGCTCGCCCTTCGACAGGGAGAGATCGACCTCACGTTTCCACTCACCGCCACCATCTTCGCCGGCCTCCGAAATACGTCGAACGTCGACGCGGTTCGGTATCAGGCGATTGAGTTCGTTCACTTCGGGTTCAACTTGTCGACCAATCCGAAATCGACCGGGAATCCGCTGCTGCGAGAGAAGGTCATTCGCCAAGCGATGGCCTACGGAACGGATAAGAATAAGATCGTTCAACTGGTGCTCGAGGGCTACGGTACGCCCGGCACCACGGTCATCATGCCCGCCTTCAGTGAGTGGTTTCTCAACATTCCAGCCTCGGAGCAATACGCATACAACCCTGAGCTCGCCAACAGCATTCTCGACCAAGCGGGATACGCGCAGACAAGCAGCGGCATTCGACAGAGCCCTGGGGGGAAACCGCTGCACTTCAGGCTCTTCGCGTCCACCGTCATCCCTCTGCTTGCGCCCGCAGCCCAGCTCTTGATCCCGATGATGAAGGCGATCGGCATACAGATGGATCTGACCACCATGTCCGACCCGTCGCTTTCGAATCAGGTCTTCACCCTGATCGACTACGACGCCTTCGTATGGGACTGGTTCTCCACACCCACCCCAACGTTCATGCTGTCAGTCGAGACAACCGGCGCCATCGGAACGCTATCGGACACGTACTACAGCAACCCGTCGTACGACCAGCTGGTCGCCCTTGAGGCGAAGACCACCGACTTGAAGACACGGCAGCAGCTCGTCTACGAGGCGCAGAAGATCTTCTATGAAGATGCCGCCTACATCATTCTCTTCTACCTGGACGCTCTGATGGCACACCGCACGGACACGATTGCGGGATGGTCGAACGTCCCCGGCGGGATCGTGAACAACAATACCGCAGCAGGGATCGTGAACCTCAGGCCAGCATGACGTACACGAAGATGTCGACGGCGCCCGCGAGTGAGCTCAATCTCAACTCGGAGTACATCAGGCGTGATCAACTCAGGCTGCCTGATCGACTTCTCGCCATTCTCAACGCAATGGATCAGCGTGTACCGGGGGTTCCGATCACGCGCTACGAGCATTCACTGCAATCGGCAACCCGGGCATTTCGAGCCGGGAAGGACGAGGAGTACGTGGTCGCCGCGCTGTTTCACGATATCGGTGATGATCTCGCCCCCTACTACCACGGCGAGTATTGCGCCGCGATCCTCCGCCCCTACGTTTCNNGATCGCAATGCCCGGGATCAGTACCGGGATCATCCGTGGTATGCCGACGCGGTGGAGTTCTGCGCTAAGTACGATCAGAACTGCTTCGACGCAGAGTACGAGTCACTCCCGCTCGAGTTCTTCGAGCCGATGGTGAGACGGGTCTTCGCCGAACCGACCTACGTCCAATAGGCACGGCGCAGAGGCAAGGCGTGCCCAAGGGGTTCGGGAACCACGTCACGCTCCCTTGTTTCCTTCCGGTCGGAGGATCCGCTTGTCAGCCCTTCCCCTATCAGCGGTCCGATGACACCAGCGGCAAGCGGTTGTGATGACCACTGCGAGCCGCATCAGCAGCCGGATCGGCCAGACGGTCCTGACGCTGTTCATCGTCGTGACCTTCAACTTCTGGTTGTTTCGACTGCTGCCTGGTAACTTCACGCAACTCCTCTCCAGAGCAGGGGCCCTCGACCCGGCGGCAGTGGCCAGCCTGAAGCAGTCGTTTGGATTGGACAAGAGCCCCGTTGAGCAGTACGTCCTCTACATCAAGAATCTGGTGACCTTTAACTGGGGCACGTCGTACGTGAGCCACCAGCCTGTGTTTCAGATGGTCTTCCAGGCTCTCGTCAACACGATCGTTTTGATTACGGTTGCCTACATTCTGACGGTGATCATCGGCGTCGCATTGGGCGTGTTCGCCGGACGGAGAGCAGGACGCCTAGCCGACTCGGTCACCGTCACTACCTCGCTGGCGCTCTGGAGCGTACCCACCTTCTGGCTGGGTCTCGTCCTGGTGTTCATCTTCAGCGTGTGGTTCGTCGGACTGCCTGTATCTGGAATGACCACTTACGCAGCCACCTACAGCACGCCCTTTGATCAGGTCGTCGATATCGGCTTACATCTCATCCTTCCGACCATCACGTTGGTGATCAGCAGCATCGCGCAGTACACGCTGATCATGCGCAACTCTCTGGTCACTGTCCTTGACGAGGACTACGTAACCACGGCGCGGGCGAAAGGCCTTTCCAGTCGGAGGGTTCTTTGGCGCCATGCCGTACCCAATGCTCTCCTGCCCACATTCACGCTCACCTGGCTCAACATTGGCATCTTTCTCTCAACGACACTTCAAGTCGAGGTCGTGTTCTCTTGGCCCGGCCTCGGCTCCCTGATCTTCCAGTCCGTGAACCAACGAGACTACCCGGTGCTCGAAGTCTCATTCCTGACCATCGCTGTGGTGGTCATCGCAGCGAATCTTCTCAATGACCTCCTATACCCGTTGCTCGACCCGAGGATTGCGCGCCGATGACGACCGTCGTGCTGTCGCAGCCACCGGGCCCGGTAACCGGGGAACAGACTCCGGCCGTCGAGCGGGGCACCTTGGCCCGACTGGCTCGTCGGAGGATGGTCCAGATCGGCGTCGGCGGCTTGGGCTTATTCGTCGTCCTGGCAATCGCGGGACAACTGCTCACGGTCAATGGCATTGCCACGGGCTCAACGGCCGCCTCCATTTTCAACCCTCCGTCGCTGCAGCATTTCATGGGTACCGACGAACTCGGTCGCGATGTGTTGACCGAGCTATCCGCCGGCGCGCTGGTTTCTCTGATTGTTGGTATCGCAGCCACCGCAATCGCGGTCGTGGTCGGAACGCTGGTCGGCTTACTCGCCGGCTTCTTCCGGGGCTGGCTAGAAGTGGTACTGATGCGTTTCACCGACGCCATGCTGACGGTCCCCTCGCTTCCGCTCATCATCGTCCTCGCGGCTGTGGTGGGCCAGGGTCTCGGGCAGATCGTGCTGGTCATCGGTCTCACCAGCTGGGCCGGGATGGCGAGGCTCATCCGTTCCGAGGTCCTGAGTCTGAGAGAGCGGGCATTCGTGCTGCGCGCACGGTCTGTTGGTGTCCCACCGCTGCGGATCATGCGGGTCCACCTCCTGCCCCAGATCCTGCCTCTCGTGATTGCAAATACGGTCCTGATCTCAGCTGCTGCAATCCTCGCCGAGGCAACGCTGAGCTTCCTCGGCCTCGGCGATATCACGAGACCGTCATGGGGACTCATGCTCAACAACGCCTTCAAGTCCGGCGCTGCCGGACGCGGGGCGTTCTGGTATGTCCTGCCCCCCGGCTTGTGCATCGCAATCCTCGTCCTGTCCCTCTCATTCATTGGACACGCCATCAACGAAGAGCTGAGTCCGAGGCGCCAACGCCAGTGAGTCTCCTCGCGGTCACGGATCTCAGCATCGACTACGCGCAGCTCGGAGGCGCAACTCGCGCCGTCACCTCAGCGTCATTCTCCATGGGTACGGGCTCGTCGATCGGCCTGGTTGGCGAGTCGGGGTCAGGAAAGACGACCCTTGCTTTGAGCCTCCTCGGTCTCCTTCCCGCCAACGGCCGGGTTGCTTCGGGTGAGATCCACTATGCAGACGAGAGCGTTTCTCAATACTCCGAGACTCAGTGGCGCAGGCTTCGCTGGACCAAGGCCGCTCTCGTCTTCCAGGGCGGGATGAACGCCCTGAATCCGGTCAGACGCATCGTTGACCAGATCGTCGAGCCAATGCTGGTACATGGAACCGAAACCACGAAGCAGGCTGCGACTCAACGAGCGATCGAGCTTCTCGCAAGGGTTGGCATTCCAGCTTCGCGGGCTCGCGACTTCCCTCACGAATACTCCGGGGGAATGCGTCAGCGCGCCGGCATCGCCATGGCGCTCGCCTGCAAGCCCCAGCTTCTGATCGCCGACGAGCCTGCCACCGCGATCGACGTCGTTGTCCAGGCACAGATCATCCGGCTCCTGGCGGAGTTGCGGGAATCACTTGGTCTCGCCCTCCTGATCATCACGCACGATCTGGGTGTCGTGGCTCAATTGTGTGACGACGTCATCGTCATGTACGCCAGTGAGATCGTCGAGTCGGCATCTGTGCGGGGCATCTTCCACAATCCGAAGCATCCGTACACCAAACAACTATTGGAGTCGGTTCCTCGCTTCTCCGGCATGCGCGGCGTCGGCGCGGGGATCTCTGGGCAGCCCCCGTCTTTGACCAACCCACCAACCGGCTGCCGCTTTCATCCACGCTGCCCCAGCGTGTTCTCCCCGTGTGCAACAGAGCATCCGCCCGCGAGTCGCCTCGCCGACAAGCATGTGGTGGCTTGCCACCTGTACGGCCATGACTGACGCTCTTGTCGCCATCCGAGGACTAGAGGTGGTATTTGCGCGGGTCCGTTCCAGCGCTGATGGCGCGTCGAGTGTCTCAGCGGTCGCGGGTATCAACCTCGACATTCTCCGAGGCGAGACGCTCTGCTTGGTTGGTGAGTCGGGATCTGGGAAGACGACCACCGCACGCGCAATCGGCCGCCTCGTCGCTCCTACCGCAGGGTCGATCCGCATCGATGATATCGACATCGCCAAGCTCCGAGGCACGCGGTTGCGTGATTTTCGTCGCCGCGTTCAGTTCGTGTTTCAGGATCCGTTCGAGTCACTGAACCCGCGGCAGCGAATCGGCGACATCGTGGCGGAGCCGCTGGTGGTGCATCAGGTATTGAGAACGAAGTCCGAGATCCAGGATCGTGTCTGGAAAAGCCTCGAGGAGTGCGGCTTGACGCCCGGCCGCGACTACGCGCGGAGATACCCACATGAGCTCTCCGGCGGGCAGCGGCAACGTGTGTGCATTGCCACGGCGGCTATACTCGAGCCCGAGCTGCTGATAGCCGACGAGCCGGTATCCATGCTCGATGTCTCTGTGAGGTCGGGCATCATCCGCCTCCTGTTGAGCCTTCGAAAGGTTCACCAGATGACCCTGCTGTTCGTCACGCACGATCTGTCGCTTGCGTGGGCTATCGGGGACCGGGTAGCGGTCATGTATGCGGGGCGACTGATGGAGCTTGGGTCGGCCGAACAGGTGATCACCGAGCCGAAGCATCCCTATACCAGCGCTCTCGTGACGGCCATCCCGGAGGCTGATCCGGACCAGCCCCTACGCCCGATGAATCTCGTCGGAGAAGGCGCATCCTCAACTTCAATAACAGGCTGCTGTTTCCGATTGCGATGCCCCTATGCGCAAGAAGTGTGCGCCACATCTGTGCCACCGCTGGCGGACACAGGTCACGGTCATCTGACTGCTTGCGTCCGCCACGCGGAGATCAGTAGTGGCCTGCCGAAGATCGTGATGGGGACAATGGCAGCAGAACCACTCGCGTCCGAACCTGGCGACTCTGATCGGATGACAGCATCCGACACAACCACTCGCTGAGAGGAGACGAGCATTGGATACGCCTGTCATCACGACCATCGACATCGACTCACCGGGACGGCATTTTGGGCTACTCCGGGTTCCGCGTTCGACGAACGAGGGTGGCTGGTCCAGCCTTGACGTGCCTGTCGCCTCATTCATCAACGGAACCGGACCCACCGCCCTTGTCATGGGTGGCAACCACGGCGATGAGCCCGAGGGAATGATCGCCTGCTATGACCTCATACACCGCATCCATCTCGGCGATGTCCGAGGCCGACTGATCGTGATCCCCTGTCTATCCCCCGATGCCGCTCGTGGTAACAGCCGCTTGTGGCCCTCGGGTGCGAACTTCAATCGGTCCTTTCCAGGCTCCGCGACCGGCGACACCAACGAGCAGCTCGCTGACTACCTGAGTCGCTACCTCATTCCAATAGCCGATACGGTCGTCGACATGCACGCCGGCGGTAGATCTGGCGTCTGCCTTCCGTGGTCCGAAATGCACCCAGTCGACGACCCCGATCAACGCAAGAGAATGGTCGAGGCGATGCTCGCGTGGAACTCCGACTGGCATTTCATCTATATCGACATCGCCGGTAGTGGCCTGCTTGCCGGCGAGGCCGAACGCCAGGGCAAGACTCATGTCAGCACCGAACTCAGAGGTGGTGGCACCATCCTCCGGGACAGTCTTGACATCGCTCGCGACGGTCTCATGAACGTCCTGAGGCAGCAGGGAGTGCTGCGCGGCGAGGTCGCGACGCGGGCTTCTTTAGGCAAGCCGCCGCCGACCATCCTTCGAGCGATCGATCGGGCCGACTATCTACAAGCGCCCGAGTCGGGCTACTTCGAGCCTTTGGTCGCTCTCGGCGAGCGTGTCAATGAGGGTCAGCGCGTCGGGCTGATTCACTTCCTCGAGCGTCCAGATCGCACACCCGAACCCATCATCGCCCAGACGAGTGGCCTCGCCTGCAGCCACCGTGCGATATTCCGCACCGAACAGGGCGATTGCGTGGTTGTGGTGGGCCAACCGGTGACCCTCGAGGAGGCGTTGTCGTGAAAGGGGGCAGAACGACATCCTTGCGCGGTCCGCAGCCGTTGGCAACGTCTAGCTCCAGCCAAAGCGTCGGAGTCGCGAGGTGATGCAAGTGCCACCAACCGAGCGAGCCTCGGCCGTCATCCCTGGCGGAGTCAACAGCGGGCAACGACGCGTCGCCGGTCTCGAAGACCTGATCGTCACCGCCACGAGTGGCGCCACCTTCACGGACGACTCGGGCCGACGATTCATCGACTACCACGCGGCATTTGGTCCGCCGCTCCTCGGCCATAACGACCCGGACGTCGACGCGGCGGTCTTCGATGTTGGTCGACGACTCGACAACGTCGGTGTTGGGGTCACGCCAGTGGAGATTCGTCTTGCCGAGAAGCTCGTAGAGTTGGTCCCGTCTTTTGAGAAGGTCCTGCTTACCGTGACGGGAAGTGAGGCCACCTTCCACGCTATTCGGCTCGCCAGAACCGCGACAGGACGTAAGTACCTCATCAAATTCCAGGGCTGCTACCACGGCTGGCACGACGCCGTGGCTATGAACGTCATCTCTGCAGCCGATAAGGTCGGAAAGAAGGATCCGCTCTCCGGAGGCATCCTTCCCGAGGTTCTCGACGCTACGCTGGTGGCGCCGTATAACGATGCTGCGGCCGTCGAGCGGCTCCTCGACGAACACGCTGGGGAAGTCGCCGCGATCATCATCGAGCCAATCGCACACAACATCGGTGCCGTCCTTCCCGATCCCGGCTTCCTCGAGCGGCTCCGAACTCTGGCCACCAAGCATGGGGCGATACTGATCTTCGACGAGGTGATCACCGGCTTCCGCCACGGGCTGGGTGGCTACCAGAAGGTGGCTGGTGTCACCCCGGACCTCACTACCCTCGGAAAAGCAATGGCCAACGGGTGGCCTGTTTCCGCGCTGGGAGGGAGGTCCGATCTCATGGAGATGTTCAGCACCACGCCTGGGCATCCAGCGTTTTTCGCAGGCACCTTCAACGGCCACCCAGCGATGGCGGCAGCAGCACTCGCCACGATCGACAAGTTGGAGCGCGAGCCTGTTCATGAGCACGTATTCCGGCTCGGGGCAATGGCACGCCAAGGGCTGGTGGAGCTGTACGACCGCCTCGATATCCCGGTGGTCGTCAGTGGCTATGGGTCGGTCTTCGTCACCTACTTCCTTCAAGGACCTGTTCACACCTACAAGGATCTCCTCGCAAACGACGTGGAACTGTTCATCGGATACCGGCGGCGGCTGATGGCCCACGGGGTGTTTGAGCTCCCCCTCAACCTCAAGCGCAGCAACGTGTCCTACGCGCACACCGAGGCGGATATCGAGCAGCTGTTGCAGGCAACCGAAGCGGCGGTTCGGGAAATGATGGACGGCAGGTGAACCACACAAACTACGGACACGCAAGACGGCGCTCCGCTTCTCAACTCCACCACATGCTGCACCGATTTCGCCCGGCAGCTTTCTACCACTAAGTTCAGGACAAGTTCATGAAGATTACCGAAGTCAGAGTCATTCATCTCCGACTGCCAGTCGTCAACGATCGCGCTGACGCCACTCAGGATGCGCTCATCGTCAAGGTGGAGACCGACGCGGGGATTACGGGCATCGGCCAGGTTGACGCAAGCCCCATCGCTTGCATGGGTGCCATCGTGGCGCCCATGTCGTGGACCCTGGCGCGAGGCTTACGCGAGTGTGTGTTGGGTGAGGATCCGATGGAGCGGGAGAGGCTCTGGCATCGGATGTACGAAGGCAGCATCTACTATGGTCGCCGCGGCGTTGCCATCGAGGCAATGAGTGGCATCGATCTCGCTCTCTGGGACATCGCGGGCAAGGCACTCAACGTGCCAGCCTACAAGCTGGCGGGCGGCGGTTTTCACAAGCGCATACGCGCGTACTCGAGCTTCCTCTGGGGAGACACACCCGAGGAGTCGGCTCAGGCTGCGAGCCAATTCATCGCTCAAGGTTTTACAGCGTGCAAGTTCGGCTGGAACAACTGGGGCAAGGATTGGGCACGCGACGAGGCACAGCTAGCCGCAGTTCGCGAAGCGGTCGGACCGTCCGTCGACATCATGGTCGATGCCGGGCTGGGATACCCGGACGCCAAGAGTGCGATTCAGATGGCGCGCCGGCTCGAGAAGTACAACCCATACTGGTTCGAGGAGCCGTTGCGACCGGATGACTACGACGGCTACGCCAAGATCGCCGCGGCAACCTCGCTGAGAGTTGCGGCCGGCGAGGAGGAGACCAGCCGCCTGTCCTATCTCGATCTCATGGACCGGGGCAATGTGGATGTCGTGCAGCTCGATGTATGTCGCGTCGGCGGTCTCACCGAGGCGCTGAAGATCGGCTGGCTCGCTTACGACCGCGGCCGGCTGGTGATCAATCACTCATACAGTACCGACATCAATCACGCGGCCGCACTCCATTTCCTCGCCTGCATGCCGCACACGCAGGTACTCGAGTTCTGCGTGGAGCCCAGTCCGTTGCTGACTGAGCTGGTGCGCAACCCGCTGAAGGCGGTCGACGGGTACGTCGCCGTGCCAGAAGAACCTGGCCTGGGGATCGAGCTCAATGAGAGCGTTGTCGAGCGCTACCGGGTACCCGCCTGACGAGAGCACAGAGAACCCGTGACCGCAGGCGACCTACGCTTCATAAACTCAACGCTGCGAGTGCTGCATTGACGATATGGCCTGGCAACAGATCGTGCAATCCGTACAACTCGTGCACCGAGCCCGATTGACCAAACTGGTCGACGCCCAAGGGCACACAGGGCACACGCAGCGCTGACCCAAGCCACGCCATGGCATGGGAAGAGGCGTCGTGGACTGTGACTATCGGGGCACGTTCTGTGGGAAATGCCGCTCGAAGTGCCGCCGCCTCCGATGGCGTCGAAGCTGTGCGCACGCCACGCCGCAAGGTTCGTTGCCAGGCAGAATAAAGGCGGTCTAAGCTCGTCACATCGATGACGTGTGCCGCAACACCCTCGTCCTTCAGTTCCGACGCGGCCGCAAGTACCTCAGGCATCACCGCTCCGGACGCGACGAGACTGACGGTCGGTGCTCCCGAATTCGCGAGAGACGACGCATCCACCAGTCGATACGCCCCTGCCAGAACCATCGACCGGAGCAGCTCGTCGCCAACCCTCTTTCTCGCGTCACCAAAGGGCCGCTGATCCAGCGGTCGCGTGCTCAACCTGAAGTAGTACGCGCCGTTCTCTGCTGCCACTGCCGTGGCCGCATCATTGGGGGCGGCGATCCGCGCAAGGGCATCACAGAGGAGCCAGTCCAACGCCTCCGCGTAGCACGGCTCGATGAATGTTGTATTGGGAAGTTCGAGTCCGATTGACGGTGTGATGATGGATTGATGCGCACCCCCCTCAGGCGCAAGCGTCACACCCGAAGGCGTCCCCGCGATAACAAAGCGCGCACCCGAATACACCGCATGAATGAAGGCGTCGAGGCCTCGGCAGACAAACGGGTCGTAGACGGTGCCGACGGGCAAGAGCGGCTGTCCAGACAGATCCCACGCCAAACCCAACTGGCCCAACAGGATGAACAGATTCATCTCGGAGATGCCCAGTTCAATGTGCTGCCCCGTTGGGTTCTGTACCCACTTCAGGAGCGCGTCCGGGTTCCAAACCCGCTGATCAGTGGACGCAAAGACCCCTGTGCGGTTAATGAATCCAGCGAGATTCGTCGACGTCGCCACATCGGGCGCCGTGGTAACGAGATATCGGCTGACATCGGGTACTCGCGATAACTCGACAAGGACCTGGCCGAACGTCTCTTGCGTCGACATTGGCCTCGATCCCCTGATGCCGCTGGCCTGCGGAATAGTGACCTCGAGCGCCGGAGAACGAGGCGCGCGTGCGAGACGATCCGAACGCTGGTCCACCAGCTTTCCGACCGGGCTGGATGGCTCGAAGCGACTCCACTCGGACTCCTTCGTCAGTCCAACCTTCTCGCGAAGTGCGTCAATCTGCGCCGTCGTCAACAACGCCGAGTGGTTGCGAGGGTTTCCGGCAAGAGGAAGTCCCCACCCCTTGATCGTGTAGGCAAACACGACGCTGGGTCGATCGGTGACCGAATCGCATTCCTCGAACGCTTGAAGAAGCGCCGCAAGGTCGTGGCCACCGAGGTCGTAGATCAGCGCGGCGAGCTCGCGGTCATCGATTCCAGAGAGCCAGGCGTGCACCTCCGGCGGCGCGCCCTCGATGAATCGAGCGCGGAGTTCCGCACCTTCGAGGCCGAACATCGATTGGTAGTGCTCATTCGACATCCGATCGATCCAGAGCCGAAGCGCCTCCCCATGAGGCAGGGTGAACTGCGTGCGCAATCGATGCCCGTACTTGACCTCGCAGACGTGCCAGCCGGCGGCCTCGAACTGTTGCTCCCACTGATGAGCACGCACTCCAGGGATCACGCGGTCCAGGGACTGGCGATTGAAGTCGATGATCCAGAGAACGTTTCCTAGCCCCTGGGTGGCCGGATCGGCAATCGCCTCCCAGATGTTTCCCTCATCGAGCTCAGCGTCGCCGATGAGGGCGATGAACCGAGATCGTGGCCGCTCTCCGAAATGTGCGTCCACGTACCGGCGCGTCACAGCTGCGAACAGCGGAGCCGCAGCGCCCAGACCGACTGAGCCGGTTGAGAAATCGACGTAGAGGCTGTCTGGGTCTTTAGTGCGGCTCGGATACGCCTGGAGTCCCCCCAGGGCACGAAGCATCCTGAGTTGGGGCTCGTCGAGGTTGCCAAGCAGGTATTGGATTGCGTGGAACGCAGGCGATGCGTGTGGCTTGACACTGACCCGATCCTCAGGGTTCAGATGGGCAAACCACAGGGCGGTCATCACGGTCACCAGCGAGGCACTTGACGCTTGGTGTCCACCGACTTTGACGCCATCCCCGGCGTCGCGGTCGTGATTGGCGCTGTCGATCATCCGGGTCGCCAGCCACAGCACACGCTGCTGGATCTCGTCCAACAGGGCTAGATCCGCTGATTCGTGCTCGGTAGGACGGCTGGTTAGCGGGCTGGCGCTACGTGGTGGAGGCATTACCTATAGTCATCTGTTCTTCTGGTCTTCGCTCGTAGGCCTATTCTAGAGAATCGTTTTCACGTTGTCTCCGGCCTTCTCGGCGAGCTTGTGGCCCTTACGAGCGGAAAGCCACGCCGTCTAGCGGCTAAGCCGTCGTGACGGTCTAGTGAGCCAGCCAGCCGGCGTCGAGTGTCATGACGGTCCCGGTCATCGACCACGACTCCGGTGCGCACAGGTACGCGACTGCTCGCGCGACATCCTCGGGCTCGATAAGCCGTCGAATTGCGTTGCTTGTCAGCAGCACCTTCTCGAGCACCTCCGACTCGCTGAGGCCGTGTATGCGGGCCTGGTCGGCAAGTTGCCGCTCGACGAGTGGTGTGCGCACGTAGGAAGGGCATACCGCGTTGCACGTGACGTCGACCTCGCGCTGGGCGGCCTCCAGCGCCACCGTTTTCGTCAGGCCTATGAGGCCGTGCTTGGCACTCACATACGCAGACTTGAACGGCGACGCTACCAGGCCGTGGACTGACGAGATGTTGACGATCCGTCCAAAGCCCCGCTCGTACATTCCTGGGACGATCCCCCGGATGAGCAGGAAGGGCGCCGTCAGCATGACCGCTAGCATCAGGTCCCAGCGGTTCGCATCGAAACTCTCGATCGGGCTGACATGCTGGAACCCTGCGTTGTTGACGAGGATGTCGACCGCGTGCGCAACGTCCGCAAGTTCCATCGCACCAGCGCGTGTTGAGAGGTCGGCGACGACAGCCGACGCCCTGGGAAGAGTCTCGACAGCCCTCTCGAGAGCCTCCCCCGGAAGATCGTTGATCAGCACGGCGGCACCGAGGTTCGCCAAATGCGTCGCGACGGCCAGCCCGATGCCCGATGCGGCCCCGGTGACGAGGGCCGTGCGGCCGTCGAAGCGATCAGACGTCATGTCGATGGACCGTGTCGCTTGGAAACGCGCTCAGAAGAACACTTGCGTTCATCCCAGGAATTATGCATACGGCCTGCTTGGCCAGTCCCCGACTTGGAAGGCCACCCAGAGCGCTCGTGACGAGGCGAACCCTGATTGGCTGATGCCAAATTATTCGTGCCAAACTTGCACAGTCTTGCTCGTGGCCCTGAATGCAGCCACATCATCTGACTCGGTCAGATTCATGACACCCAGTGACTGAGCCGATCCGTCGCGCGCCCCCGGTGTTGATGCTGTGTACGCCGAATCGGTGAATGCGGAACGACCCATCCGAATGACGCGAAGTGAGACCCCTAGCATCGGCTAGGGGTCTCTTCAGGAAGGGAATGAGTTGCCCGATAGTGTTCGCCCCGAATTGTTAGCTGCAACCAGACACCCGTCTGGGGAGCCGTGACACGCCAGCGCGGAGCAGATGTCCCATGAAAGCAATAGCAGACTCTTGAGTTAGTCTCCGGCAACCTCGGCAATTAGCCTCGTCCCGATCGAGCGTGCGAGGCGAGGCGCGACCAAGACCGGAACGATGCTCAGCACGAGCCACACCGCGGACAAGATGACGATGACGTTGTAAGGAGCCCCGGGGATGGGCCACACATTCCGGTAAAGCACATATATCAGGATGATAATCCCGACTACGGGGATCACCGCCTCCCACATGGGCACCTGGACGCGACGGCGGACGAAGAGATAGAGAATGGCGCCGACCTCGGTCATGATGTACAGCGCGAGTAGGACGAGCGTCCCGAAGGTCCCGGGGTAGAAGAAGGCGTTGACGCCGCTATTTCCGCTCACAGCGAATATCAAGATCGTGATAAAGGTGAGGATCATTACGGCCGAGATCGCTCCATACGGCGCTCCGAAGCGAGTCGAGGTGCGGGCCAGTACCGGGGGGCCGAAGCCGTCACGCGCCAACGAGAAGATGATTCGCGACGCAGCCACGGCGGTACCGAGCGAGGCGGCGAAGACGCTGAGCATCGCGCCGATGTCGATCACGCTTGCCAGGCCTGTGCCGACGTATAGGTTGGCGAGGTCTGCGAGCGCTGAACTTGAGCCTGCGAAGGCAGTGATGCCTCGTGTAGTGGTGCCGAACCCGACCACCTCCGTATACATCCCGAAGACGAAGTACACGGCCAACGCGATCACGAGAACCAAAAGGACTTTGGGGATGGTTCTCCGTGCCGAGAGGCTCTCCTCTCCCATCGTAGCCGTGCCTTCGAAGCCTGCGAACGACAGAAATCCGCCGATGAGCGCTAGCCCGATCACGGAGAACGCGGCACCGCCGGGCACTGAGAATGGAGTAAGCGACAGGGTCTGATGCTGCGGCGCACTACCGCTTGCGATCCTCGCGTAGATGATCACGAAGAGGACAGCGGTGATGCATATTGAGATCCCCTCGGCAGTCAAAAGAATCCGAGTGACCTGGCGAATATCGAGGTAGGCGAGTACCGCGACGACCACTCCCGCGATGAAAGCGAGCCAGTACCAGTCGACCGTCACACCCACGTTCGCGAGGAACGCCGCGCCGAACAAGCCAACGAGCGCTGCCGCTCCAGCGGTGAATGCCGTGTATACCGCCGCGAGTGAGACGCCTCCCACAAAGCCTGCTCGCGGACCGATAGTGATACCGCAGAACGCGTATACGGATCCTGAATGGCTGATGTGTTGCGAGAGACGGATGAAGCCATACGCGACAGGGAGTATGGCGATGCTTGCCACCAGGAACGCGAACGGAACCGACTGCCCGACCAAGCCCGCCGCAGGCACTCCATTGATGGACAAGGCCCCGGTGGGCGCCATGATTCCGATCGCCAGTGCCAGTGTGCCGATAAAGCCGAGTTCCCTCCGCAGCTTGCCGGGGGAACGAAGCGCAGGAGCCGCAGATTCAGCCCGAGGATCGCCGGTCGCGTGTTCTGTCAACTCCGCCATGATTCACCTCCTAATTCCCTCACGCGCGTCGGGTCTGGGCCGGCGCCGATGTCGTCGCGTCCCCATCGCCGGTAGACCATGGCCGCCTCCTTGACTAGGATAGTAGGCAGGATGGTACGGTATAGACGACACAATGTCCAGTAAAGGTGCTCGGGCGTATGGAAGCGCTCACCTGTATCGGTTGCCGCGCCATGGGTGGACGTGCCATCGCGTTGCCATGATCGGCGGGTCGGACCGCCGACTGGAGACTGTGCTGACCCCCGTCGGTTATCTGTAGGAGAGGTTCAATGAAACTGGCGCTCACCAATGCTCTCTTGATCGACGGCCGGGGCGCCGCCGTCGAGCGAGCCACGATTCTGATTCGCGACGGCGTATTCGAAGCGTGCGGGGCGAATATCACGATTCCAGAGGACACGGAGCAGAGGATTGATGTCGAAGGCCGCGCCGTGCTGCCAGGACTCATCGACCTCCATGCTCACGTGATCGGCGGAAACCGCGCGCAAGGAAGTAACCGCTACGCGTACGAGACGCTTGCCTATCAACTGATCAACCCGGACATGCCGTACCGCGATCCCATTGGCATGGTGACCTTGCGGACGGTTCCGGCGATATTCGAATTCGTCAGCCAGGGAATAACAACGATACGGGATCTCGGGGGTCGCGACTTTCTAGCCTGCGATCTTCGAGATGCGATCGATCAGGGGTTGATCGTTGGCCCCCGTGTGCTGGCTGCCGGCGTTCCGGTGACTTCTACAGGCGGCGTCGGAGCCTGGTGGGGCGGCGAAGCAGATGGAAGTGACGGTGTGCGGCAAGCCGTTCGACAACGGGTCAAGATGGGAGTTGACCTCATTAAGTGCTTTGGTGACGGGGGGCCCGACTGGAGCACGTTGGGGTACACCGACGACGAGTTTCGGACCATCGTCGATGAGGCCCATCGCAAGAAGAGAACCTGCACTTGTCATTGCATGGCCGAGGAAGCGATTATCGCTGCATCGCAGGCTGGGTTCAATAGCATCGAGCACTGCTGGCTGGGCACTGCAAAATCTGCAGCGGTCATGCACGACAACGGCACGATCGCAGTCCCAACCATCGCGAACGCCTATCACATCATCCACGACGGCCCAAAATACGGCATGGTCGGGGAAGGCTTTGGTTTCTTTGACAGCGTCGGCTTCGGTCGTGTAGTGGAGGCTTTCAAGGAACTGGTGAAGGCGGGTGTTCCGATCGCGATGGGATCGGACGTCGGCGGCAATGAGGCGCACCGCCACGGCCACAACCTTCTTGAGCTTCCGTTTTACGTGAAGTACGGCCTCTCGAACATGGACGCCATCAAGGCCGCAACGAGTACAGCTGCTCAGGTTGTGAACCTGGACCACCTGATCGGTTCCATCGAGCCCGGGAAGATTGCAGATCTCGCGATTTTCGATGGGAACCCACTTGAAGACATCTCGGTTGTCCTCAACGGAGCGCATGAGGTGTATCGAGATGGACGCTTGATCTACAGCCGCGAACGCGAGTGGCGGTCTCGTTCCAGCGGGTATCGGGAAGCCGCTACCGCATGGTCCGATTTCGAGCCTGAGGGCGCCAAGGACAGTTACCGGGTCTGGAACAGCGAGTCGTATTGAGGTCGGGGGTCTGAGCTGTGGCTTCTGCGAGTTCGACTACGGACTTCATCGCGGCTCGAGCGCTACGCCTGCGCCGGCCGGGCTGGCGGGCAACGGAGTCGCAACTGGCCGATCTTCGCTCCCGCGATCTCGATGTCCTTCCCGTCTTAGGTATGCCACTGCGACAACTGCCGGATCACGTAGTGCAAGCCGTGTGCGACGCGTCTGGCGAGCTACTGGTGCCGCCGCCCTCGCGCGGACTCCTTAGGCTACGCGAGGCGATTAGCACAAAGCTTGCTCGTGAGAGTGCGCTCGAGGTGGATCCCGAAACGGATGTCGTGGTCACCAGTGGAGCCATGCAGGCCATCAATATCGTCTGTCGAACCGTGCTGAACCCCGGGGATGAGGTCGTAATTCCTTCACCGTCGTTCTTTTTCTACGGAATGATCGAGTTGGTTGGAGCCGTTCCCATCTACGTACCGACAGACGAAGAGCAGAGCTGGGCGTGGGACCTTGACCGCATCGAGGCGGCGATCACGCCTCGCACCAAGCTTCTTATTCTTTGCACACCGGTCAATCCGACTGGCTACGTGGTGCCCGAGTCAACCATCCGAGGGGTGCTCGAGCTTGCCCGGAGCCACAACTTTCTCGTCCTCGCAGACGAGTCATACGACCGAATGGTCTACGACGGAGTCGCGTTCACGAGCACGTCCCGGTTTGGTGATTTTAGGGATCGCCTCATTCTGATCCAATCGGTCACGAAGAGCTATGCGATGTCCGCGTGGCGAGTCGGTTACCTGGTCGCTGAGCACCGGTTGAGCGACGAGTTTACGAAGCTGCTCGAGTGGGAGGTGCTGTACGGCAACGTGGTGTGCCAAGTTGCCGCCGCGGCAGCGATCAGCGGGCCACAGGATTGGCTCTCCGACATCGGGAGCGAGTTCGAGGGATATCGGAACGACGTGTGGCCCGAGGTAGCGAGCACGGAAGGGCTGAGCTGTGTGAAGCCAGAGGCGACGCCGTATATGTTCGTGAACGTATCGGGACTAGGCGTCGACGGCGATGATTTCGCTGACACCTTGGTGCAGTCCTTCGGGGTTCCGGCGACCGGCGGGAGCCACTTCGGGTCCTCTGACCACGTCAGGATCGGGTTCGGTGCGCGCGACGCGGTGCATCGGCGCGAGATTTGGAGGCGGGTCCGGGCGGCAGCAGCCCAGGAGATCCGGATTCGGAAGGGTGCCGGGTAAGCGTGCGGTGCTGGCAGCGCCGCGCCGCCCGTAACCGCCCCTGAGATCTCCCGATCGCATAGGATTCGGTTTCGAAAGGAATGAACGATCCAGTCATTCGTAGCGCTCCCCTCGGCGAGAGTAGCCTGACTTCGGAGGCCGCGGCTACCGCCCTTGGACGTCAGATTCGGTCGGTGCGTCAGCAACAGGGTCTCTCCATGCAGGCCCTCGCAGCCCACGCCGAAATCTCTCGAGCGTGGCTCGGCGAAGTCGAGCGCGGCACGGCTTCACCGTCGGTCGACATGGTCCGGCGACTCGCTAACTCGCTTGGTGTCTCCATTAGCAGCCTGCTCGACGGCCGCGCAGCGCAGGTCGTCCCTGGACCTGGCGAAGTCTCCCCGAAGGTCCACCTAGTCCGCAGGAGCGACCGGCCCACGCTGCGATTTCCATCACAGCCGTTTGAATGGACCGTCACGACTCCGCTGCAGGGCGAGTTGCAGATGATGATCGCGGAGCTCGTGCCTACCCAGGGCGCCATGGAGCTTATGGAGCACGGCGGACAGGAATCAGTTCTCGTCCTCAAAGGTACGCTTGAGGTTCATGTCGGGGCGGAGTCCTTCGTTCTCGACGAAGGTGACTGCATCACCTTTCAGGCGAACCTCCCTCACGGCTTTATGAACAGGGGTCCGGGAGCTGCGCGGATGCTCAATGCCACGTCACCCCCTTCGATCGGTGAGTGGCGGCACACCAACTAATCGCTTCTGCCGAGCGCGATCGTCTGGTGGTCGTTCACTCCGCATAGCACGAGCTGTGGTGCTATTCGAGCTGGTCAAAGTGGTTGCAACGCCAGCGAATTGCAACGGCGTCCACTCAGATCGCCTGGCAAGGGCCGAGCCCTACTCCGACCGCTCGCGACGACGCGAGCCGTGATTGGCTGATCCAGGATTGTCCGCTCCTGACCACACGTTCGAGTCTGAGTCGGAGCGTCGCACGGCTCTCCTCGATGTCGCCCACGCAGCGCTGACTAAGCTCGCGCAGGAGCTAAAGGACATCGTCATTGAGGCAGCTCCTTCGGTCCGCCTCCAGAGGCGCGCCAAGGAGTACTGGACCCTCGTACTGAATCAAGCGAGCCTTATCCTGTCGGCGCCTGTTAGCACTGCCTTTCCATCGACCAGCCCTCGAGCCGTGAGGCTACAAGTAATCGCGTGTAGCGCTATCGGCATCAAGATCCCGCCGGACGAGTTCGGATATGAAGGCCGGAGCCACTCGCTGTGGTACCGCGATGCACACGAAGTCAATCATTTCGGCTGGTTCGAGACGGCATTCATGGTTTCACCGATGATGCCTAGGATGTCTCTCAGTGCGCCCTTCGCTTTGGACCCCGGACCGGAGTCAGCCAGAGCGATCACGGGTGGTATGGCCGACTATCAGGTCGCATGGCCTTTCACGCCGCTAAGCCCTGGCCAACTGGAAGAGTTCGTTGACAGGTGGGAGAGTTGGTTTGCGGATGCCGAACAAGGCCAGCTCCACCACCCAAGCTCGATGCCGGAACGTACGGTTCAAGGGAGTTGGAGAACCACATAGGTGCGTGATGTGGTCTGGGGACGTAGCTCTCGCTCCTAGAGTCATCGCCGTCTCGACGTCCCTCACGAGGTATTCGAAGAGCGTGACGGACCCCGCACCATGGGGGGAGACGTTTTACCCCCCAAGACGCGTGGTCCGTCACGCTGCTTCGTGTGTCGATTTAACTGACGAGGCCCACGGCTTAGTCTTCAGGAAGGTCGGGCGATCAGCCGGCGCGCCGGGACGAACAGGGGACTGGGCCTCGCGGTGGTGTCCGTCGGTCGGATGGCCGCGGACTTCGACACGCTCGACCTGGACCGACAGCGGTACGTCTTGGCGTCGCTCATCTCGAGGTGACCGTTCGCCGCGGGCTGCCGGGACGACGGTGGGATGCGTCGAGGGTGACGGTCGAGTGGGCGGATTGACCCTCTTGCGCCGAGCGGCGAACATCGGTACGCTTCCTCCTGTGGACCTGACGCTCGACCTCGAGGTGGTCCGCGCCGCGGCGCTCGGGTGCCTGTTCGCCGCCTTCATGGCCGAGCAGCTCGGCTACGTGGCGATGGCCACCGAACTGCTCACCGCGGCGGCCATCCTCCGGGAGGTCGCGGACACGCTCGAGCGGAGGGCGGCGGCCAGGAAGCCGGCGCCGCGGATCGCCCGAGCCCGCCCGGCGACCGACCCCCTCCGGGCCGCGCCGGGGATCGTCCCACTGGCAGCGAGCGTCGGCGCCTCGGGCGGCGTCCTCGCACTCCCGGCACTGAGGGTCGATACTTCGGCCCTGGTCGCCGCGATCGGCGGGCTCAAGATGGACGCCGCGCTGACGGCGAGCGTGTCGGCCAGCCTCGCGGCGATGGGCAAGACGTTCGCGGATGCCCTCGCGAATAGCCTCCAGCCGACCATCGACGCGATGCTCGCCGCCCACGCGGAGAGCGCTCGGAGGATGGTCGACCAGATGGCCCGCTCGTGGGCCTTCAAGTTCCCGGCGACCGCGACCGTCCGTCCTGCCTAACTCATCGAGGTTGGGCGTCAGGTATACAACGGTCGCCGCTCGCCGCCGTGGTACGAGCATGCCCCGCTGCGACCGCCTGAGTGCGAGTACGTCCCGTCAACGCACTGCTCGGCGTAACCGTTGGTCGACTCCCAGAACGAGGGGATGCAGTTGAAGTACGCGCAGAAGCTCAACGGCACCGCATAGATGAAACCGCCGCCGCAGAAGTTGTAGCCCCACGGGTTGCTCGGCGCACCGCAGAGGTTCACCGGCTGGGCGGTCGGGCGCGGCGTTGGTCGTGCGGTGGGTCGGGCCGTTGGTCGCGCTGTCGGAGCTGCGGTCGGGCGCGCCGTTGGTTTCGCCGTGGCGGGCGGCGCGGTCTTGACCACGGCGGTCGGAACGTTGACCGGGGCGGCTGCGGTGGCCGTGGCCGTGGCCGTGGCTGCTTGCACCCCGCCTGTCGGCGTCGTTCCGCCGCAGCCTACGATCACGAACGCGACCGCTGCTCCAAGGGTGATTAGCCGTCTCATTAGGCTGGCACCGCGTTCGTGACCTGCCACTTGCACGCACCAGCGTCATCGCAAGTAGCTGAGATGTTCGCGGTGTACCCGGTCGTTTGGAGGATGGCCGAGCCTACCGTGAAGTGAACGACGCACGTGTAGTTCTGGGTCCCGTTGAGCGACTGCGCACAGGTCGCGTCGCTAACGGTGGCGGTGGCTATGGCCGCTATGTCCGACGACAGACCCGAACCCACGATGAGCTTGTTGCTCCCGTTGACCTTGATGTCGTTGACGATCTTCTGTGAGTTGTCGGCCCCTGATTCGGCGCCGCAGCCAGCCAGCCCGCCAAGCGCCAGGACGGCGATCACCGCCGCAAGTCCAACCTTCATTCCTCAACCCTCCTGGCGGGCGCCCATTGCGGGCCTGGCTCGCTCTGTACCCAGGGTAGGCCATCGGGACCGCCCAGCATGGCGGCTCTGATCTCATGCGGACCCAAGTGCCAGCCTGCTGCATGGTGCATGCATGGGCCAGTCCGCCGTCGCCCAGGTCGCAGCCTGGCTCCTGATTGCCGACGTGGGGACCCGGGTCGTTTGCCGGGTGATCGACCAGTTCTACAAGGCGGCCGACCGCCGGGAGACGCGCCGTCGCCATCGGAAACGCAAGCGGCGGTGGCCGGCGCGACCTTTGGCGCGAAACGCGGCTACCCGCGAGGGTCAGCAGCTGTCGGTCTGGGCGTCCGGCAGGACACTGATATCTGCGTGCTGGACGTTGTTCGGGTCGTATACGGTGTTGAGGTTGGCATCGACGTAGCCGAGTGTGATCCCGAGGTCGCCCTGCGGATCGCCGATCGCCGGGGTGCCGAGCTCCCGCGCGAGCGTCGGGCTCCTCACGTTCCAGAGCACACAGCTCCCGTTCGTGTGGTCGATCGCGTAGTACGTGGTCGTCGTGTCCCGCGGCAGCCACGACAGGATTTCCGCCTTCGCGTTGGCGATCGTCGTCCCGGTGTCGAAGTTCATCGAGTAGCCGGACACGATCCCACCGTCGACCGACACGGGCGCGAACTGATATGTCGGCGCCGGCCCGCTCTCGTCGTTCACGAGGCGGATTCCGAAGCACGCGTTCACTGCCGTGCAGATGGCACCAGGCCCGCTGTCCGCGCCATGGGCGGCCTTGAACTGCGCGACGGTCGCCCCGAGGTAGCCATCGGACACGTTGGCCTCGGAGGTTGGCGGGACTGCGGTTGCGGCCGATGTCGGGGCGGCCGTCGGCGTGGACGAGGTGGAGGCCACCGCGCCTCCGCAGCTTGCCAGCGCGAGCACCGCGATGACCGCGGCAACTTCAACTTTCAGGCGCGGATCTCGTCCCTTCGGTGCGGCGACGTCAGAGCCGCGCGAGCAGGGCCGCCTTGGAGGTTGCGAACTCGTCTTCGCTGAGCACACCGCCATCCCGTAGCTGGGCAAGCTTGACGAGCTGGGCGGGGATGTCGTCGCCGGCCGGGGCCGCGGCCTGGACGACCTGAGGCTGTTGCGCTCGCTGCCGAGCCCAGTGGACCAGCTGCATCATCCGGTCGCGCAGTTGAGCTCCGTTGGTTGACGCCGGCAGGCCCTCGATCTTTCCGCTCGCAGTGTCGATGGCGATCGACCCGAAGCCGACGACCGGCTTGTGATAGCGGATGTCCTTGACGTCAGTCAGGTAGACCGACTCCATGTCCTTCGAAACGCGGCCGTGCGTGTAGAGGATCCGGTGGGTCGTCAGCGTGAGCTTCTGCGAGCTCAGCCCCCAGTCTTTGCCGACGGTGACGAGGAACTCGTCCGCGAGTAGGCGGATGTCACCTGGCAGCGACAGGTCACCGGGCTCGATCGGCAGCGGGCACGAGGCCTTGATGATGGCGTAGAGCTCGGCGCGGTCAGCGGCTCGCTGCTCCGACTGGCGTAGGGCCTCCGCAACGTGCTGCTCTGCCTGGCGTTGAGCATCCTCCTTGGCGTCAGCGCGCTTGGCAACCGCGCCGTCGCGCGCGTTCTTCAGACTATCTCTCAGACCCATATGGAACACTTCCTGCTCGCGGTGGGTCGTATATGGACCCGGACTCGCGGCTGATCCCCACAGTACTCTGCCGTACCACCACCCACGTGACGGCGTGGTGACCTGCATGACTCAAGTGACGAGAACGAGCCCTGGCACTGCCGCCGAGGACCGGCGATCTCCTGGGCCACGGTGGCGCCGCGGTCAGCAACTGTTACTGAGACTATTCGGGGCGACGCTGATGCTCGCATCCTGAATGTCGTTCGGGTCGTATGTGATGTTTAGGTTGGCGTTCGGTGTAAGAGAAGTCGACGCCCAGGTCACCGTGTAGGTCCCAATCGCGGGCGTGCCCAGAAGGCGTCCGAGTATGCCGCTACGCGGGTTCCATAGGCGGCAGGATCCCCCGGTGTGATCGACCGCGAAGAATGTGGACGCGGCGTCCCTTGGTAGCCATGCCAAGACCGCCGATTTGCCGTCGGCGATCGTCATTACCCGCCCGGGGTCATCGCTGTCCCTGAGCATTTTCCGTGGAACCGCAGCTTTCTCGGGCGGAGTGGGGCTGTTCCGTACAACTGGCTAAGCCCGTAGCTCGATCGCGTGTCAGCGGTTCGCAAGTCCCGGTAACGGGGTGTCAATGTCCGTCCTTGCGCCTCACAAACTATCTGTGTCGCCGCCTCGCCTGCTTGGCCGACTGCGTCCGCCGAACCGGTCCGGCGGTCAGCGTCTCGTTGTGCTTGCCGCACTGCGAACAGCGCAGGACCAGGTTCTGGAACTGCGTCAATTGCAGTCCGACGATAAGCGGGGTTTCACACTGGCCGCAGACATAGGCATCGGTCGTCTCGCCGCCTGCGAAGAAAACGGAATCGGGCGCGCCAATCAACTTTTCAAAGACGGACCGCGTGTCGGGGTCGGGCTCGGGGATGACGCGGAGCCGGATGCGGCGCTTCATGACATCCGGTCGGCTGGCGATGCGACGCATAAGATGACATTCGGCGTAGGTCGCGCCTGATCGGCAGGGGCACGGCTC
Organism: Candidatus Dormiibacterota bacterium; assembly: GCA_003135895.1. GTDB lineage: Bacteria > Chloroflexota > Dormibacteria > Aeolococcales > Aeolococcaceae > Palsa-851. The sequence goes on from PNBE01000071.1 coordinate 37,521, forward strand.
GTCGGGTCTTATTTGCCGCATGCCCTAGGACTCACGGTGAATAGTCAATGGCAGGTTGGGATCGACATACTGGCCTAGGTCCGGGACACCCAGCTTGAGCTGTTCGAGGATCATTAGAAGGTAGACGAGGAAGCGGCCGAAGGTGTTCTCACCGGCCGGCTCAAATACCTCCCTTATTTGAACGTCGAGAGCTGGCTCGTCGGCCTGTGCCCGCTTCTGTTGCGTCAGCATGAGGCGGACAAAGTCGTCAGTGTCTAGCAACGGGCCAATCTGGCCAAGGCTCCAGTCGACGTGCTCAACCAACAGCAGTCCCTCGCCCAACACGGCGATCAGGTTGGCCATGTAGTTGACATCGTGTATGGCGGTATTGGCCTCGTGCCAGTTGCTCAGAAGTGAATCCATCGAGTTGTCCACAAGGTTGAAGCCGAACACGATGCCGAACGGACGGGACGGCCGGTGGACCGTCACGTACTCCCGGGTACGGATCACACTCAGGTCGCGAGGGGGCAAGCGCTTGAAGGCCTCGATCTTCGTAATCGCGTCCAACAACTCGGCCTTGGATAGGCCTGACTTGACCTCGATCACGCCGTAGACGCCCTCGATCGGTAACACCTGGGTGTCGCCCACATGCAGCACCGGGCAGTTGACGGAGTCGTATATGAGGATGTCGCCGGCGTGACTGTGGGCGCCGCTCCTAGTGACCACCTCGCCCTTCGTCACACCGTACTTCGTCGGGAGATGCTGTGCGAGGAAGCCGCGAAGGATTTCCTCGCGGGCTCCACCGCGATCTCCAGCATGTTGAACTATCCCGGCCTGTCGCGCGCGGGCGCTGACCGTTGCCTCGTGCTGCCGGAACAACTCGGGAACGTCCACGTCACCGACTCTAGGGCCATCCGAGTAAAGCTGCCTCGGGGGCGCCACCGGGTGCGTGCGTGAAGTGCTCTCAACCTAGAGCGCGCGACTCGATCGATCCAGACACCGGCTACACGTGTGCCACCGCATCGCGAGCGGGTTCAGACCTCAGCTCCGTTGTCCCATGACGTCGCGCGCGTATGTACGCCATTGCGAGTCTCCTGCACCTCGGTCACACTCGGCAACCGCGCATCGCGGGCGGGTCGGATCGTCGGCTAAGGCGCCTCCGAGCAGCGTCACCGGGATCTCCTCCCTTTCGCAGGCGCTGCAAATGCAGTGTGAGCTTTCTTGGGCAAGGACACCGACCCGCGCACGTGCATCGAGCGAAGCTACATCCAACCAACTGCTGAGTATCCACCCCGTGCCCGGCGCTGGCTCCGATTCAGACCGATACTGCCGAGATGCGCCCCACGGCTCCGACATCTGCGGCGGTCTACGCCCGTATCTCGCACGATCCATCCGGCGAGCGCCTCGGCGTCCAGCGTCAAGAGGCCGACTGCGTGGAGGAGGCAAAGCGACGAGGCTGGAGCATCGCCCAGGTATATGTGGATGACGACCGAAGCGCATTCGACACAAGGAAACCGCGACCCGAATATCAACGCCTGCTGAAGGACATCCAACTCGGGCTGCGTGACGGGGTCATGATTTGGCGACTGGACCGGCTGCACCGTCAACCACGCGAGCTTGAGGAGTTCATCGTGATCTGCGACAAGCATCGGGTGGCGCTCGCGACGGTCACCGGGGACGTGGACCTTGCCACCAGTCAAGGCCGTCTGCTGGCGCGCACGTGGGGTGCCTTCGCAGCTCACGAATGCGAGATTAAGTCCGAGCGCATGAGCCGAGCGAATCTGGAGCGTGCGAGGCACGGGATCATGCGTATCCCCAGGGGTGAGTACGGCTTCAAGCTCGACGGGAACATCGTCAATGACACAGAGGCGACCGTGATTCGCGAAGCGGCAGCCCGCCTGTTACGCGGTGAATCGCTCCGAGGCATCTGCAACGACTTGAACCGGCGCGGCATCCCCAGTGCCCGCAAGGTCCTTTGGACGGCCGCGTCGATGCGCTGCATTCTCGGTAACCCTCGCCTTGCTGGCTGGAGCACATACCACGGCGAGGTGGTTGGGAAAGGCGCCTGGAAAGCAATTCTGACCCGGCGCCAAAGCGAGCGGATCCGGTCATTGTTCGCCGACCCGAACCGCCGTATCGGCGATGGATCGCGGCGCTGCTACCTCTTGACCGGGCTAGTGCACTGCGGCAGGTGTGGGGCGCGAATGAGGAGCCGCGGTAACGGCCACACGCGCACTTACATCTGCCCCTGGCAACCAGGTCAGATCGGCTGCGGGCGTGTCTCTATCAACGTGGAGGATCTCAATGGCTTGTTCCTGGATCGGCTCTACCAGCGACTAGATTCAGACGCACTGCCGGCAACGCTTCAGCGAGGACACCTCAGCGATGCGAAGTGGCGAAAGGCGCAATCGGCCATGAGCGCCGCGGAGGCGCGCCTTCGCTCCATGGCTCGCGATTACGCAACAGGATCACTCACACGCGGGGAGTGGCGAGCGGCCCGGCCAGCCCTGCTTGAACATGCCCGGGCGACGAAAGCAACGCTCCTGCAGAATCGCACCGAGGACGTGGTGGCCGAATTCATCGGACATGCCGACGATCTCCGGGCTGCCTGGGCCGATGTCACTCCCAGCCGACAACGCGCAATCACTGGGGCGTTAGTCGAGGAGGTGGTGATTTGGCCGGCGACGAGTTCGCGATCGCGCGGCGAAGCGCGAACGCTTATCTGGTGGCGCGGCGAAGCGCGGCCAGGGACGCCGCGGGGCGCGCGGAGGGGCATCGCCGAGCGACGCGCGGCCGGCGAATTCGACCACTGCTCTGTCACGTCGTGCGTTCAGCCATACAGCGCCGGCGGGTACTGCAAGTTACACCTCAGCAGAATCACGAAGCACGGTCAGGCCGGCACCGCGCAGCGCCTACGTATGCCGCCGTACCGGGGCGCCCTTTGTGCCACAGACAGCTGTGATCGCACTGCCGTATCGGCCGGACGTTGCGCGAGCCACTATGACCAATGGGTCCGCGACGACCCTACCCGCCCTCGGTGCGGTGTGACCGATTGCGGGCGATCCGCACAAGTCGGCGAGTGGTGCAGCCGACACTACCAGCGGCTGGCTCGCACTGAGACGACCGAGCTCCGTCCACGCATCCGCGCCACACCCTAGTCCTTAGTCCCGTGGCCGCCCACGAGTCCGCGGCGCTCCGCACGTCGCGCTTGCTTCTGCCGTGCTCCCGAGAGAACGGTCGGCACATTGATGGCGGTGATCTTGATGCTGTCCGGGGTCTCGATCGCGTGCTGCGCGACGACAGCCGCGACGTGCTCGACGGCGTGAGCGACGACCTGACTGCGACGCAGCGCCACCTGGAGCTGTCGAGTCACTTCGGCAACGAGCGAACGAGCTCGTGCCGTGAAGTCAGGCTTGAGCACCGGCCAGTCCGGACGGAGCCTGACCTCTCCGCTCGGGAGTTCGTGGAAGTCGCCCCGGCGCCACACGCGGCTGGCGAGGATGTCGAGGTTGAGCTGGTCGAGCGTCGGCCGCACCGGTTCCATGACCTCCCAGACCAGTGACTCCCGACCTCTGACGTCGTGGTGAAGACCGATCCCCATGCCCGGGTCGAGACCGATCGTCCGACATGCGACTGCGATCTCGGCACTCGCGAGACCACCGAGAAAGTTGCGCAGGGCCTGTCCAGGAGTAGTTGCGCTGCGCGCGCCCTGGCCAAAGATGGAGGTCCGCTGGCCGAGGGTCTGCCAATGATGGGGCAGGCGATCAGCGTCGCGCCAGCGCATCGGGACATCCGCCAGGGCGGCATGGTAAGTGGCGCCACAGTCGGCCTCGACCTTGCGAACCTCGGCGATGGTTCGAGCGCCCTTCAGAGCGGCTGTAGCGCGCTCCGTGGCCTCGATGGCCACCGATACCTTGTCGTCCGGTTTCAGCGTTCCCAGGACCTTCAGGTAGCGGCTCACGGGGGAGTGCTTAGTGGAGGGGCGGGCAACATCCCCTCAGGCAGCTTCGTGACGGCCTTGACAACCACCGCGACCTTCGGCTCGACCCATTCCATGGTGGCCGACGCGACGATGTTGTGATAGCGGCTTTCCCACTCCGCCGCGAGTTCCGCTTCGCGACCGCCCTGCACCAGCCAGACATCGACAGAGCTGAGGGGTGGCAACACCTCCATCGGGACCACGAGAGTCAGACGACGGTTTGGGCGATCAGCCTTGGGAACGTACGTCCAGTCACGTAAGGCAGGGGCGGCGCTCAACGATGATCCCCAGACGGATCGTATGCCCGTAAATGCTCTCATCGGCTTTCCCGTGTTGGCCGGGGCCACGCGCTCGCCCAGCACGTAGGTGTGCGACTGCCCCATCTCATGGAGGCTCTGTCGAAGCACTCCGCCTTTGAACTTGTCGACCACGTAGTAGTCGAGACCCTGCACGGTGACGCTTGTGACCATCGCGTAGCGGTTGTCGTCGCGGAGGACCAGTCGGAACTCGGCCTGCTGCTTTCTCATTCTTGGCGAGGCCGAAAACTCGCCTCACACTCCCGCGAGAGCGTAGCAACGGGATCAATCACCCAGATATCGGTGGCAACGTCTGGTCGGTACTCACTCATGCAGGGGCTCCAGTGCTCTTCGAAGGTCCGTGCTAGCCGTCGAGCATAGGAATTGCGGGCAGAGCTGGCATTGCCCTCAGAGACAGAATCAAGGACGCGCGCAGGAAAGGGATCGTCGCGGCCTCGACATTCGCTCGTCCTCTTCTCGACCTCCTCGACGAGGCTCGGTCATTCAGAGACTGGGCTGCAAACCAAGAACCAGACCAGTCGCTTCTCCGAGCCTACATCGATGCCATCTCGTCCATTTCATGGGTGGAGCACCTTCCGCCTAAGACCGTTCGGTGGGCTTCTATCACCGCACTAGGAGCACTTGGTGTGCCTCCAGGGGTGGTTGCCGGTGCGGCACTTGGCTTTGTCGACACCCTTCTTCTAACCGAGCGACTGCTCGGAGGCTGGAAACCTAACCGATTCGTCGATGATCATCTCAGACCGTTCGTGCTTGAACCAGGTTAGCGTCTTTTGGAGGGACGCCAATGTGGGAGTGCGTGTGATTCGCCTCACGTTCTGCGAAAGTAGAGCCTTCGTGGCTACGAATGCCGCCCAGTTGGAATGGGCGTGGCGCGCTACTTGGAGAAGATCCGCTGCGAGAGTCACGCGCTGACGTGGAGACTACATGGACAAGATTCTGAAGCCCCTCTTTGACACCGTAGTCGACTATCCAACGCTGAAGAAGCGCGTTGCCCTTCTTACCTGGATCGCCGCTATCGGAGGGCTTGCACTTCTTTCGTCGCAGGTTTCACAGGTGTCGGAGTTCCTCGGTAAGGCTGGGCCTTCGACCACAGTGTTTGGTCTGACCATCTCACTGATGTATTTGGTGTTGACGCTTCCATTCGCTTTACTGGCTCGAATTGTCAAGCTTCATGACACCCTCTCCGATGTTCTGCGTGTCCGTCATCGATTCGACGTGTTTAACGTCCTCTTTCCTCTCGCCGCCGCTAGTGGTGCAAGTCTGTCGGCAATGCAGTTGGGCAGGGTTGCTCAATCCCGTAGAGCTCTTATGAATGCGGCGTTCTACCGATACGCGTCAAGCACCAAGCCAGCGATCGACGAGCATCTTATTCATGAGGCACTAGACACGTGGTCGTGGATCTGGGTTCTCTCAGAGGCTCTCGTGGTCACGGCGCTGGTGAGCGTCGTTCTAGTGGTGTATGGCAGGCTCGAAGCGACACTATGGCTCGCGCTGGGGGCAGTCATCGCAATCGCTCTGATGCGCCTGCTGTATGTTCGGTGCAGCCGCCTCGCCTTGGATGAAGTGGCCGCCATTACCAGTGATAACGAGCGGAAGATGGCTATTAGGGCCTTATTCCATGCGCTATAGAGTTGAGGGCTTCAACATAAGGAGTGAGAACGCCGCGCGCTCCACTTCGCAACCGGGACGGGCGGTTGTCGAATGGCTCAGCGGTCACCCGCCGGTTGAATCAGCACTCGATCTCGGGTGTGGAAAGCTTCGCTATGGCCGAGAACTGATCACTATCGCCAATCGCGTGACCTTCGTGGACTCAGAGAGTCAGCTCTCACGGACTCAACAAATCTTCGGGCAGAAGACTTCGGTTCGCTCCTACGTATCTGACGCTTGGGCTTCCGCGTCTGTGGTCACGATTGATGCGTATTGGCAGTCGCCGGCGCGCTTTGATCTAGTGCTTTTCGCGAACGTCTTGTCGGCCATTCCCGATGAGTGGATGCGGCGCAAACTAATGAAATCCATCCGAGGGCATTTAACTAGTGATGGCGAGTGTCTGATTGCGACGCAATACCGCAACTCCTACTTTCGCCGTGCCCGAGAGCGCGTCAATGCCGTGCCGTATCTGGACGGTTGGATTATTCCGATGGGAGGCGGATGGGCAAGCTTCTATGGGATCCTCGGCCCCCGAGAGTTGGCAACCCTCACCGAGGCTAGCGGACTGCGCGTAGTCAGGTCATGGACCAAAGGTGAGACAGCGTGCGCGGTGGTCAGCCCAGTACGGACTCGTTGAGCGACGGCCGATGCGAAGCGTATGACGTGCGCGACTGATCCTTGATCCACGCACCTAAGCGTGACGGACCCCGCACCATGGGGGGGGGAGACGTTTTACCCTGCCGTAGCAGCACGCTCCTTTTGAGGGCCACTAGGGGCAGCGGTCTCGTCTCAACGCAGCCAACTGCCGGGGTGAGCACATTCCTCACGTCTGCGTGAGCGACGGCGTCTGTCGGGCCACGCACCCCTGGCGATCCGGACGCACCTCTGGCGATCGGTTGTCGATGCATAGCGGTGTCTGGTAACCGCCTGAGGCTGTAAGTGGGCACGAAGAGTGCACAGAGTTGAGCACGAAAAGTGCACAGCTCAGGGTCACGCGACCATAGCACTCCCTCCTTTGGCCTGCTGGGCGGCGTCGTAGCGGCGCATGCGGTAGCTGTGGCCCTTGATGTTGATGACGGTGGCGTTGTGCAGCAGTCGGTCCACGATGGCTGACGCCACCACCGGATCAGCGAAGACCTGGTTCCAGTCACCGAAACCACGATTGCTGGTGAGCACGATGGATGCCTTCTCGTAGCGTCGGCTGACCATCTGAAAGATCCAGTTCGCCGACGCCTGGTCGAGCGGCAAGTATCCGAGCTCGTCGACCACCAGCACCGAGGGGCCGGTGTAGGTGCGCATCTTGTAGCTGGCCGTGCCCTCGAGGTGCGCGGACTGGAGGTTGGCCACGAGGTCTGCCGCAGAGGTGAAGTAGGTGCGGTAGCCGGCTTCGGTGGCGGCGATGCCGAGGGCGATGGCGAGATGCGATTTGCCCACGCCCGGCGGCCCCAGCAGAATCACGTTGCGACGCTCCTCGACGAAGCGCAGCGTGGAGAGTTCGGCGAGTACCTTGCGATCGAGCGACGGCTGGAAATCAAGGTCGAACTCGGCGAGCGTCTTGTGAATCGGATAGCGCGCAAAGCGCAGCCGCCCACGCAGCCGACGTGCCCGGGTTGCATCCGCTTCGATGGCCATGAGGCGTTCCAGCACCTGCGTGGCGGACGCCTGCTCACGCGTGCCGCGGTCGAGCTCGTCGGCAAGATGCTCCGCGGCGGCGCTCATCTCGAGGTATGCAAGATGTTCCCGCAAGCGCTGGTACGCGCTCGGGTCCGAGCTGCTGGGACGCGGGCTCACAACGCCACCTCGTAGGCGCTGAGCGGACGCACCTCGACCTGCTCGCCCAACAGGCGCTGTGTGGCATCGACCACGTGCAGTACCGCCCGGGCACCGTCGTCGCCGGCGAAGCGCTCGAGCAGATGACGTGGCACTGCGCTGAGCAGACGGCGTTCCTCGGCCTAGGCCTCGCCGATGATCCGTTGGGTGGTGCGGTGGCGCCGCGGCAGGATGCGCTCCTGAATCCAGCGCAGCGCGAAGGCGTCGTAGTCGGCGATGGTCGGTCGCGGCGGCATCACCTGGCCGGTGAGCCAGCAGCGGAAGCTCTGCTCGAGCTCGCGGTTTTCGCGCTCCACCTTGCCCTTGGTCTTGGCTCGGTACGGGCGGCAGGCGCGGGGCACCGCGCCCAGCAGCGCGCAGAGGTCGACCCACTCGGGGACGAAGAGCGGGCCCTCAGCAGCGTGGTTGCAGAACACCGTATCGCGGTCGGTGAGCAGCTCCCGTGTGACCCCGCCGAGGTCGTCGAGACAGCGCACCAGGCGCTCGAAACTCACCTCACGGGTGCAGCTGGCGGCGATCCGGATCGCGGGCATGCGGCTGTGCCCGAGGATCGCCACCATGGCGTGGAGCTCGACCAGTTCCTCGCCGAGCGGCCAGCTCCCGATGTGCTTCCAGTCGGCCTGGGTCTGTACACCGGCCAAGGTCTCGAAGCGCACCTCAGGCTCGTGCGCCGTCGCCGGGCGCAGTGGACGCACCTGTCGCAGGAAAGTCCAATAGCTGCCCGCATACCCGTACTCGGTGCGCAGCTCGTGGTGCAGGTCGGTGGCGCGGAGCACCGGACACATCAACAGGCGGCGTTCGATGTGGGCGAGCTGCGCCTCGGTGAACGGGTGCCGCGGGGCACGCTGCGGGTACCCGGGCGGGCGCTCGGCGTCGAGCTCCCTGCGCACCGTGCGCCGGTTCAGCTTGAAGTGGCGGGCGAGCGCGCTGACGCTCCATCCGTGTTGGTGCAGGACATGCAGTTCCATCCAGAGTTCCTCAGACTCCACGGCGGTCCCTCTTGGTGTTGGTGGCTTTGAACACAGTCCAGCTTGCCCGGAGGGACTTCCTTTTTTCGGATCACGATCAGGTCCAATCCACCCCCGAGGACCTGTGCACTATTCCTGCTCAGAGCTGCGCACTATTCCTGCTCACCCACAGAGGCATACGCGTGCTCCAGCCCGCAACAGCCAGGACGCCCCGAGCCTGCCCCTTCAGCCGTCGGCGTATGCCGACCCGCTCAGCCGCGCTAGGAATAGCAGCGTCGGGACCTTTTGACTGACTGAGCCAGAGGTATCCCACCTACCCCCAGCGCCTCCGTCAAAGGCTTGTTGAACTCCGGAAGGTGGGCTGATCCCACGACCCCGCTCTGGTTCAGCGACTGATCCATGCGCCGCGGCCGCGGGCCTCCGCTCCAGGCGGGCGACCGCGTGGCCCCGTGCGTCGACCGATGCGCCGAGCCCACCGAGGTCCTCGCGTCGCCCGAACTCAGTTCGACGCGACGACGGTGGTCCGAGCGATGTCAGGGTCGGTGAAGACGTCGAGGTCGTCACGGCTCTGCGTGGAGAACTCCGAGACGATCGCACCCTCTGGCCCCGACTGGAACCAGTGCAGCGTGCTGGGCGGCACGCCGTGTAGCCTCGGCACCTTGATACGGACCATCAAGAAGGCGGGTGTCACCGCTCCGATCGTGNNGCTTGGCGCAGATCACTGGGCTCACGATGTTGACGATGCGGTTCGGTTGCTCGCCGCGCCGTGATGTTGCGCCGGCCTATCAACATCCCCTTGCCAAACCATCGAGGCATCGCGGGGTGAGTTCTTGATGCGGCGACGGTTTGGAGGCAGCGCGTGAGCACGACACAGAGTCTTCGACGCTGGCTCGGCATGCCCTTCATCGCACTCGGCGTCGCCATGATCATCGTCGACGCAACCATCGTCAACGTGGCGATCCCCTCGATCATCCGCGACCTGCGCATCTCTGCTCCGACGGCCGAGTGGTTCAACTCGATCTACTCGTTGGTGTTCGCGGCGCTGCTCATCACCTTCGGTCGGGCCGGCGACCTCTTTGGGCGGCGACGTCTGTTCATGATCGGGACCACGGTTTTCGTCGTCGCGAGCCTCATGACGGCGACAGCGCAGAGCGGCTCGATCCTGATCCTGGGACGGTTCGTGCAGGGCGTTGGAGGGGCCATGATTCTGCCCTCGACGCTGTCGACGCTNNGCTGGGCATTTCTGATCAACGTCCCGATCGGTGTCGCGATCCTCTTCGGAGCTTCGATGCTCGTTCCCGAAACGCGAGACGCAGAGGCTCGCCGCGGTGTTGATATCGCCGGGGTCACGAGTTCCATGGTCGGGCTGGGTGCGCTTGTCTTCGGTCTGATCGAAGGGCAGACCTATGGGTGGTGGTCGCCGGTGTCAGGAGAAACCTTTGCCGTCGGCGGCTGGACATGGCCGTCTCAGAGCATCGCCCCGTCCCCCGTGGCGTTCGCAGTCGGGGCCGTGGCTGTCGTCGTACTGCTGCTGGTCGAGCGGTCGCGGAGCCGGGCCGGCAAGGTTGCGGTGATCGACATGTCGCTGTTCAGCCTCCGAAGCTTCCGCTACGGCAACATCGCGGCGCTCATCGTGTCCCTCGGCGAGTTCGGTCTACTGTTTGCGATTCCCTTGTACCTGCAGGGGGTGCTCGGCTACAGCGCGCTCGGAACCGGAACGCTGCTGCTCGCGCTGGCATCCGGTGCATTCCTCGTTGGTGGAGCAACGCCCCAGGTGGCTCGCCTCCTTGGGGGTCGGGGCATCGTGCGCCTGGGCCTCGCTCTCGAAGTGATCGGCATCGCCGGGCTCGGGTTCACCGTCGGTGTCGACACAGCGGCGTGGTCCATGGTGCCCTGGCTCTTCGTCTACGGCTGCGGTGTCGGGTTTGCCACCGCGCAGCTCACCAGCGTGATTCTTGTTGACGTCCCGATCCGTCTCAGCGGCCAGGGTTCAGGGATTCAGAGCACCTTCCGACAGGTGGGCTCGGCTCTGGGGGTGGCGGTGCTCGGAACCATCCTGATCACCGGGATCGGCAACAGCCTCGACGCCAGATTGACGACCGCCCATATCCCCCCTGCCACCCGAACAGCCATTGTCGCCCTGGTCAAGTCGACCGGAGGCACGGCAATCCCAGGACTGCGAGCCCAACCGGGCGGTGAGGCGATCGCGAACGCGGCTTCGGCTGCCGTTGTCGACGCCGTGCATGCTGTTGCGTTCGCCGCAGCGCTCTTCGTGCTCGTCGGGTTCTTCGCCACCCTCGCGTTGCCGCCTATCCGGCAATCGGGCAAGGAGGATGACGACGAGACGCGCATGGGCGCCGGCGCAGCCGGCCATTGAACGCCTCTGGTATCCGAGACGTGCGACAGCGAAGCTCGCCCTGGAGTCTGCCGTCCAGCAGGGGTCACACGACGAGCCGCAACTCCCTGGGTCCGCAATCCATCACGTGAAATCGGTCAGCCCGCGATCGTCGGTGGAGCTTCCGGCGTCTTGGCGGGCTGAGGCGCTGGGGCGACCGGCGGCACAGCACCGCCACCCGGTCCGCCGGGCGTCGGCCCGGCGACAAAGGAAAACGTCGCCGGATCGAGAGCGAGCAATTCGATCTCGTATGGCGATCCGCCCGCGACGCGAGCGTGGAATCGGTACGTCGGGAGGACATAGACGACCGGTTGTGTCTTCTCGAGGCCGTCCCATTGCGCCATGCCGAGGGACACGCCGGTGATATGCACCACGAGTGCTGGTAGCGAACCTGGCGTACCACTCGCACCGGGCGCTTCAATCTCCGGCAGGGGTTGTGGCCCGACATACCTGGCGTTCCCGCTGCGCAGGTCGTCAAACACCTTCTGCGTCGAGCGCAACGGGTAGGTGCCGGCGCTCTCCGGTCGTGCCCAGGTGCCCGAAACGGATTCGATGCTCCCGTGCGCACCGACCGTCACCGACCAGCTGACGTCAGGAACACTCACACCATCAACGACGAGATCGAAGGTCACGATCCGAGCAGTGACGGTTGCCGGGGTCGGGGTGCACTTCACTCCGGTCGTGCACGAGACGGCCACACCGCCGGCATCGCTGACGCCATGTGTCCACTGCTCGCCGATCAGCACGCCGAAGCCGTCAAGCAGGGACTGCGCGATGCTCGCGGCACTGTCAGCGCTCGGGACGTCGACCGGCGCGGGAAGCATCGTCGGGGCTGCCGTCGAGGGTGGTGCGATCGGTGAGATCGTCGGTGGGGAACTGACCCCGGTCGACGGGTTGCCCGAGCCAGGGGTTGCCGACCCGGCACTCCCGCTGGAACCGCCGCCGGCCGACCCGGGGATCGCGACTGCGCCGCCGGCGCTGGAGTAGTCGATGGCGGTCGTGCCGCCGTTCGTCCATACGGTCAGCACTGCGTCACCGTTGCGCAGTTCCCAGCCCGTGTCGGTACGCAGTGGAGAGCCGTGCATCCCGAGTGCAGCGCTCATGCGAACGAGATCGGCGGCTGTGACATCGTGGCCGACCAGCCTGCGAACCGCCGCCACCGGTCCAAGATTTGCGAGCGGGGCATCGAGCACGTACGTGACGGTCGGTTGCGGGTAGATCGCCGGCTCGGCTGCGGCACCGGTGTTCTCCATGAGCGAAAGCTCGCGCGGTGTCGCCGATGGCTGTCCGGCCGCGCCGCAGGCGCCGACAACCATCGTCGCCACCGCGACCGTTGCCAGGAGAATGCGTCGATCAGTACTCACGGCTGCCTCCGATATTGGATCCATTCGTGAGACGCGGCTGAGCCGGTCACGGTTCCGGTCGCGTATCCCGGACCCGGGCTCAGGCCGTACGGCTACTTTTGAATACTTCCAACGCGTGGCCGTCGCGCATTTCGATCACGTGCGCGTCTGGAGCGCGGTCCCGGGACGTATCAAGTGGCAGGTAGCGAGGATTCGAACCGCTGATTAGCTGAGCCAAAGTTATGTGCTGCGGACTCCGCCACTATGCGACGGGGCTCGCGAACTCAGCTGCATCAGTTG
>PNBE01000098.1 GCA_003135895.1 Candidatus Dormiibacterota bacterium
AAAGCCCCGCGGTCTCCTGACGCTCTCGAATACCTCCACTTCCATGGTCGCTTTGTCGGTATCGACGTCGGCGATGATGTCCCCCTTGGTGACATGGTCCCCGACCTTCACCCGCCAAAGGGTGAGCGTTCCTTGATCCATGTCCGCGCCCAGCGAGGGCATGCGAAACTCACCCATCGCGACCCGTGCTCTGGCGCGCCGCGGCCATGATCTTCTCCACCTGAGGGAGTGCGGCATCCTCCATGTGCTTGGCGTAAGGCATCGGGACCTCGGCGCTGCACACGCGCATCACGGGCGTATCCAGACGGTAGAAGGCGCCTTCCATAATGCGCGCCGACACCTCGGCGGAGATACCGCCGCTGCGCCAGCCCTCGTCAACGATCACCGCGCGAGTGGTCTTGCTCACAGAAGCAATGATGGCTTCTGTGTCCAGCGGCCGCAACGAGCGCAGGTCGATCACCTCGCAGTCGATGCCCTCATCGACTAGGCGCTCGGCAGCCTCGAGGGTCTTGTGCAGGGTGCCACCGAACGCGATCAGCGTGAGGTCGTCGCCGCGACGCCGGATGGCGGCGTGCGAGATCTCCACGGGCCCGGCGTCCACTGCCAGGTCGCCCTCCATGTTGTAGAGCAGCCCGTTCTCGAAGATGAGCACGGGGTCCGGGTCTTCGAGCGCCGTCCAGAGCATGCCCTCGCGTCTTCGAGTGTGGCGGGAGTGAGGACCTTCAACCCGGGGATGTGTGCGTACCAGCCCTCGAAACTGTGCGAATGCTGTGCCGCGAGCTGCCGTCCTGCCCCGGTGGTCATGCGGATCACCAACGGCACCGAGAACTGTCCGCCGGACATGTGGGAGATGGTCGCAGCGTTGTTGAGTATCTGGTCCAGGGCGAGCAGGCTGAAGTTGACCGTCATGATCTCCACGATCGGTCGCATGCCGGCGAGAGCCGCTCCGATGCCGGCACCGACGAACGTGGACTCGGAAAGAGGTGTGTCACGGATGCGTTCTGGTCCGAACTCGGCGAGCAGGCCCAGACTCACGGCGTAGGAACCGCCGTAACGGCCGACGTCCTCACCCATCAGGAAGACGCGCGGATCGCGCTGCATGGCGTCGCGTATGGCCGCGCGCATTGCCTCGCGATAGGAGCAGTGCATGGTGGATGCAGTGACATGCGTCGCTGCGCGCGTGGATAAGCTGGTATCGGTCATGCCGGCTGCTGCTCCGTGTACACGAATCGAGTCAGATCAGTCACCGGTTCCAGTGTCCCGGCATCGGCGTACGCGATCGCCGCCTCGATCTCGGCCGCGATCTCCCGCTCCATGGCTGCCAGGGTGGAGTCCTCCAGTTGACCGGCGGCGCGCAATTGTTCTGGAAACGTCAGCAGCGGATCGCGCTCGCGCCAGCGCTCCACCTCCTCCTTGGATCGATACAGATCTGGGTCGTACATCGAGTGAGCGCGGTACCGGTAGGTGCGAAATTCGATGAGGTGCGGCCCGCCCTCCCGCACAGCGTCGACCGCACGACGCGTGGCCTCTTCCACCGCCAGCACATCCATACCGTCCACAGACTCGGACGAGATGTTATAGGCGGAGGCCTTGGCGCTGATATCGGTGTTCGCGAGCGCACGATCGATGGCAGTGCCCATCGCGTAGCGGTTGTTCTCGCACAGGAAGAGCACCGGAAGCTTCCAGACCGCCGCGAGATTGAGGGACTCGTGAAACTCACCCTCAGCCACCGCGCCGTCACCGAAGAAACATACGGTCACGGTGTGGCGCTGTTGCATCTGCTCTGCGAGCCCGATGCCCACCGCAAGTGGCAGACCGCCGCCGACGATCGCGCTGCCTCCGTAGAAACGGGTCCCGGCGTCGAACAGGTGCATCGAGCCGCCGCGACCGCGGCTGCATCCCTCGACCTTGCCGAACATCTCGGCCATGATCGCGTTCATTGAGATGCCGCGGGCGAGCGCGTGGCCGTGCTCCCGGTACGTTGCCACCACGGGATCGTCCGGACGCAGCGCCGGCATGACGCCGGCGGCGATCGCCTCTTCGCCGATGTACAGGTGCAGGAAGCCGCGAATGCGCGCCTGGCTATAGAGCTCCACGCAGCGCTCCTCGAAGCGACGGATGCGCAGCATGCTGCGCAACAGGTCGAGCGCATGCTCCCTCGGCACCTGCGTCGGGGACGCTTCTTCGTGTCGCGCCGCTTGTGCCGGGCTGGTCACGGCGCCTCCTCAAGCGTGGAGAGGTCGCCGATCGGAAGGCCGAGTTCGCGTGCCTTGAGCACGCGACGCATGATCTTGCCACTCTTGGTCATCGGCAGATTCGGATCGAAGGCGATTTCCTTGGGGGCCACCGCAGCGCCCAGCCGTGAGCGTGCAAAGCCGAGTAACTCTAGGCGGAGCTCCTCGGAGGGCGTGTAGCCGCGGTGCAGCGACACGAACGCCTTCACCGCTTCGCCGGCAACCGGGTCCGGCATGCCGATGACGCCGGCCTCCGCGACAGCGGGATGCTCCATCAGTGTGCTCTCCACCTCGAAGGGGCCGATCAGGTGGCCTGCCGACTTGATGACGTCGTCGCCGCGTCCGAGGAACCAGATGTAACCGTCCTCGGTGCGGCGCACCAGGTCGCCGGTGAGGTACCAGCCGGCAATGAAGCACTTGCGGTAGCGATCAGCTTCACCGAGGTAGGTGCGAAACATCGAGGGCCAGCCGGGACGGAGGGCCAACTCGCCTTGCCCGCCCGGCGCCACCTGCTCAGCGACGCCGTGTTTGACCACCACTCGTCCGCGTGCATCGCGCCGGAGCACGGTGGCTTCCACTCCCGGCAACGGCCGCCCCATCGACCCCGGCTGAATATCCATGGCCGCGAAGTTGGCGATCATGATGCCCCCAGTCTCGGTCTGCCACCAGTTGTCGTGGATGGGGAGGCCGAGGGCTTCCTGACCCCAGACGACACCCTCCGGGTTGAGCGGCTCGCCGACGCTGGCCACGAATCTGAGGCTGCTGAGGTCGTGCTCGCGCGCGACCTCGATCCCGACCTTCATGAGCATGCGCACGGCGGTGGGCGCCGTGTACCACACGCTGACTCGTTCGGTTTCGACGATTCCATACCANNGTGACCCAGCCGGGGTCGGCGGTGCACCAGAAGATATCTCCCGCGTGCAGGTCGAGGGCGTAGCGTCCGGTGTGGTGATGCATCACCGCGGCTGCGTGCACGTGGACAGCCCCCTTGGGTGTGCCGGTGGTACCGCTCGTGAAGTGCAGCAGCGCCGGTTCCTCCGGGTCGGTCGGCTCGATCTCGAACCGGCTGGGTGCTGCCGCAAGCAACGGTTCCAGCTCGTGCACGCCAGCGGGAGGGGCGCTGGATTTCCAGCGACCGCTGATGAGGACGTGCTCCAGCGCCGGTACACCGTCCCGGATTCCGGCGACCTTGCGGGCGTACATCAATTCCGTGGTGACGAGGACGCGTCCTTGGCCAAGACGGAGTCGCTGGGCGATCGGCTCTGGGCCAAAAGCAGCGAACAGAGGCGAGAATACGCAACGAGCTTTGAGCGTCCCGAGGGCCGCGACGTATAGGTCAGGGACGCGAGTGAGCAGCGCGAAGACGCGCTCACCGGGGCGGACCCCCAAGTCACGCAGCGCACCCGCGAAACGGCTACTGCATTCACTCAGCTGCGCGTATGTCCACTGTTCGCGTTCGCCATGCCGACCCAGCCAGCGCATGGCGACACGCCCGCCGTTCCCGGCGGCGACGTGCCGGTCTACTGCTTCGTGCGCGATGTTGAGGCCCTGACCGCCGGGTAGACCTTCGAGCGCGGCGCGTGCTTCGTCCCACGTAAACGACCTGCAGAGTGTGTCGTAGTCGAGGAGGTTGGGAGTGACCTTCCACTCACCCTCCGGCTTGTGTATTGTGGTCCAACCCATCAGGATCCTCCGTGGCCAGCGCTCGCGGCGCCGCCGTCTGTCGTTCACTCTATCGAGCTGGTCGATCCGGGTCACGGGCCAAAGGTCACGACTCAATGAGGACCGACGACAGCGGGTCGGCGCACTCACGATCCGATTCGGGACACTTGCTCGGCCGCGAGTTGAGGATGGCACGATCGGAGAAGAGCATTGCTTGACGCGTCAGGGAGATCTGCAGCGGCGTCCCCTGTTGGTTCGGGGTGGAGGTTCAATTTACGCGGAGGCTGCGGGTGCTGATGACCGCCCGGTTGCACGGCTCACGTCCCCACCTCGACCGGCTTCTCCAACCCGTCGAGGAGCTCGCAAACCTTGTCGTCCGTGCAAGGGGAGAAGTCGTCGTACCACTGTCCGACGCCGAAGAAGAGTTCCGGAGCGACCAGGCAGATGAGCTCGTCGACGCCACTGGCGAGTGCGGCGCACGTCTCTGGAGGAGCCGTCGGGACGGCGACCACCAGCCGGGCGGGCTGCTGTGCACGCACCGCCGAGATCGCGGCGCGCATGGTGGCACCCGTGGCGGCACCGTCGTCAACAAGGATGACGGTCTGTCCGTTCAGGGAGGGGACAGGCCGACCGTCGCGATAGAGCTTCTCGCGCCGCTCGAGTTCGAGTCGCTCGCGCCGGGTGATGTCTTCGATCTGGTCGTCTGAGACGAACCGGAGCTCCTCGGGATTGAGCACGCGGATCCCGCCGCTGGCGAGCGCTCCGACGGCCAGCTCTTCGTGGCCCGGCAGGCCGAGCTTGCGGACGATGAGGACGTCGAGTGCAACGTCGAGCGCTCGGGCGACCTCGAAGGCCACCGGGACGCCGCCACGTGGAAGGCCGAGCACGATGACGTCGGAGCGGTGCGCAAAGTCGCCGAGTTCGGCGGCGAGCAGCCGGCCGGCCTCGGCGCGATCGCGAAAACGCCGGTCGGGAAACCGTGGTCCCGACCACGTGCGGGAGGAATGCAGCAGATGCGAGGAGAACCAGCGTGTCGCCAGACGAGAGACATCCTCGAGGGCTCCCAGCTCCTCGAAAAGATGCGTGGCTCCGGGAATCACCTCGAGGCTCGCCACCCCGGGAAGCCGCTTCAGTGCGTCACG
>PNBE01000066.1:0-1154 GCA_003135895.1 Candidatus Dormiibacterota bacterium
GACGACTGGCACGACGAGTCGCTCGTCGCCCAGTGGCACGCACCGGACGTGGTGGTCCTCCCCCACTCCGCGGCAGAGGTTGCTGAGATCATCACGATCGCCCGCGAGTTCGCCATGCCGGTCACCGCCCGCGGGTCCGGGACCGGTCTCGCCGGCGGCTGCGTGCCTCGCGAGGGTGGAGTCCTCATTGCCTTCCGCGAGATGAGCGGCATCCTCGAGATCGACGTCGAGAACCAGATCGCCGTCGTCCAACCGGGCGTGAGCCTGCGCGAGCTCGACGAAGCCGCGGCCCGGCACGACCTCGTCTACCCGGTGTTCCCGGGTGAAAGCAGCGCCAGCCTCGGGGGCAGCGTCGCGACCAACGCTGGAGGGATGCGTGCCGTCAAATATGGAGTGACCCGCCACCAGGTGCTCGGGTTGGAGGCAGTGCTCGGAACCGGCGAGATCCTCCGGACAGGCGGGAAGTTCGTCAAGGCGACGTCCGGTTACGACCTCACCCAATTGATCGTCGGATCCGAAGGCACCCTCGCGATCGTCACCGAGGCGATCCTCCGTCTGTATCCGAGACACCCGCACGCCGCGACCGTGCTCGCGCCCTTCCGGACCGTCGCGGAGATCGCCCGGGCGGTACCTCGCATCGTGCAGAGTGGCGCCGCGCCGATGATCCTCGAGTACATCGACATGATGTCGATGGCTGCGATCACCGCGGCGCGTGGCCTGGAACTGGGGATCGGAGCGGCCGTGAAGGACGCCGCCCTGGCCTACCTGGTCGTGGTCCTCGAATCCCGCGATCCCGGCCGGCTCGACGAGGACATCGAACACCTCGGCGATTTGATCACCACGCTCGGCGCGCTCGACGTCTATGTGCTGCCACCCCGCGCCGCCTCGGACCTGATCGAGGCGCGCGAGCGTGCCTTCTTCGCCGCCAAGGCGGCCGGCGCCAACGAGATCATCGACACAGTCGTCCCGCGCGCGCAGATTCCCGAGTTTCTGGCACAGGTGTCAGTAATTGCTCAGGACACCGGCTCGATGGTGGTGGGCTGCGGCCACGCGGGTGATGGGAACGTGCACCTGTCGGTGTTCCAGTCGGATCCCGAGCGCCTCGAGCAGGTGCTCCGGAGTGTGTTCGCCGCGGGCGCCGCGCTCGGTGGCGC
>PNBE01000066.1:1225-23250 GCA_003135895.1 Candidatus Dormiibacterota bacterium
TCGCATCGAATGTCGATGTTGTGTTTGCCAACCCGGGCACGTCGGAGATGCATTTCGTTGCCACGCTCGACGCGGTCCCGGAGATGCGTGGTGTGCTTGCGCTCTTCGAGGGTGTGGCCACCGGCGCCGCGGATGGGTACGCCCGCATGCGCGACTCCCCCGCCGCAGTCCTTCTCCATCTCGGGCCGGGGCTGGGCAACGGCCTCGCCAACCTCCACAACGCGAGGCGCAGCCACGCCCCGGTGGTCACGGTCGTCGGCGACCATGCGACGTACCACAAGAAGTTCGACGCGCCACTCGAGTCCGACATCGACACGGTGGCGCGCAATGTCTCGACGTGGATCCGCCGGAGCGTGCACGTGGAGACAGCCGGCTCGGACGCGGCCGCGGCGGTCGCAGCCGCATGCGGTCCGCCGGGGCAGATCGCCACTCTCATCCTGCCCGCGGACGTGTCCTGGTCCGAAGGCGGCTCGGTGGCACCGCCGGAGGAGCGGATCCCCCGCGCCGCGGTGCGCGCCGCGACCCTGGAGGCTGCCGCCGCCGCGCTGCGTTCGCACCAGAGTGTCGCGCTCCTGCTCGGTGGCAGCGCTCTTCGCGAACCTGGGGTCCGCGCCGCTTGCCGGATCGCGAGCGCAACCGGTGCCGACCTGCTGGCGGAGACCTTCCCGGCGCGCGCCGAGCGAGGCGCCGGGATCCCTGTGATCCAGCGCCTCGCATACCTCGCGGAGATGGCGGCAGGACAGCTCGACGGGCTTCGTCACCTCATCCTCGTCGACACCAAGTCGCCGGTCTCGTTCTTCGCGTACCCGGGCAAGCCGAGTGATCTCGTGCCCGAGGGGTGCGAGGTCCTGGTCCTCGCCGCCGGCGGCGACGACGCCGTGGCGGCACTGGAGTTGCTCGCGGCCGAGCTGGGTGCCGCGGCCGAACGTGCGAGCGGTGATGCGCCGAGGCCGGAGCAGCCCACCGGCGAGCTGAGTGCCGAGTCGATTGCCCGGGCGATCGGCGCGCTGCTCCCAGAGGGGGCGATCGTCTCCGACGAAGCCAACACCAGCGGCACCTTCCTGCCGACCTTCACTGCCGGCGCTCCTCGACATGACTGGCTCAGCCTCACGGGCGGGTCGATCGGCCAGGGCCTTCCGGTCGCTGTCGGCGCAGCGATCGCCTGCTCCGACCGCCCAGTGCTCGCGCTCGAAGCGGACGGCTCAGCGCTCTATACGCTGCAGTCCCTCTGGACCATGGCTCGCGAACAGCTCGACGTCACCACGGTTGTCTTCAGCAACCGCCGCTACGCGATCCTGCGCATGGAACTCGCCCGAGTCGGCGCCACAGCGTCCGGCACACGCGCGCTCGAGATGCTGGACATCGCGCCGCCCGAGATTGATTTCGTCGCTCTCGCGCGCGGTTTCGGGGTGCCCGCCACGCGGCCCGAGACCGCCGAGGGGTTCGCTGTCGACCTCGAGCGCGCCTTCGCCGAGCCGGGTCCGCACCTCATCGAGGCAGTGATCCCGTCGCTGTTCTGATCAGCGTCGCAGGCGCTCGCCGGCTCGGATCGGAATGGTCAGCCAGTTCTCGCGCGGCGGCAGCGGACAGCTCCACCGAGGGTCGTAGCTGCACGAGGGCTGGTA
Organism: Candidatus Dormiibacterota bacterium; assembly: GCA_003135895.1. GTDB lineage: Bacteria > Chloroflexota > Dormibacteria > Aeolococcales > Aeolococcaceae > Palsa-851. The sequence goes on from PNBE01000066.1 coordinate 2,851, forward strand.
GGCGAAGTTGAAATCGAGAATCAGCCGCCCATCACGGTCGGCTCCGAGGTCCGCACCCTTGGCGGTGTCGAGCAGGTAGCGGCCTGCCCCATAGGTTTCGTCGCCGCAGGTCGCGTCCCTAAATGAGAGGAAGAACCCGCCGGCGTAGTCGAGCAGCCAGAACATCGACAGGCTGAGAGACTCGCCGCCGAGCGCGAAGTGCACGGTGCCTGCGCGCTCTGCGATGACGTGTCCTGAGGTCGATCCCGGAAGCTCGAAGGTGGCCCCGTCGGCCTCGTCGACGTCGGCAACGGTGCGCAGCGCCGCGTCGTAATCGAAGTACGCGGGAGCTGTCGCGTCACCCCGCTCCGTTTCCGGCACCGGGCTCTGCGGGTGCGTGAGGAACAGTCGATCGCGCACCTCGCGCCAGTGTGCCCACGCAACCACCGGATCCGGTTCGGCGCGGGCCGTCGCGTACAGCTCGCTCACCTGGCGACGCCAGCCGGCCAGCTCGAGGCGTTCGGCGATCACGCCCACGGTGATGTCTTCAGTCAACTGCGGGAATGTACCGCGCGCTCAGGGACCGTCGCCGTAGACGACTCCGCCGCGCAATTCGTCCAGGCGTCGCATCCGTGCGTGGGCTGTCTCACCGAGACGCGCGAGCACGCCGGCGATCAGCGCCTCGGTGAGCGCGACCGCGGACACCAGTGAGTCGAACGGGGTCACGGTCGTCTGCACACCGGTGACCAGCACGAATCGCGCAGATGCCGCCGCGGGCGACAACCAGGGATCGGTGACCAGGACGACCGTGCTCCCCCGCCCGGCCGCGACCTTCGCGCTGTTGATCGTGTCGCTCTGGTAGCGCCGGTAATCGAAGACGACGAGGATGTCCCGCCGCCCGAGGTCGACCAGGTGGTCCGCCGGGTTGCTCCGTTCCGGGTCGATCAGCTCCACGCCGGGCCGGATGAGATGGAGCTGGCTGGCGAGGTAGCGGGCGACGAACGAGCTCACCCGCCCACCGAGCGACAGGACGCGCCGGCGAGAATCGGCGAGCAGTTCGACCACCGAATCGAAGTCGTGCTCCGAGACCATGTCGACGCTCGCCCGGAGGCTGTGCTCGTAGGTCGCGAAGGCGTCGTGAAGCATGGAGCCGGTCGAGCCGGCGGGCCGGGTGAGTTCGTAGCGGGCGAGTGGGGAGCTCAACCGCTCCTGCAGCTCCTGCCGGAGCGATTCCTGGAACTCCGGATACCCGCGCAAGCCGAGCTTGGTGATGAATCGAGTCACGGTCGCGGGGCTGACCCCGGCCCGTTCTGCGAAGCGCGTCAGGCTCTCCAGCCCGGCGACCGGGTAGAACGCGAGCAGCACCTGCGCGAGCCGCCGCTCCGAGGCACTGAGCGCTCCCATCCGCTGGCGAACCAACTCGCCGACCAGGAACTCGGGCACTGAAACGATTCTTACAGTTTTGAGCCGATTCGGTTTGTTCGATAAATCTGTTGACGCTGGTACAGACCCGCTGCTACTGTGCGGCCACCGCACCGGACCGCATGGGGAGATGAGCCGATGACCGTCCAGCCTATTGACAGCGATACCGAGACGCTCCACAAGCTGGGCTACGCCCAGGAGCTCATGCGCCGGATGGGGGGCTTCTCCAACTTCGCTGTGTCGTTCACGATCATCTCGATCCTTTCCGGATGCCTGACCGCATACGGGGGCGCCATGCTCAACGGCGGCCCGATCGACATGAACATCGGCTGGCCGCTGGTCGGCATCATGGTCATCATCGTCGGCCTGGCGATGGCGGAGGTCTGCTCGAGCTACCCAACCGCCGGCGGCCTCTACTACTGGTCAGCAAAGCTCGGCGGCAAGAACGCACCCGCGTGGAGCTGGTTCACGGGCTGGTTCAACCTTCTGGGACAGATCGCCGTCACAGCCGGTATCGACGGAGGCCTTGCCCTCTTCGCGTCAGCGTTTCTCAACAACTGGTTCGGCTATCCCCTCGACGCACCCCACATCCTGCTGATCTACGCAGTGGCGCTGTTCGTCCACGGCCTGCTCAACACCTTTGGTGTGCGTCTGGTCGCGCTCCTCAACGACATCTCGGTCTGGTGGCACATCGTCGGTGTCGTGGTCATCGTCGCCGTCCTGCTGATTGTGCCGAAGCACCATCAGTCGGTTGGGTTCATCTTCTTCCACTTCAACAACTCGACCGGCGCGAGCTTTCCGGGGGACATCATCTACGTCTTCCTGATCGGCCTGCTGCTCGCGCAGTACACATTCACCGGATATGACGCTTCCGCGCACATGACCGAGGAGACCAGGAACGCCGCCATCGCGGGTCCACGGGGGATCGTGATGTCGATCGTCGTGTCCCTCGTGGCGGGTTGGATCCTCCTCATTGGCGTCACCTCCGCGATCCAGAACTACGGGGCAGAGTCCACAGCCGTCGTACCGGCAGCACAGGTGTTCCTCGATGCGGCGGGCGGTGGACTCGGACAGTTCCTGTTGCTGATCGCGATCGGCGCGCAGTTCTACTGCGGCATGTCGTCGGTCACGGCGAACTCACGGATGATCTTCGCCTTCTCTCGTGACGGCGCGATTCCCGGGCACCAGCTCTGGAGCAAGATCAACAAGCGCACCCGCACCCCAACCAACTCGATCTGGCTGGCCGTGGTGGGCGCATTCATCCTGTGGCTGCCGTATCTCTACAACCCTTCGGCGTATTTCGCGGTCATCTCGATCGCGGTCATCGGCCTGTACATCGCCTACGGCATTCCGATCTTCCTGCGCCTGCGCGCCGGCGACAGCTTCCAAGCCGGGCCGTGGAGCCTGGGCAGATGGAGCCGTCCGATCGGGATCGTCGCGGTGGTGTGGATCTGCATCATCAGCGTCCTGTTCGTGCTCCCCACGGTCTTCCCGGTAACCCTCGGCAACCTCAACTACACGATCGTTGCGTTCGCGGTGGTGCTCGGCGGTACCACCATCTGGTGGCTGGCCTCCGCGAAGAACTGGTTCACCGGCCCGCGCGTTCAGGGCACAGCGGAGGAACTGGCCTCGATCGAGGCGTCGTTCACCGGCTCCCCGGCGACAGTGCCCGCGGTTTCGGCAGGCTGATAGGCTCAATCAGTTCATGACGCGTGCTCGCGGCCGTGGCGCCGCGAGTACGCCGAGGGTCTTCAAGAATGTCCAAGCCCAGGATCGGTGTGACGTGCAGTCCGCTCCGCGGACCCGCGTACTACTCGCCGTACTTGCGCGCAGTGGAGGCGGCCGGTGGTGACCCGGTCACCCTCGATCCGCGGCCGAACGGCCTTGCATCCGATGAGGCGACATCGATGATCCAGGGCATCGACGGCCTCCTCGTCCCCGGCGGCTGGGACGTCGACCCTCCCGCGTACGGCGAGGCGCGCCAGGAGGAAACGCCCAACGTCGATCCACCACTGGATCGCACCGAGATCGCCCTGGTGCGTGCCGCGGTCGACGAGGGTGTTCCGGTCTTCGGGATCTGCCGCGGGCAGCAGGTCATCAACGTCGCGCTCGGCGGTTCGCTGCGCCAGCACATCGACGGCCACGACAACCACGGTCATCCGCGCGACCTGCTCGCGCATTCCATCGACGTGCTGCCCGGTTCGGAACTCTCCAAGGTCACCCCCGGCGAACGGGTGATGGTGAACAGCCTCCACCACCAGTCGGTGAAGGAGGTCGCGCCCGGCCTGCACGCCACCGCGCACAGCCCGGACGGCGTGGTGGAAGGCATCGAATCGTCGGATGGAATGATCGTGGCCGTGCAGTGTCATCCCGAAGAGTTGCTCGATCAGCAGGGATGGGCGATGTCGCTCTTCCGCGGATTCGTCGACCGCGTCGCCGAGCACAACCACAACGGCGCGGTTGCGACCGACGTCTCCAAGGAGGGCAGCTGACCGATGCTCACGCTCGAGGAACTCACCAACGCCGTCGATGCCGGCGACGTCGACACGGTGATCGTGGCGTTCACCGACATGCAGGGACGCCTGATGGGCAAACGCATGGAGGCGCATTTCTTCGTCGAGGAGATGGAGCACAACAACCCGATCGAAGGATGCAACTACCTGCTCGCCCTCGAGATGGAGATGGATCCGGTCCCCGGTTACGAGATCGCCAGCTGGGAGCGCGGCTATGGCGACTTCTCGATGGTTCCCGATTTCTCGACCATGCGGCGTATCCCGTGGCTGCAGGGGACAGCACTCGTGCTCTGCGACGTGGCCTGGAATGACGGCACCCCCGTCCGGCCGTCACCCCGCCAGGTGCTCAAGGCGCAGGTGGAGCGCGCGAACGCCCTCGGCTACAAGGCGATGTTCGGCTCCGAGCTCGAGTTCTTCCTNNTACCACATCCTCGCCACCAGCTACGACGAGCCGTTCATCCGCTCGGTGCGCAACGGCATGCAGGCTGCGGGCATGCGGGTCGAGACCTCGAAGGGCGAGGCGTGGCCCGGCCAGCACGAGCTCAACTTCCGGTACGACGACGCGGTGACCATGGCCGACAACCACGTCATCTACAAGAATGGGATCAAGGAGATGGCGCAGCAAAGCGGCCAGGCGGTCACCTTCATGGCCAAGCCCGACCACACCTGGATCGGCAGCTCGTGCCACATCCACTCGAGTCTGTGGGATGGCGACGACGCGCTGTTTGCCGGGGAATCCCCGCTGTTCAAGCAGTATCTCGCCGGCCTGGTCGCATGCGCCGGTGAGTTCGCGGTCTTCCTCGCCCCGAATATCAACTCCTACAAGCGGTATGCGGCGGGGAGCTGGGCCCCGACAACGCTCGCATGGGGATACGACAACCGTACCTGCGGGTTCCGCGTGGTCGGACATGGCAAATCCCTCCGAGTCGAATGCCGCATCCCGGGTGCCGATGCCAATCCGTACCTCGCCTTTGCGGCAGTGCTCGCTGCGGGCTTGCACGGCATCGAGAATCAGCTCGAGCTGGCACCTGCCTTCACCGGCAACGCGTACGAATCCGACGTCAAACGCTTTCCGCACACGCTGAACGAGGCGATCACCGCGCTCGAGGAGGGCACGGTTGCGCGCTCGGCCCTTGGCGACGACGTCGTCGACCACTACCTGAATTACGCGCGTACCGAGCAGCAACTCTTCGACAAGGCGGTCACCTGCTATGAGCGCGAACGCTTCTTCGAACGCGGATGACCCTTCGGGTTGTGAACCCGGCCACGGAGCAGCCCGTGGCCGAACTCGAACAGGCGGGCACGGCGGAGACGGACCGAGCGGTCGCGGCGGCGAAGGCCGCATATCCGGCGTGGCGGGCTGTCGCGCCGTCTGATCGCGCACGGCTGCTACGCAGGCTCGCCGGCCTGGTCGAGGATCACAGCGAGGAACTCGCGCTGCTCGAGACACGGAACGTCGGTAAACCGATCGCCGACTCGCGCGGCGAGGTCGGCATGGTCGCCGAGGTCTTCCACTACTACGCCGGCGCCGTCGACAAGCATTTCGGCCAGACGATCCCGGTTGCCGGCGGCGTCGACGTGACCTTCCGTGAGCCACTCGGCGTGGTCGGCCTGATCGTGCCCTGGAATTTCCCACTCAACATCGCGAGCTGGAAGGTCGGACCCGCGTTGGCGTGTGGCAACACCGTCGTGCTCAAGCCGGCGGAGCTGACCCCACTGACGGCTATCCGCCTGGGGGAACTCGCCCTCGAGGCGGGCATTCCCGAGGGAGTGGTCAACGTCGTCGTCGGCCCCGGTCGTGTCGTGGGCGAGCGCCTCATTCATCACCCCGACGTCGCCAAGATCGGCTTCACCGGTTCGACGGAAGTCGGCATCGGCGTGATGCGCGGCGCTGCCGAGACCATCAAGCGGGTGACCCTGGAGCTCGGGGGTAAGTCGGCCAACATCGTCTTTGCCGACGCTGACCTCGAACGTGCTGCCGCGGCCGCACCCTACGCGGTCTTCGGTAACGCCGGCCAGGACTGCTGCGCGCGCTCGCGCATCCTTGTTCAGCGCGAAGCCTACGATCGATTCGTCTCGCTGCTCATCGCGGCGACCGGTGCGCTGCGAGTCGGAGATCCCGAGGACGACGCCACCGAGATGGGTCCCCTGGTCTCGGCCAGCCATCGCAAGACGGTCGCCTCCTTTGTCGAGTCCGAGCCGCTGTTCAAAGGATCGATACCCGATGGACCCGGCTTCTGGTTTCCGTGCACCCTCGTCGAGGCAACCAACAACGATCGGGTCGCGCGCGACGAGGTCTTCGGACCCGTCGCGGCCATCATCCCGTTCAGGGACGAGGCTGACGCGGTGCGGATCGCGAACGACACTCCGTATGGGTTGTCAGGGTCGATATGGACGACCAACGGTGCGCGCGCGCTTCGCGTGGCGAGGGCGCTCGAGACGGGCGTGCTTTCGATCAACAGCAATTCCTCGGTGCGGGCGTCCACCCCCTTCGGCGGCTTCAAGCAATCGGGGTTCGGGCGCGAGCTCGGCATGAACGCCCTCGACGGGTATTCCGAGGTGAAGAACGTGTTCATGACAACGGAGGGCTGACGCAGAGATGGGACGCCTCGACGGCAAGGTTGCGGTGATCACGGGCGCGGCAGGCGGGATCGGCCGCGAGGCCGCCATGCTCTTCTCGGAGGAAGGAGCCTCGGTGGTGGTCGCCGATACCCCCCGATCGGCCGGCGCACAGACCGCCGCAGAATGCAAACGGGCGACCTTCGTCGAGGTCGATGTCAGCGATGCGCCGAGCGTCGCCGCCATGTATGCGACGGCCCTGGCGGCCTACGGCGGCATCGACATCCTCTACAACAATGCGGGGATCATGCCCGCCGACGACGACTCGATCTTGACCACGGAACCGGACGCGTGGGATCGCGTGCAGGCGGTCAACGCGAAGGGCGTGTTCCTCTGCTGCAAGTACGGGATTCCGCATCTGCTCGATCGCGGTGGCGGCTCGGTCATCAATGTCGCGTCGTTTGTGGCGCTGGTGGGTGCGGCGACGTCGCAGATCGGATACACGGCATCGAAGGGCGCGGTACTCTCGATGAGTCGTGAGCTTGCCGTGCAGTTCGCACGCCAGGGTGTCCGAGTCAACGCGCTATGTCCCGGACCCGTTGAGACCCCTCTGCTCATGCGCCTCTTCTCTGACAACCCCGCCGCGTACGAGCGTCGGCGCATCCATCTGCCGATGGGACGCCTCGCCACGGCGCGCGAGATCGCCAATGCGGCGCTCTTTCTCGCCAGTGACGAGTCGTCGTACGTGAATGGCGCGACTTTCCTGGTCGACGGCGGACTCACCGCGGCGTATGTGACTCCCGAGTAAGGTCTGGTGAGGAGGGCTCTGTAACCCCGAGGCATACTCTCCGCATCTCCTCCACACACTCCGCCGCTGCGGCCGTTCCAATCGTCGGTGTCATGATCCCAGCGCATGGTTGTTGAGGCGGCGATCCGCTCCGCGGCGCTGCCCGATCGCAGTTCCGCCTGGCCGGTGCTGGCGCCGGTCGGCATCGACGGGCTCGGCACCGCGGTGCCGCCGCATCGTGTTGGTGGCGACGAGGTCCTCCGCCTGATCTCGCAGCTGTGGCCGCGGCTGGAACGCCGCGTGAGCCTCTTCGCCCACGAGCTCTCCGACACGCACCGCTACCTGGTGCGTCCGATCGAGGAGGCGCTCCTTCCGCTCACTCCCGGGGAGCAGGCGGTTCGCTATGCCGCCGAGGCGACACCGCTCGCCATGGCCGCGGCTGAGCGAGCGATCCATGACGCTGAGGCCGCGATCGCGGACATCGGGCTCATCGTCGTGGCGTCGTGCACAGGGTTCGTGCTCCCCGGGGTCGACGTGCAGCTGATCAATCAGCTCGGGCTGCGGCGCGATATCCGGCGCATGCCGTTCATGAACTTCGGGTGTGCGGGGGGTGCGGCTGCACTGACCTGGGCGTCCGACTGGGTGCGTGCGCATCCTGATGAGACCGCGCTGGTGGTCGCCGTTGAGGTGCCGTCGCTCACCTTCCGCCCCGCGGANNCGCGGCGATGCGGCCCCGGGGCGCATCGGGATCGGGCGGACCGGGCATCAGCTGGTGGCGTCGAGCACCGAGGCGCTCGGCTTCCAGCGCGCCGACGATGGGTTCCGCGTGGTGGTGTCACGACAGCTGCCTCGGCTGCTCGAGACCCACCTTCCTGCCCTGGTTGCCGACTTCATCGGTCCCGCGTCCGACCTCGATGTGGTTGCCCTCCATCCGGGCGGCGAGGCGATCGTCGACTCGGTGACGCGGTGTCTTGGCCTGCGCGAAGGTCAGGTTGCAGCGACCCGGCGCGTCATGAGCAGCACCGGCAACACATCGTCAGCGGCGATCCTGTTCGTCCTCGAAGAACTCGCGGGCCACCTCCCGGTCCCGGAAGGACGCGGACTTGCCGCCGCATTCGGCCCAGGTCTCATGGTCGAACTCATCGAGTTGCTCTGGGCGTCTTGAACCGGCGGGCGCGAACCGCACTGGTGCTCGCGACCGGTGCGCAGCGGCTTGTCGAGTTGCGGATTTCGGCGCGCAATCGCGCTCGGCTGGTAGATGCCGAGCAAGCATCGCCATCCACCTACCCTGCCATGGTGGCCGCACATGTCGCGCTCTTCGCGGCCAGCGTCTGGCCACGCTCGGGACGGAGGGTCTCGCGATCGGTGGAGATCGCCGCGCTGATCGGCCTCGCCGCCTCAACCGGGCTGCGTCTCTGGGTCATTCGCACTCTGGGTGCGAGCTGGAACGCGACCGCGCACGTCTCGCCGGATAGCCGGATTGAGACCGACGGTCCATACCGCTACGTGCGCCACCCGAACTACGTGGCAGTGGCGCTCGAATTTGCGTGTCTCCCGACCGCCGTCGGCGCTGTGCCGGAGGCCGTCGCGTTGTCCATCGTCAATGCCGCGGTGCTGGTTCCTCGCATCCGCGCCGAGGAACGCCTGCTCGATGCGATCCCCGGGTATCGCGAGGCCTTCCGCGGCGTCCCCCGATTCGTTCCACGGCCCGGCCGTCGGAGCGGTCAGACCCCGGCCAGCAACAACCAATCTCTCGCTGAGAGATCCCGGAATGTCTGATAGCCGCAATTGATGCCGACCAGCTTGGACAGCGCCCGCGGGTCCCCGGTCGCTCGAACGATGGCACGGCGGCTGAGCGCCGGCGAGCGGGCCAGGAACAGCGCGAGCCGGGTGAGGCGGCGCCGATCGCGCACCAGGTCCGCATGGTCGGCCGCGTATCGAGTGGCGGCGGTTTCACGCGCGATGCGACCGCTGAGGAACTCGCCGGTGTGCCCGGCCAGACATTCGGCGAGGAGCATCCCGATCGCGATGCCGTCCCCGGTGGTCGGGTCGTCATATCCAGACGCGTCTCCCACGAGGAAGACCCGCCCGTCCGCGACCGCACGCACCCGCTGGTGAAAGTGCGCGGCACCAAGCGGTCCTGATACCAGGTCCGCATTGCGGATGCCCGGAATGCTGCGGCGCGCCACGTGCCCGTAGCTGCGCGCCGTCATCGCCGGTCGCGACCGGGACGTCAGGATCGAAACCAGGAGCAGATCCGGCCCCACCGGTGCCTCGTACCACTCGTGGCCGCCGGCGAGGGTCACGGTGACGGCATCCCGATCCCGGGTGTCGACGCGCCAGTGGCCGGCGAGCCCGTAGCGCACACGCGCCCTCGACGGGACGGTCAGCCCCGCCCAGGAGCGGATCTGGGAGTGCAGCCCGTCGGCCGCGATCACGATTCGCGCCCTGATCTCGCCGGTCGTCGTCGTCACCCCGATGACAGCGTCCGACGGATCACGGAGCAGTCCCGTGACCCGTTCGGCCTCGCGCACCGTGGAGGTTCGTTCCTGGCGAACCGCATCGACCAGTGCCGCATCGAAGCTGGTGCGCCGAACACCCAGCCCGGCAGCAGGGCCACCGCCCGGGGGCGCCGGGAACGGCACATGCACCTGTTGGTCGCCGCCCCGCTGCTGGTAGGTCACCCCGTCCAGCGGGCGCGCGCCGGTCGCCAAGACTCGCTCGTAGAGGCCCATCCTGCGGAGCGCCGCCACGCCGGGCGGCATCACGCCCTCGCCGCACGCCTTGTCACGGGGAAATCGCGCGCGGTCCACGAGGGCGACGTGGTGGCCGCGCCTGGCCAGCAGGAGCGCGGTCGTTGCCCCGCTCGGACCCGCGCCCACCACGACCACGTCGGTCTCCATCACCGGGGCACTGTCGCAGAACCACCTGGTTGCGGGCGCAGTGCAGTGGGCGGCACCACGCGGACCCCGGGTGGATGATTGCGCCCGTGAACTTCCTTTCGGGACTGCACGGGGCGGTCGCCCTGGCCCTGCTTCCCGCGCTGCTCTTCGCTGAGGAGGCAGGCGTTCCCCTGCCGTTCGCTCCCGGGGAATTGGTCTTACTCGTGGCGGGGTTGTTGATTGCCTCCGGCGGGCTGAATCCGTACGCGTTCATACCGCTGTCGGTGGTCGCGTGTATCGCGGGTTCGCTGGTCGGCTACAGCTGGGCACGTGCCGTGGGCGATCGCGGCCTCCGGGGTCTGGCCCGGCGCCTCCGCCAGCAGCGCAACCTCGAGCGGGTCGAGGAACGGCTTCGCGCCGCGGGATGGCGGGGGATCGCGATCAGCAGGTTGATCCCAGGGCTGCGGATCTACACCACGCTGGTCGCGGGGGCTGTCCGCGCCGGCCGGCGCACATTCGTCGTCGCGATGGTCGCGTCGACGTTTGTCTGGGTTGGGGTCTACGTCGCTCTCGGGATCCTGATCGGCGTGCCCGTGCAGCACTTCCTCGATCAGCTTCAGAAGCTTGCCGTCCAGGGAGCCATCCTCATCGTGATGGGGGTCGGCTGCTACCTTGCCGTGCGCAGGACGCCGTCATCGTCGGGGGCGGGGCTCGTCCGGGTCCCACGCTGGGTGCGCGTGGTGCTTGCCGCCTTGCTGGATATCGGTGTGGTGGCCAGCATCGTCACCGGGCTGCTCGCGCTCGGCCGCCTGCTCGGTGTCGGATTCGGCAGTGGCTGGGTGGATGGCGTGGTCGTGCTCCTAGTCGTCGGTGCGTTCTATGTGATCGTCGCCAGGCGCAGCGCCGGGGCGACCGCCGGCGAAGTCCTGCTCCAGACGAGCTATGTGAGCGGTCATGGGTTGCCGCTCAAACCACGAGCGGCGCTCGATGCGGTGCGCGCACTGCTCGCCCGATCCGACGACGAGCTCACCGCCACCGGTGACCTGCTGCACGCGCTCGGCGATCCCGACCGCCTCCGGATCGTGACCCATCTCCTGGATCGCCCCCAGACGTTGGATGAGCTGGCGGCACAGACCAAGCTCTCCCCCTTCGAGGTCCGGCACCAACTGGAGCGATTTCAGTCGACTGCCGTGCTGGTCGTGAGCGGCCAGGAGCCCGACGCGACGTACTCGATCCGCCCGGACGTTCGCCACGCGCTGGTGCAACTCCTCGCGATCATGGAGTCGACGACGGCAGCGACCGCGACACAGGAGTTAACAGAGCAACAGCCTCGGCCCAACGCAGTCGGCTGACGCGGGATACCCGCCGCCCCGCTCTCCTCTCTCGGGAGCGGAGGCGGAGGCGCCCGGTGAGCGAATGACGAGACTGGCGCTTAGAGAGCCCCGACGATCAGCGCGCACACGGCCGCCATGGCCGCGGTCGCAGGAATGGTGAGCACCCAGGCGACCAGGATGTTCCGCGCCACGCCCCAGCGCACCACTCCAAGCCGTCGGGTCGCGCCGGCTCCCATCACTGCACCTGAGACGACGTGCGTCGTGCTCACCGGCAGCGCGAGTTGGGTGGCGCCCTGAATGACCACGGCCGCCATGGTCTGGGCACAGAAGCCGTCGACCGGTTCGAGCCTGATCACCTTCATGCCAAGAGTTCGGATGATCCGCCACCCACCCGCGTACGTCCCAAAGCCGATTGCCGACGCGGCCAGGAGCACCACCCAGAGCGGCGGCGAAGGAAATGTCTTGGCACCCGCGGAGAGCACCCCGGCGCTGACCAGCGCGAGGGTGATCACCCCCATGGTCTTCTGCGCATCGTTGGCGCCGTGCGAGAACGAGACGAATGCCCCGGAGGCGATCTGCGCCATGCGGAATCGTCGATTCATGGGGCTTGGGTGAGCCCGTCGGAAGACGTTGAGAGTAAGTGCGGTGAACAGATATGCGAGCACGAGGCCGATGAGTGGCGACGCGACCAGCGCGATGATCACTGGAACCACTGATCCCCATTTCACCGCGTCCACTCCGTACGCGATCACGCCCATCCCGATGAGTGCACCGATGAGCGCGTGCGACGAGCTCGACGGCAGGCCCAGCCGCCAGGTGATGAGATTCCAGAGGATCGCCCCGACCAGCGCGGCAATGATCATGCCCAGTGAGACCCCGTGTTTCGGGGAGACCAGCCCGCCGATCGTGTTGGCGACGTGCGTATGCAGGATCTCGATGGCGATCAGCGCGCCGAGCAGATTGAAGATCGCCGACATCGCGACCGCCGTGCGCGGCCCGAGAGCGCGGGTGCTGATGGAGGTCGCGACCGCGTTCGCCGTGTCGTGGAATCCGTTGGTGAAGTCGAATCCCAGCGCGATCACCACGGTCGCGATCAGCAGCGCATCAATGCCGGTCACGCGTTCTTGATGATGATGCCTTCGATAACGTTGGCCACGTCCTCGCAGCGGTCGAGCGAGTCCTCTAGCAGCGTATAGAAGTCCTTGAGCTTGATGATCGCGACTGCGTCATAGCCACCGCGAAACAGCTCACCGATCGCTCGTCGCGACTCGGTATCCCCGACGTTCTCGATGCGATGCACCTCGATACCGTGCTCGCTCACTCCGGATTTCGATTCAAGCTTGGACACGGCACCCTGAATCTGCACCGCCGCCTCCACGATGAGCCCAGCCATGGATTTCGCAGCCGCCGAGATGTCGGTGATGCCGTAGAGAATGATCGTCTCCGCGATCTCGTCGATGTAGTCGAGGACGTCGTCGAGACCCGAGCTGAGCGCATAGATGTCCTCGCGCTCGAACGGCGTGATGAAGGTGCGGTGCAGCGTCTGGATGATCTCGTGGGTCAGCTCGTCGCCGGCATGCTCGAGATCCTTGATCGCCGCCTGGTGCGCGGGCATCGCCTCGATCCTGTCGTCAAATGCCGTGCGCAGCAGCCGCGAGGCTGCCACCACGTTGCCTGCCTGGCGATCGAACAGTTCGTAGAAACGGCGTTCACGGCGCAGGAGCGTGATGGGCATGGACCGGCAGATCCTATCCGAGGACGGACACGAGGGGTTGCCGGTCGCGGGCGAGGCTGCTGAATCTTTGCGACGAGCAGGTCACTCGCGCGCCACAGAACTCCGAACCCCATAGCCACGCGGCGCCTGACCGGCGAACCTAAGGCTGAGGCTCTGCCCCGGGCCGCACGCCATGTCATCGCGGGTGGGGGTCCCCGCCGGGGGTTTGGCACATCGCTGAGGTCACCGGGCCGCCCGCGCCGGATCCTGTTCCAGCGGGCCATCAGTGGCAGCGTCGCCCCGTCCTGAGCCTGCTCGTCCGAGCTGCCGTTGTGATCGTGCCGGCCGTCGCCGGGATCGCGGCGGGAGCCGTGTTGAGCCGCATCCTGCCGCGACCGGACGGCTTCGCAGCCGCGGCCCTGTCGTTCGCGACGGTCAGCCTGGTGATGCTCGTGACCATCATCGCGCTGGAACGCGCCGGCCGTCGCCTGCTCCCGCTGGCCGCCCTGCTCAATCTCTCGCTGCTCTTTCCCGATCGCGCCCCCAAACGCTTCGCGGTCGCCCGTCGTGTCGGGAAGCCTCGCGATCTGCAGCGACAGCTGCAGGAGGCCCGCGACAAGGGAGTGACCGGGGGCGACGTCGCACACATGCAGATGGTGCTGGAGCTGGTCGCGGCGCTCAGCGTGCACGACCGCCAGACGCGCGGCCACTCGGAACGGGTGCGGGTGTTCTCGGATCTCATCGCCGACGAGATGAAGCTCGCACCTGCAGATCGCGCTCGTCTCCGATGGGCGTCGTTGCTCCACGACATCGGCAAGCTGGTGGTCCCGTCGGAAATCCTCTCGAAGCCGGCAAAGCTGACCGACGCGGAGATGGACAATGTCCGCCGCCACCCCGATGAAGGCGCTCGGCTCATCGGCCCGCTGGCCGCGTGGCTCGGGGAGTGGGCGGGAGCCGTGCCGCATCACCACGAACGCTTCGATGGTCGAGGCTACCCGCGAGGGCTCGCCGGCGAGCAGATCTCGCTTGCCGGACGAATCGTCGCGGTCGCCGACTCCTATGAGGTGATGACCGCTGTGCGCCCCTATCGCAAGCCGATCGGCGTTTCCGCGGCTCGGCAGGAACTTGTCAAATGCTCGGGGTCACAGTTCGACCCGATTGTCGTTCGCGCTTTCCTGAACATCTCCGTGGGACGCCTCTGGCGTGTCGTCGGGATCGGCTCGTGGATCGCGCAATTGCCCGTGATCGGATGGGTCGACCGGCTGGGATGGAACTGGGGCGCAGCGATCATGTCGGGGACGACGGCGATCGGCCTGACCGCGCCGGCGTTGCTGCCGAGCCCGTCGCCGTTTGCGCTGCCGACCTTCGGCATCTCGGTGGTGTCCACCGGCACCTCGAACGCTCAGGCAAGTGGCGCACCGGGTTCATCGTCCGGGCAGTCGAACCCCGGCGGGCCCGCCAGTGGGACATCCGGATCGAGTGGATCCACCGGTGCCACATCCGGGAGCGGCGCCTCTCCCGGCCCGGGCACCCAGCCGGCGCCTTCCGCGAATCCGACGCCGGCGCCGAGCGGCGCTCCCGCATCGCCCACGCCCACCCCAACTCCGAGATCGACGCCCGCACCAACACCGCCGCCAACTCCGACGCCCGACCAACCGCCGGTCGTGACGGTCAACCCCGGAGGGCTCGCAGTGCTGGGTCGCTTCAGGAATGGTGCGGGCAGCTTCACCGACGCCGACTTCGCCGGTGACACATTCACTGCGACCGTGAATTACGGCGACGGGACTGGCACGTTGCCGCTGCAACTCAACGGCACGACCTTCGTCCTCTCACACAACTACGGCGGCCTTCTGGGCACGTTCCCGATCACTGTCACGGTCACGGACAACGAGGGTCTATCAGGCAGCGGGTCGACAACCGTCACCGTGGTGCTGTAGCACGACGGCAGTCCCTGGCCCCCTCATAGCGCACGGTATAATCCGGGGCGAGCCCGAGCCAACTGCAATCGCCCCGCGGCAACCTTCGGACGATGCGAGGATGCGGGCGGGCCCGTGAGGGGGTAGTTGTGCTGCAAGCGACTCGCGCCGACCGTTTCTCATTCGGACTGTGGACAGTCGGCTGGCAGGGCGTTGACGTTTTCGGCACCGCCGTCCGCGCACCCTTGGACCCTGTGGCGGCGGTCGGCCGGCTCGCCGAGCTGGGCGCCTACGGTGTGAGCTTCCACGACAATGACGTGTTTCCGTTCAGCGCGACGGCCGCTGAAAAGAGCCACTCGATCGACCGTTTGCGCCGGGCAGTCGAGAGCGCCGGGCTGGTGATCCCGATGGTGACCACCAACCTGTTCTCGCACCCGGTATTTCGCGACGGCGCGTTCACCGCAAATGACCGCGAGGTGCGCCGCGTCGCGCTCCGCAAGGTCGCGGACAATCTCGATCTTGCCGCTGAGCTCGGCGCTGGAATCGTGGTGTTCTGGGGAGGCCGCGAAGGTGCGGAGTCAGGCGCCGCAAAGGATGTGCGTGCCGCGCTCGACCGGTACAAGGAGGCCTTCGACATCCTGACCGGCTATGTGATCGAGCAGGGCTATGCCATGCGCTTTGCCATCGAACCCAAGCCGAACGAGCCCCGCGGAGACATCTTCCTGCCCACCATCGGACATGCTCTCGCCTTCATCACGGAGCTGGAGCATTCGGACATGGTTGGCCTCAACCCGGAGGTCGGTCACGAGGAGATGGCGAGCCTGAACTTCGCGCACGGGCTGGCTCAGGCGCTCTGGCAGGGAAAGCTCTTTCACGTCGACCTCAACGGCCAGAACGGACCGCGTTACGACCAGGACCTTCGGTTCGGCGCGGGGAACGCCCGCGGCGCCTTCTGGACTGTGGACATTCTCGAATCCGGCGGTTACCAGGGCCCTCGTCACTTCGACTTCAAGCCCCCGCGCACCGAGGACATGGACGGCGTCTGGGAGAGCGCCGCCGCCTGCATGCGCAACTACCTGCTCCTCCGGAACCGAACGCAGGCCTTCCGGGCCGACCCCGAGGTGCAGGCGGCGCTGGTTGCGGCGCGGCTCGACGAGCTGGCGCAGACCACCCTCGCTCCCGGTGAAACCCTGAACTCCATGCGCTCGCAGACGTTCGACATCGACGCTGCCGCGGCACGCGGCATGGCCTTTGAGCGGCTCGACCAACTTGCCCTGGATTACCTCTACGGCATCCGCTCCTAGCGCCATCGCGGAGCCGCCGGAGCGCCGGCGCCACGACCGCTCTTCCCACGGAGGATGGGCAGATCGATGAGTCCAGCTGCGCTCGTCGGCATCGATATCGGGACCTCGTCAGCCAAGGGCATCGCGGTCGACCCCGCCTCGGGAAGTGTGCTGGCCGTCGCCGAGTCCGAATACCCGGTCAACTCACCGCAGGTGGGCTGGATGGAGCAGCCGCCGGAGGCGTGGGTGGTGGCAGCCCGGGACGTGCTCGCCCGCCTCAGGACCGCCGTGTCGGAGGTCCTCGCCATCGGCTTCTCGGGCCAGATGCATGGACTGGTCTGTCTCGACGCCGGTGGTGCGGTCATCCGCCCCGCGATCCTGTGGAACGACCAGCGATCCGCGCCGCAGTGCGCTGCGCTGGAGTCCGGGGCCGGGAAGGCCCGCCTGCTCCGCCTGACAGGCAACCGCGCCCTGCCCGGGTTCACGGCCCCAAAGCTGCTCTGGATGCGGGAGAACGAGCCGGCGTCCTACGCGCGGATCCGCCGGATCTGTCTCCCCAAGGACTTCGTGCGCGACTGCCTCGTCGGCGGGCATCGCAGCGACGTCGCGGATGCCTCGGGGACGCTGTTCCTCGATGTCGGCGAGCGGCGTTGGAGCAGCGAGCTCCTGGCGGAGTTGGAGATCCCCGAGTCGTGGCTGCCCGAGCTTGCGGAGAGCCCCGAAGCGGTCGGGATGCTCGATGGTGTCCCCGTGGCCACGGGTGCCGGCGACCAGGCGGCCGCCGCGGTGGGAGCGGGGATTACCGGCCCCGGTCCGCTGTCGGTCGTCCTCGGCACTTCCGGGGTCGTGCTCGCCGCGACCGATCGCTTCCTGACTAACCCGGAGGGACTGGTCCACGTCTTCTGTCACGCCGCCCCGGAACGGTGGCAGGTCATGGGCGTCATGCTGTCGGCAGCCGGGTCGCTTGCCTGGTTTCACGATACCCTCCTCCCCGGGATCCCCTACGACACGATGCTCGGGGAGGCCGAGAGCGTGCCGCCGGGCTGCGAGGGTCTGATCTTCCTCCCCTACCTGGCCGGCGAACGGACGCCGCACGCCGATCCAGACGCCAGAGGCGCCTTCTGCGGCCTTTCGGTCACCCACAGACGCGGCGCGATGACCCGGGCTGTGCTGGAGGGGGTCGCCTTCGCCTTGCGCGACTGCCTCGACACCATTCGCGACGTGGGGGCCACAAGCACCCGCGGCCGGGTCTCCGGAGGAGGCTCGAGAAGCCGCCTGTGGCTCCAGATCGTTGCCAGTGCTCTCGAGATGCCGCTCGAGGTCATGGCCACGGATCAGGGCTCAGCGTTCGGCGCCGCCCTGCTCGGCGGCGTGGCCGCCGGCGTCTTCGGCGATCTCGACCAGGCAACCGCCGCCTGCGTGCGAGTGACCGACGTCATCGATCCGGTCGCCGCCTGGATCGAACCCTACCGGGAGGCACGAGGTCGATTCCGCGACTACTACCCCGCCCTCCGCTCGGTGAGGTAGCCGCCCCGCGATCCTCGTCAGCGCCTAAGCGGGGAAGGCCCGCGCGCGACGACGAACCACGGCATCCAACAGGGCTTCACGCCGATCTCAGCTCAGCCGGACGGGCCGGAACCATGGTTGGCTCGTCCAGGACTCGGGTCAGCGCAAGCTCCGCGGCACCGAGCAACGGCCCATCGGCGCCGAGCTGCGTTGGCCTGATCAGCTCATCCGGGTCGAGTTCGGGCGCCATGACGCGAGCTCGCAACTCCGCATGGACGATCTGTTCCACCACCGGCCACATCGTGCCGAGCAAGCCGCCGAGCACGACGCGCTGGGGGTTGAAGATGTTCACGAGACCGGCCAGGCCCGTGCCCAGCCAGCGCCCGACATCCTCAACTGCCGCGAGGGCAAGGGGGTCGCCCCACGCCGCCTGTCTGAGCAGGCGCGTGACGGCTTCCGGCTTGTAGTCCTTCTGGACGATCCCGATGCGGCGCAGCATTGCCGGGCCGCCGATCTCGGTCTCCCAGCAGCCGATCGCTCCGCATCGGCACCGCTCGCCCACCGGGTTCACCTGGAAATGTCCCACCTCTCCCGCGCATCCAGCCGCCCCCACGAGGGGCCGGCCATCGATGACCAGACCGCCTCCGACGCCCACCTCGCTGGACACGTAGACAAGGTGGTGCACCCCGATACCGGCCCCCCAGGTGTGCTCCGCCAGAGCACCGAGATCTGCTTCGTTGGCGATGAGGACGGGGAGGCTGGATCCGAGACGCTCGGCGACGAGACGGCCCAGCGGGACTTCGCGCCAGCCCAGGTTCGGGGCGAAGTGCACCAGACCGTCAGCGCGGCGGACAACCCCGGCGACGGCGATTCCGAGACCGGCGACCCAGCACCCCGCGGGGATCGAAGCCTGTGCGGTCTGGATGAGCCTGCCGACGTCCTCGATCGTCTGATCGACCGCGAGCCGGCGCGGCCGGTGGGTCATTCGAGCTCGGTGGAGGATGCGCCCTCCCAATCCGACCACCGCGGCCGAGAGCGAGTTGACGGCGATCTCAGCCGTGATGGCTGCTGCTCCCTCGGGGTTCGGGCGGGCCACGAGCGAGGGACGCCCGGGCGCACCCAGGCGAGCTGGATCGCCTTCCAGCACGAGACCACGAGCACGAAGATCCGCGACCAGCTCACCGATCGTGCTTCGCGTCATCCCGAGATCGCCGCCGATCTCGGATCGGGACAGCGCTCCGGACTGATGGAGGTGGCGCAGCACCAGGCTCAGGTTGTGACGCCGGACGGACTCCGGCGATGCCATAGGACTCATATGTCCGAAAGGCCATTCCGCAAGGCCCGTACCACGTTCGTTCGGGATCAGGCCCGAGTCTGCGCGCCGCGGCGGGACAGGACGTCGATGGTCCCGGCGGACAGCAGCACGAGCGCCACGACGATAGCGATCCACTCGGATGTGACCCCGATCAGAAAGAGCCCGTTGTAGATGCCGCCGATGACGAGGCCACCGAGCACGCCGTGGATGGTCTTCCCGCGGCCACCGAAGAGGCTGGTTCCACCGATGACGGCTGCCGCCACCGCCAGGAGCACGTAACTGTTGGCGTCCTTGATGATGTTGGTGGTGATCGAAACCTGCCACGACGCGAAGAGCACGCCGGCGATGCCGGCCGTCAGGGCGCCGAGCACGAAGCCCCAGGTACGGATGGTCGGGAGCTTGATCCCGGCTCGGCGCGCCGCCTCCGGGTTACCGCCGATCGCGTACACGTAGCGCCCGAAGCGGGTGCGCTGGAGCAGCATCGTCCAGGTGGCGAGGACGACCAGGACGATGGGAATGATGTAGGGCAGGCCCTCGATGGTCCCGAAGTGCGCCCGGTTCACGTTGCAGAGGGCGACGACCAGGATCCCCGCGGCCGCCGCGACGATGATCTTCAACGCGGTGAGGCTTGCCGGCGGCGCCACCAACCCGGAGCGGCGGCGACGGGCGCTGCGGTACCACTCCCAGCCCGCGGCGATGACTCCGACCACGATGAGCAGGATCCAGCTCACCGCCGGGTCGAACCTTCCCCAGAAGAGGTTGTAGACGAAGACCTCGTTGCTGAAATGGGAGTTGCCGATGCCGACGAGGCTACCCCCGAGGACGATGATCGACACTCCCTCGAGGATCAGCAGCCCGCCGAGGGTGACGATGAACGACGGCATCTTCAGCCGGGCGACGAAGCTTCCCTGGATCGCGCCGACCGCAGAGCAGATAAGCAGCGTCGCGAGGATCGCCAGCCACCACGGCCAGTTGAAGCCCTGGGGCTGCACCAATTCCGAGACGAGAACCGCGCCGAACCCCATGACCAGCCCCACGGACAGGTCGATCTCACCGAGCACCAGCGCGAAGATCTCGGCCATCGCCAGGAGCATGTAGATGCTGCTCTGCTCGAAGAGGTTCACGAGGTTCTGCGGCGACAGGAACTTCGCGTTGGCAATCTGAAATGCGACAGCGACGATGATGATGCC
>PNBE01000160.1 GCA_003135895.1 Candidatus Dormiibacterota bacterium
TGCGAGCACACTGCAAAAAGATCTCGTCGTGAGACCCGAAAGTGTCTTCGCCTCGGTCAATGGTCGGATGCCGGTACCTGCCTGCCACAGTCAATCGCATACCCACACGTCCCGCCTGCTTGCCTCCCCTCCGCCCGTGCTGCAAGGAACGCGACAGGCCAACAGGTCTGCTCTCAGCTGACTATGCCATCGCCGAAAGCCCCTTCACCGCGCCCAGGCAGCCTCGTCCTTGCGCTTCTAGGCGCGCGCCGAGCCCAGGTTGCGCGACGTCCTGGCTGATGCGAGCGTAGTTTCCAACCTTATAGTCGGTGCTTCTAGAAGCGCTCCGGGGTCCGAACCGATCCGCCATCAACTTCGGTCCGCGCTCAAAACGTCCCGACGCGCCACCCACGTTACGACGGACAGTTCGGGTTCCCTACTGCGTTCATGCACAAGATCGACGAGGTTGACGGACACCGTGAGATGGCAGCGCGCTCCGAGAGAGCTGATGAGAAGTTAGGCCTTCTACGTCACGGCTCCGCTCTTTGGAATTCCGCCTTCACAAGGATCGGCTATTTCGCCTGTTTGGCTCATTACCATCGACAAATCCAGTGACTCGAAACGGCTCGACTTCCATCCCGATCTGGACTCTGACCACGGCTGTCATTCCTGACGCGGGGAGACTCGGAGGATGGTGATGCCGCGAAAGGGACGGTCGAGTCACCGACCGTCCCTGGCTATGGGAATCAATCATGTAGGCAAACTGCCGTTCCTTTGATTCGTGGCGATAGCCCCCGGGATGACGGTGGGCGATCGTCGGCGTGGAGCCGTCCAGGGCCTATCCTTGTTTACCGCATTCAAGAGGAGTCTACGAAGACCCGTGACCCAGACAGACCAGGTTACCGCCCTTCCCGCCGAGGGCCTTACCTACACGGACGACCAGCTCGGGGCGATCCACTCGATCGATGGAAATTTGCAGGTCATTGCCTGCGCCGGCTCGGGGAAGACACAGGTCATCGCGGAGCGGATCTCTTACATCCTTNNACGTTCACCGACCGGGCGGCGGCGGCACTCAAGGACAGGATTGCAAAGAGGATTCGCGCGCGGCTTGGGAACATTCCCGGACTTGCTGAGATGTATGTTGGCACCATCCACGGATACTGCCTCGACCTGCTGCAGCGACGGGTGCCCGAGTACTTCAAGTACCAGGTTCTCACCGAGGTGCAGACAAAGCTACTCGTCGACCGCAATTCGGTGAAGTCGGGTCTGTCGTCACTTGGGCTCAAGCGTTACCTGGACTCCGGCTACTTCCTCCAGGCGATGGATATTCTGCGAGAAGGAAGTGTTGATACTACAAAGCTTGGGGACAAACCACTCGTCGCCGCGCTCGCGATGTACGAGCACCTGCTGACCGACAAGCACTACCTAGACTACACGGCGATCATGGCTAAGGCGGTCGCGCGTGTTGCCGATGATGCGACCCTTCGTGCGGAGCTTGCGAAGCAGGTCCAGTATCTCACCGTTGACGAGTATCAGGACATTAACCCGTTACAGGAGAGGCTCATTCGCCAGCTCCATGACCTTGGCGCGCAGGTGTGCGTCGTCGGCGATGACGACCAGTCGCTGTACGGGTTTCGTGGCGCGGACGTCAACAACATTCTGGAGTTCGAGAAGCGTTATCCCAGCGTGACCCAGCGTGAAATTGCTGATAACTTCCGCAGCTCGAGTGGTGTGGTTGACCTCGCGCGGGACGTGATTACCAACAACGATCCGGGCCGACTGGCGAAGGCAATGCGGAGTGGCGGACATCAGCAGTTCGCGCGCGGGGACGTGCTTTGTGAGAGCTTCGACTCTCCGGACGACGAGGCTGAGGCGATCGTCGCGAAGATCAAGCGCCTTCGCGGGGTGCCGTTCACGGACGAACCCGCCGCGGAGCCACGAGGACTCGCTTACTCCGATTTTGCAGTCTTGCTCAGGTCCGTCAAGAACAGCGCGGGTCCGATTCTCGCCGCGCTCAAGGCGGCCGCCATCCCGGCGGTCGTTGTGGGCTTCAATAACCTATTCGAGCGGGTGGAGATTCAAGCGTGTGTCGCGTTGTTCGGCTACGTCGTCAAGGAGACTGCAGAGGCGGAACTGACGGCCGCCTGGTTGGCTGCCGGGCTTGGTTTTGACGCCGACGATTGGAAGGCTGCCGTTGCACTCGTCCGACAGCGCCGCGAATGGCCAACGACAACCCGCCGAGCTGTCTACACGCTGCAGCGGACGTTCCTCGACTTCCTCGAGAAACTCAATCTGCGCGAGGAGCGCATTCCAAGCAAGGACGGCGAGATCGTCTATTACAACCTCGGCAAGTTCAGCCAAGTGATCTCCGACTTCGAGAACATCCATTTCCACAGCCAGCCAGACGAGAAGCACAAGACTTTCTACGGATTCCTCGTTCACAACGCCCCGAACTACTATCCCGAAGGAGCCCAGGACAACGCGCTGGCCACCCCGGACGCGGTCCAGGTGATGACCGTCCATCAGGCCAAGGGGCTGGAGTGGCCGGTCGTGTTTGTGCCGGCGCTGCTCAAGAACCGGTTTCCTGCCGCTGGAGTCGGAGGCAGGTCGGTCTGGCACGTTTTGCCCAAGGAGGCGGTCGCCGGGGCGGACCGGTACCGCGGAGACGTCATCGAGGAACGCCGTGTCTTCTACGTTGCGCTGACGCGGGCGCAGAAGTACCTCTACTGCTCGTACGCGCCGATTGCCGGGAAGAACAACCGATACGCACGACCGTCGCAGTTCGTTTCGGAGATGACTCGGCCCCAGGTCATTCTCACACGAGACCCGCAGCACGCGCTGCCAGAGAAGGTCGAACCGCGTGCGAAGACAAGCGTCGTCAACGTGGCGCTGACGTTCAGCCAGTTTAAGTACTTTCGCGAGTGTCCGTATCAGTTCAAGCTGCGGTTTCTGTATGGGTTCAATGCACCACTCGAAGAGCCGCTCGGGTACGGCAAGTCGCTGCACGACGCGCTGGCGGAGATCCACAAACGGTCACTCGAGGGACACATTCCTGACACTTCAAGTGTGCCTGAATTGGTGCAGCGACATCTGCACGTGCCATTCGCGTATCCCGCTTTGCGAGATCAGCTGCTCAAGGCAGGGATTAAGACCGTCAGCAAGTACTTGGAGCAGAACCGGTCGAACCTTGATCGACTCGAGTACGCGGAGCAGCCGATCTCGCTCGAACTCGGCGGTGGCGTCGTAGTTAACGGACGGGTCGACCTCATCCGCCACCTCGATACCAACGAGACGTCGATCGTCGATTTCAAGTCGAACGATCGCTCACAGGCCGAGGACGTCAGCGTGATGCAGCTGCACATCTACACGGTGGGGTACCGGGAACTGACTGGCAAGTCGGCGGACCTCATCGAGATATACGCGCTGGAAGAGGGGAGTGTCAAGCGCCAAGAGGTCAGCACGCAGCTCGAGGAAGAGACGTTGGACCACATCCGGTCCGCGGCTACGGCGCTGCGCGCGAACGAACTGCCCCGGCTAGCCGAGTGGAGTCACGTGGCCTGCGGGAGCTGCGACTTCCGATCGATCTGTGGGGAGAAAGTCGGTGCCTGAGATTATCGAAAACCCAGTCATCAACTCCCCGTATTTCGAGCCAGCTCAGCACTACGCCTTCGATAAACGCGGCATCACCGCCGAGAAGGTCCCGGGGCGACGGATCAGCGAGTTCTTCATACCTGTCGCGCAGCCTAAGACGAAGAACGAAAAGGAGCAGCTCCAGTTCGAGCAAATGGAGCTGAAGCGACAGCGTAACCA
>PNBE01000101.1 GCA_003135895.1 Candidatus Dormiibacterota bacterium
GACGAGAGCGACCAGACGCCCCAGTGCGGGTTGGACACACCGACCTGAGCGTCTTCAGGGGTCGTGCGCGCAGCACCGTTGGTCTGGATCGTGTTGGTCACAGCGAACTGAAACGACGGCGGTAGCAGCGCATGCACCACTACGCCTGAAGCGTTGCCCGGACCCAGGTTCTGCACCGTGATCACGAAATCGGGATCAGTGGTCCCGGGCGTGTACGCAGCTCCGAAGGTGGAGCTGAGCGTCACCGAGAGCTGCGCCACCTCGGTGCTGCACGCGCTGACGAACAGCGCAAGGGGCGCCAGGATCGAGATAGCGAGGACACCCGTGAGGTGCGACGCAAGTCTCCGCACCCGTCTGCTCCTCGAAACGGTCAGACCCTGGTGGCGGTACGAAGCGGCGCGAGCGGACGCCGCTGCCGCGTCGCGGTCAGCATGATGTCGGTCGTTCGCGGCAGCGGATCGGGGTAGCCGATCTCACCGAGCAAACGGAGCGCGAGGCCGACGTCCAGTCCGATGACGGTGTCGATCCGGCCGGCAACCGCCTCGACGAAATCCGATCCGCCACCCTGGATCGCGTATGCGCCGGCCCGGTCGAGTGGCTCGCCCGATGCGACGTACATGTCGAGGGCATCGTCGGTGAAGTCGCAGAACTTGACTGCGGATCGGCTCACGCCGAGCGCCTCGCGATCGCTCTCGGTGCACATTGCGCACACGCCGGTGAGCACGGTGTGGCGCCTGCCACGGAGATCGTTGAGCATCTCCCGAGCCATCTCGGGCGTCCGCGGCTTGCCCAGCGGTCCGCGGGGACCGACCACGATCGTGTCGGCACTCAGGACGTACGTGCCGGCGGCGACGAGCTTGCTCACCGCCACAGCCTTCTGCCGGGCGACCAGCTGCACTGCCAGCTCGGCGCTCACGCCGACAGGGAGCGAGACGTCGTCGGGGGGCTCCATGATCCGGAAACGGATCCCGGCCCTGGTCAGCAGCTCGCGCCGGCGAGGCGACCTGGACGCGAGAACGATTCGAATCACGTGGCGGTCACGCGCGCAACGGCCGCATCGAAATCTCGCGCCAACTCACGTCTCATGCTAGCACCGCGACGCGACGCCCAGTTGATCGAGTCGGCGTTCGCACACAACGGCTTTATGGGCGCGCGGCGATCACCGCCGTCACCGACGCCGCGATCGAGCACACTGAGGCCACAGCGACCAGTGACAGGTGCTCCCGTTGCGTGGCGGCTCGTCCGACCCGCAGCAGCAGGGCATACGCCGCCACCGCGACGACCAGGCCGGCGACCCACAGCGGCGCCACCGGCCACCGCTGGGCCGGTGGGATGACGATCGCGAGGACGACCTCGAGGGAAGCGGCGACCACGATTGCCCGAGCCGCCACCGACCCGCCCGGCTGCTGGGGCTTGACCACCAGCGGAAACGCGACCAGCACGGCGATCACCGCGAGGATGCGGGCAGCGGCAGCTGCCCTCCCGGGCGTCCCGGAGATGTCGGTGGTCGCGAACGAGGTCGCCACCAGTCCGAGCAGGACGATCGAGATGCCCCCGAACGCCACCAGGATGCGGCGGCGGATCGACCAGGGGTCGGGAGCCACGAGCGACCCGGCGACCACGATCGCGAGCACCGCCGCGATCAGGTTGGGCGTCGCCCCGCCGGAGGGCGGCAGCGATGCTGCCGGTGTACCGGGCAGCGGCGCCATCGCCGCGGCGACGACCGCGATCGCGATCGCGGCGAGTCCGCGGACGTCGAGCGCGCCGCCGCGAGCAAGCCCGGCGCCGCGAGCCGTGATCCAGGCCATGGCCGCCAGGAAGAGGCCCCCTGGATATGCGGCGAACGCCACCACCTCGAGAAGCAGCCCGAGAGGATCCATCTGCTCAGCCTCCGAACACGAACGCTGAGACCGAATGGGGTGCAAGACCGATCGCGATACCAACGGCGATCAGGAGCCACGCGGCGAGATCGGGAAGCCGCCGGCTCCAACCGGAGGCCGGCCTCAGACGAGCCCGGGTGGAGCATGCCAGGACGGCCGCGATGAAGATCGCCGCCATCGCGATCACCGCGGCGATCGTCGATCCGACGTTCCCGGCGGCGAGCGCCTCGAGGAGCAGCAAACGGCCCCAGAAGGTCGGGGCGGGTGGGACGCCGCTGAGCAACGCCCACGCGACCCGGCGCGGCCAGAGCAGGCCGGCATCCGCCGAGCGGAGCAGGATCGGCGCCACGGTGAGGTGGGTCATCACGATGATCAGCGCGCCGCTCAGCGCGGGAGAGACCGGCGCCCCTTCGACGGCCGCGATGCAGAGGGCGATGTCGGCCATGAAGACGCGTCCGTAGCGCATCGCGGCGGGCCCTCGGACGGCCCAGATCCCTCCCCAGACGGCACTGCCCAGCCCCACCACGAGCAGCACATGCTCGAAGACCGGGCTCCCGTCGCCGAGGACTCCGCCCGGAATGCGTTCGCCGATGAGCAGCACGACCGGCACCAGCAGGATCAGCCAGGGCGCGATGTCGAGTGGTCTGAGCGACGCCATGATCCCCGCCGCCCAGCCGCCCAGCGGGTATACCGCGAGGAGCGCGGCCACGCCGGTGGCGAGTAGGGCGCCGACCACGATCGGACGATCGCCGGTGGTGAAGCCGGCCAGTGGCAGGAGTGGCGAGGCGGCGATCAGCGCCGCGGTGCCCGTCCCGGTGACCCGGCCGGCAGCGAGCGTCGCTCGTCCGGGCGACTGCCCGATCCAGCGCAGGACGAGAGTGGCAACCGCGGCGGTCAGGGCGAGGGCGGTTACCAGCGGGTCACTGCTCGCCATTGCGATGGTTGCCGCCGCCCCGACGATTCCGATGGTTCGCCCGACCGAGACGTCGATCGACGGCTGAAGGAGGATCACCAGGGTCATCGAGAGGCCGGCAGCGACCAGCACCCCCTGACCGGCTCTGTCGAGCCCGGTGATCGCGTCGAGCCCGCCGAGGGGAACGGCCACCGTCGATGATCGAGCGACCAGAAGGGTCAACCCCGCACCAACCAGCGGGACGACCGCCACCAGCCGCGCCGTGCGCCTGCGCAGCGCGGCTGACGCCAGGAGGCCGAGCGCCAGCCACACCGCGGCCGTTACCAGAGGGTTCACCCTTCGGCTTCGACGCGCGAATGGGTGCGTCGCGCTCCTCGACCGTTCAGCCAGCCGGCCACGAACGCGGCGAGCGGCGCCGCCACGCATGCGAGCACGGCGCCCGGGAACGAGTCTGCGCCGCTTCGGAGGAGCCAGGCGGTTCCGGTCGGAACGCTCACCATTGCGACACCCACCGCCAGGTCTTCGAGGGTTCGAGCGACCAGGAGTCGGATGACCCCACACGTCCACGCGTACGCAATCGGAAACAGCAGTCCCTGAACCGCGGTGGTGATCTGGCCGATGGGAACGTTGAAGCTCACCCACGATGCGACCGGGATCGCCGCCGCTGCCCCGAATGCCCGGCTGCTTCGAGGGCCGAAGAGCCGGTCGGAGGGCGCGAATGCGGGGATGGTCGGGTCGAGCCCCGACAACCATGGAAGAATCCGCCCGGCAATCGAGCCCGCCAGGGCAAGGAGCACCGCGGCGATCGCGCACGCGCCGAGAACCGCGACCCCTGGGGCACCACCGAAGGTCGCCGCCGTCGGGGCGAGCCCGGCGGCGAGGAAGACGACCGCGATCGCCACTGCCCGCCTCCCGTCCACCATCATCGCGACCACTGCGCCAATCACACCGGCCGCGGAGAGCAGCGCCGCCGAAGCCCCCATCAGCTCGAAACCGGCATCAGTGCGAAACCGTCATCAGTGGATGAACGCGATGGCCAGGAGCGCCCCCACGAGGACCACCGCTAGCCGGGGCTGGCCCACGAGCCACTCGTCGGTCTGGCGTAGCCAGGCGTTTCCCCGAACCATGGCGGGCCGCAGCCGCCGGGCGAATCCCAAGCCGACGACTCGTCGCGCGTCCGCGGCCGACGCGTCTGAGATCGAGGGTGCCGCCAGCGACCAGCCCGCGAGGGTTGCGAAGGCCCAGACGCCGGCCGCGACGATAACGAATGCGACCACGACGTACCCGCCGGCCCAGTCGCCGGCGTCGCTCCGGATTGCCGTGGCCCCGATCGGCTCGGTGAGACCGCCCGAATTCAGCGCCGCCAGCACCGATGTCGCGATCCTGCCGGGCACCACCGCAGCGATCACCGATACCACCGCCGCCGCTGTGGCGAGCACCGACGGGTACCTGCGGTGGTCCCTGCCGGCGTCGGAGGTCAGGAGGCGCGCTGCCGCGCGAACCGCAGCCACCGCACCGAGCAGGCCGGCGACGCCAAGCGCCGCCAGGAGGGCGGCTCCCGGCCGGCCGATCGATACCGTTGCGGAGAGCTCGAGGATCAGGGCGGTGATGCCGAAGCCGATCGGCAGGGCCCCGGCTGCGCCGAACGCGAACGCCGCGAGCGCCATGCCCCCCCGGCCGCGACCGATGTGCTCCCACGCCGGGGTCAGGGCCGTCACCAGCATCAGTGAGCACACGCCGGCGGCGACGGCGGCTCCCGCCGACGCGCCGGCGATGCCGGTCAGCGCGATCACCGGCGATGCGGCAACGACGCAGAGCGCCCTGCCGACGACCACGGGGACACCCGAGCGTCGCAGGGCGACCACCACGGCCACGATCGCGGC
This sequence comes from Candidatus Dormiibacterota bacterium, assembly GCA_003135895.1. Classification (GTDB taxonomy): domain Bacteria; phylum Chloroflexota; class Dormibacteria; order Aeolococcales; family Aeolococcaceae; genus Palsa-851. The sequence goes on from PNBE01000101.1 coordinate 4,677, forward strand.
GGCACCGCCCACGGCGGCGAGCCCGATCGTGATCTGCTCAGGAAGAGGGCCGGCTGCAGCCTCCCGGAGGCGCAGCAACACGATCGCGCCGCACGGGATGGCGCCGGTCGTCGCCCAGGCGGCCGTCGGCGTGCGGGTACCGCGAATCGGGACGAAGGCCGGCGAGAGCAGGCGCATGACCCCCGCCGCGGCCCACGGCCCGGCGACGGTCGCACCCATCGCTCCAGCGGGGATGACCGCGAAGTCGGTGGTGCCGGCGGAGCTGAGCAGTTGGACGGCGGCCACCAGGAGGCCGAGCACTGCCACGTGCTCGAGCCCGATCGCGACGAGCCCACCCCGGCCCGGGCGTCCACGAGTGGCGCTGATCATGAGCAGGGTTCCGACACCCGCGATCTCGACACCGCCGACGAGCATCACCACGTTGCCGGCGAGCCCCGCCACGATCGTGCCCGTGACGCAGACGAGCAGCGCGCTCACCTGACCGGGCTGACGATCGCTCTCGAACAGCAGGAGGAGGCCCGCTGCTGCTGCGGCAAGCCCGAGCGTCGCGCCGGGCAGGTCGAGCCGCAGCAGGTAGGTGATCCCCGCCACCGGTGTTCCGAGCGATGCCTCGATGCGCCCGCTGCCGTTGAGGAACGCGGCTTCCACCGCAAGCAAGGCGATCGTGGCCGCGATGCCGGCTCCGGCAACCACGCGCGCCGCACGCGCTTGGCGCGGCGTCAGCGCGAAGACGACGATCGCCGCCGCGATCAGCGGGGTGGGTATGAGCGCGAGCTGGAGCCCACCGCCCAGCATCGTGACGCTACCTCCCGGTGCGGGCCAGCGCCGGTGCTCCGACCTCTGTGGCGCAGTACGGGCAGACCCCCCAGCCCAGCCGGAGGCTGCGATCGCACCCCGTGCACCGCCGGGCGAACTGGGTCCTGCAGTACGGGCACAGAATGAACTCCTGCTCGATCTCGCGTCCGCAGGTCGGGCACGGCCGGGTCGGCACTCCTTCGACCGGCGGCTCGAGCAGGACCTGCTCCTCGATGGCGAGCGAGCGTACCTGCTCCATCGTGAGCGGCGGCCGCACCATGAAGTAGATGAGCGCCCCGAGGAATGGCGGCACGAAGCCGAGCAGCATCGCGAAGAGCGTGAAGCCGGGCGACGTCGTGCGCCGCCGGGCGTCGCGAACCACATAGAACGCCAGAGCCAGCCAGAGCACGACCAGGTAGGCGACGACGATGGCCACCACCAGGGTGAGCAATGTCCCTATGTCAACTGCCAGCAGCATCGGTGCTTCCTCCTGACGGGCCGCGGCGCAACAGGTCCAGCTGTGCGATGGCCTCAGCGAGCCGGCGGCGCGTCTCCTCCACAACCTGTGCGGGTGCCCCGTTCACAAACGCGGGGTTGGCGAGCTGTGCCTGGAGCCGCGACACGGTTGCCTCGAGCAGGCCGATCTGACGTGCTGTCGCACTGGCGTCGGCGGCGGTGTCGGCGATCACCACCTCGGCGTGGAGCCTACCCGAAACCACGACCACTGGATCGACCCCGCGTCCGTGGCTGTCCACCACGGTCGCCGGCACGAGGCCTCCGATCAGGCGGGTGATGTGCTTGCTCGTCCCACGGCCGTCGGCGGCGCGCACCGCCACCCGGATCCTGTCCCGGGTGCCGCGCGGGACCCGGTGACTGTGACCGAGAGCCCGGATCCGCTTCACCAGCTCGAGCACCTCGGCGATCTCGTGGTGTGCGGCAGTGGTCTCGGCGTCGCTCCACAGGGGATCCTCCTCCGGCCACGAGCGGTGCTGGAGCGTCGGCGCGGCGTTGGGGAGCTGCTGCGCGCATTCCTCGGTCACAAAGGGCATGAACGGGTGAAGCAGGCGCAGGAGTACGTCGACGGTGGTGACCGCCGTCCAAATCGCGGCGCGGCGCGATTCATGGTCGCCGGCGTCGGCAAGGCGGAGCTTGATGATCTCCACGTACCAGTCACAGAACGAATGCCAGGTGGTGTCGTAGAGCCGCTCGACTGCGTCGTGGAACCGGAAGGCGTCGAACCCCGCGTCGCATTCTCGAACCACTGCCCCGAGCTCGGCGAGCATCCATCGGTCCTCGGCGCGGAGCGTCTCCGGATTGGGCGGATGGACGTCGAGATCGGCCGTCGACCCGTTGCCGACCTTTGCGACCAGGAAGCCGTTGGTCACCTGCCACAGCTTGTTGGCGAAGCGCTGATATGACGCGATCCGATCCTCGTCGAAGCGCACGTCCTGTCCGCTGGTGCTCACCGCCGCCGCCCAAGCACGAACCGCGTCGGCGCCGAACTTGTCGATGAGGTCGAGCGGGTCGACCGTGTTGCCCTTCGACTTGCTCATCCGCGACCCGTCGGTCGCCTGGATGGTGCTGGTGATCAACACGTCGCTGAAAGGGGTACGGCCCGTGAACTTGAGGCCGGTCATGATCATTCGGGCGACCCAGAGAAAGATGATGTCGCGCCCGGTCACCAGCACGTCGGTGGGATAGAACTTCTCGAGATCCGGAGTCTGCTCGGGCCACCCGAAGATCGCAAACGGCCAGAGACCGCTGCTGAACCATGTGTCGAGCACATCCGGGTCATTGGTGAGCGACGTGTTCGCGCACTCGGGACATTGCGCGGGAGGGTCGATCCACGCGAATCGGTGGCCGTTGCCACACGTGGACACCGGGATCGCGTGTCCCAGCCAGATCTGCCTGCTGATGCACCAGTCACGGATGTTGCGCATCCAGTGCAGATACACGTCGGTGTACCGCGCGGGATGGAAGGTGATCTCACCACCTTCGACAGCGGCGATCCCCGGTGCCGCCAGTGTCGCCATGCGCACCCACCACTGCTCGCTCACGAGTGGCTCGAGGACCGTGCCGCAGCGGTCGCAGTGGCCCACCTCGTGCGTGTAGGGCTCCTCTTTGACGAGCACCCCCATCGCGCGAAGTGCCTCCGCGACGGCAGTTCTCGCCTGCTCGGCGGGCATGCCGTGGAACTGGGGCAGTGCGGGCACGTCCATGGTGCCGTCGAGCGCGATCACATTGACGATCGGCAGTGAATGACGTGTGCCGATCTCGTAGTCGGTCGGGTCATGACCGGGCGTCACCTTGAGCGCCCCGGTGCCGAACTCCGACCGTACCGCGGCATCGGCGAAGATCGGCACGACACGCCACGTCAGCGGCAGGGTCACATGCTTGCCGATCAATGCCGTGTAGCGCGAGTCGCCAGGCGCGACCGCCACGCCGGTGTCGCCGAGCATGGTCTCGGGCCGCACCGTGGCGACCGTGATGCTGCCCCCACCCTCGACCGGATACTTGAGGTAGTAGAGCGTGTCGGTGTGCTCCTGCCAGTCAATTTCTTCATCGCTGATGGCCGACCGACAGCGCGGACACCAGTTGACGATTCGCGGCCCGCGATACACGAGGCCTTCATCGAAGAGCGTCTTGAACACCACTCTGATGGCGTGCACGTACTGGTCGTCGAGCGTGAAACGTGAGCGCTCCCAGTCGCAGGTGTACCCCATCCTGCGCATCTGCTCATAGATGCGTCCGCCGTACTCCTCATACCACGCATCGACGCGCGTCTGGAACGCGGCTCTGCCCAGCGCCTCCTTGGTCGTGCCCTCGTCGTCGAGCTGCCGCTCAATGACGTTCTGCGTGGCGATGGCTGCGTGGTCGGTCCCCGGGCACCACTCCACCTCGAAGCCACGCATCCGACGCTGCCGGCACAGGGTGTCCTGGATGGAGAACGTCGACGCGTGTCCCATGTGCAGCGCTCCGGTGATGTTGGGCGGTGGGAGCGCCATGACGAATGCGGGCTTGGTGCTTGTGACATCGGCATGTCCGACGCCGAGCTCCTGCCAGCGCTCACGCCACTTGGGTTCGACGCTGGACCAGTCGAAATGTTTTTCCATTGGGCGATTGAGTATATGGGCCGACCGGGTGTTACTCGCCCGCCGGGATGGTCGCGCCGGATTGCGCGTTGCGCCATTCGGGCGTGAATGGCGAGCTGTTGTAGATGAGCCGCGGGGTCGAGGTGGCCAGCTGAGCGGCCGCAGTGCTCTCCCCCACCGCGGGAAAGGTCACGGGAGCGCCCGATCCCTGTGCGGCGATATTCGCGACGGATCCGAAGTAGGCGCGCCCACCACAGCCGACATAAAAAGAGACGAGCCCGACGAGGCGCGTCCCGTTGCCGGCCGAGTCCCGGGCGGCGAGCGGCACCACCACAGCGGCCGGCTGGCCGGCGGCGGCGGCGGCGACCTTCACGGGTTGCAGCGGTATCGCCCCGTCGAGATTCGGGCTCACCACGGCCGCGGCGTTCTGACCGACCTGCGCGAGCGCATTCGGGTTGGTGGCGTCGAATGACTGGTCGAATCCGCCGAGCGCGCGCAGCGATGCAGGCAGGCTTGGTCGCGGAGCCGCGATGGCGCACCCCGAAGCGCTGTTGCTGATGACATGGGTGAGCGTGACCAGAGTCACCGCAAAGAACACCGCCACGGCCGCCGCAGCGAGAGCGACGGCTCTGCCACTCACGCTCAGGCCGTACGCTCCTGCGCCGCCTCCTCGGTCGCACCGACGCGACGCTTGGGCTCCTCGGTGAGGAGCAGCGGTTCGATCCCTTCAAGAATCGCCTGCTCGGTGATGACGCAGCGCTTGATATCGGGCCGGCTCGGCACCTCGAACATGCTGTTCAGGAGGACGTCCTCGATGATCGACTTGAGACCGCGAGCACCGGTGCCGCGCGCCAGCGCACGCTCGGCGATGGCACGGAGCGCACCCTCGTGGAACACCAGTTCCACGTCGTCGAGCGCGAAGAACTTCTGGTACTGCTTGACAAACGCGTTCTTCGGCTCGGTGAGGATGCGAATGATGTCCTCTTCGTCGAGGTAATCGAGCGCGACGGTGATGGGCAGCCGGCCGACGAACTCGGGGATGAGGCCGTACTTCAGCAGGTCCTGCGCCTGCAACTCGCGCAGCATCTTGGTGGTCTCCTTGGTCCGAGTCCCCCGAGGCTTGCTGTTGAAGCCGATCACGCGCTTGCCAAGACGGTGCTCGATGATCTTCTCGAGACCGTCAAACGCCCCGCCGCAGATGAACAGGAT
>PNBE01000072.1 GCA_003135895.1 Candidatus Dormiibacterota bacterium
TTGTCCGGGCAGATACGGGCCAGGCAGAGGAGGTACGGCTCCGCCTCATCGCACTTCCGCACTGCGAGGTTGCGCACCGCCACGGCGTTGGGGACGGTGCCGATCCACGGGAGGGTCGGCGCCGAGCGGTGGTTTCTGACGGCGGCTCTTGCGGTAAGGCGGGCGGGCTCAGCGGCATGGTTTCGGAGCCGCCGACTTGTTCGGAGGCACGACGCTCAAGACGGGGTGGGTGACTGCGTTTGTCGCCTTCCTAATCGCTTAGCGGTTTCAAGACTGCCATTGGCGTGTGCCTCCTTATTCCCAGTGTTCCCCGCATCTCTCGCGACCAAATACCGCCATACGCCACGCTTCTTCCCTGGGTTCCAGCAGGGGGCGTACGCTATGTGGCTGTGGACTTGCCTCAGCATCGCGGGAATGTAGCGTTGCCCTGCCCGCATGATTGCGGAAGCGAGATCGAGTACACGCTGACCATCCGAACGCGTCAGGACGGCGAAGTCTTCTACTACCAAGCACCCCCTGAATGTCCCGGTTGTCACAGAGAGCTTCCGATGCTCCCGGACGCGCACTTCGAAAGGCTGACGCAAAGCTCCGAGTAGAGCTCATGGGCGCGGCGGGCAACGGCACGTCGTTGTCGGGCACTCTCACGCTCACGGTGACGCCCACCCATGAAAGCGACGTCGTGTTTGACGTCTACACAAGCTGCGCGGGTGGGGGCCAACGGGCCGGTCGATGTGGGCGTGACGTGACCGCGGCTGCCAATGCACGTCCGAGGTGTACACCAACGTCCTCGAACGCCATGGGGTTCGTTCTAGCCTGACCCGACCTGGCAACTGTTGGGACAACGCGGTCGCGGAGAGCATCGACGGAGGCACCGTCGACATGCTCGACGCTCTCGGTTACGAGTGGTGAGAGGTCGACCACCTGAGTAAGCTGCGCCATCAGAGCGTCAAGAGGCCAGGAGGCCCATCCATGACCGAGCAAGCGGATGCATCGGAACCCTGGTACGACGCCCACGACTCAGAAGAGCGTCGAGAGTTCTTCGATGCACTCTGGACTGAGTTGGAGCTCTTTCGCAACGCCTACCCGCATAAACACTGGCTCGGCTCCAGCGTCGATCGCCTTCGGGAGTTCCTCGAGGAGTGCGGAGACTGGAACGGCATGACGTGGCTGCGAATTGTGCCAGGAATGCCTGGCGAGCCCACCGTTGAGATCAAGCAAAGGCAGCACGACGGCTCAGACAAGGTCGTCCGCAGTCTCGACGTGAAGGAGACGCGCGAGTTGATCGGCTGGCATCCNNACACGTAGCCCGCCGCCCTAGCCACCGAATCCCAAAGAGGGTGAAGGGTCGGTCGTCGTCACCAACATCCGACCGACTCAATCCTGTTGCGAAGCCACGACTATGTGCGGTTTCGAACAACCATACGGACCACTTCCCGATGAGAAAGACTGAAGAGCTGGAATTCTCGACCACAATATGCTCCCGCTGCGCTGACAAGGAGCGGCTCATCGTCAAAACACGAGATGGTGTCGTCAGCCGCTGCTACGTTTGCGGAGACGAGGCGAGTTGGCTGAAGGGAGCGCGCGCGACTGCGACCTCAGCCGCAGTATCAGCTAGGGACGTGTCCAGATGGTCCTTCAGTGAGGGAGGCGCCCCGAGCCGCTTCAGGAGCCTCGACTCGGAGACGCCCCCCAACGACGCCATCGAAAAGCTTTAGCGAAGCCTGACGCTGCTGCCGGGTGGCGTGCTGTCGCGGACCACAGCCGCGCGGCGTCGCGCATCGCGAGGACGATGCGAGCGGCACCCGGGGAGGGGTGGGTCGACGGTCGCTGCTGCTGCAACTCGTGCGCACAGTATGGGCAGGGTGACGGTCCAGGAATGCCACAGCGCGAGCAGAAGCGCACGATCCCTCATTATCGGCGGCCACAGGAGGATCAGCCATGCCCAAGGTCTACAACGTCCTGAGGTCAGGCGACGAAGGGCCGCCCCGCTGGATGGCAGTGAGGCAACCGGACACTCCCGTGGCGGCCGGCGGCACAGGGAGGATCTGCCAACGCTGTCACGAGAAGGTAGGAGTCTCCAGGGATTCAGACGTCTACCTGTTGGTCGGTGAGTTGTACCACCCGGAGTGCATCATCAAGAGGATGGCGGGCGAGTCAGGGTAGCCGAGCAGCGGCGTCCCGATGACCTGTCGGGGCGTCGCCATTTGCGGGCTGGCCTCAACCCCGGGGGAGGGATTGGCGGCGCCTAGTCGGATGTGAACCGGATTATCGGCACCCACAGGGCCGGGGGATCGGTCGATGCGCCATTCAGCAACGTCACCGATCGCGATGTTGGCGATTGCGCACGTGCCGCGCAACGGTAGGGAGGCACTTGCTGCCTGGCAGCACGTTCTGGGCAGAGTGGTGACTTTGTGCCCTAGTCCGAGATCAGCGCCTGCGGGATGATGGCAACCAGTTCATTCTGGGGAAACAGGTGCTGCTCCGCAGCTATGCGTTCGTCCACGTTCCGGCGGAACTGCTGTGCGCGCGCATCGCCGCCGACCACGGCAAGTGGCTCTCTCCACTAGCGGATGCCGCCGTAGGCGACGGCGAGGCCCTTCGCGTTCGGGTCGGGCCCATCGATGCACTGCCCCTGGTGGGCAAGACCGTCACCCTCGACGCGGGAGAGGCAATCGAGCGCAACGAGGTCACCGTCGTTCCGATCAA
>PNBE01000091.1 GCA_003135895.1 Candidatus Dormiibacterota bacterium
ACCGCAATGCTCGACCAGCTCCGCCAGGTGCGGCTCTGAAGGCCTGACGCTCCGTCCGCCACGGAAGCACACGCATGGCCACAGTTCAGGCTTTCACAGGCACGCGCTACAACCCTGAGCACGTGAAGCTCGGCGGCGTGCTCGCGCCGCCGTACGACGTCATCACCGACGCGCAGCGCGAGGAGCTGTACGGTCGCGACCTGCGCAACATCGTGCGTATCGACTACGGCGTCTCCTACCCGGACGACACCGACGGCGTCGATGACCGCTACACGCGCGCCGCGTCGTTTCTGACCTCGTGGCACGAGCTCGGCATCCTGGTGCGGGACGACCCGGCGAGCCTCTACGTCGTCGATCACTTCTTCCGACACCCTGACGGCACCGAGCGGCGGCGGCGGGGGCTGCTCGCGACCGTGGGCGCGGCGCCCTGGGAATCGTCCGACCTCCGGCCGCACGAACGCACTCTGCGGGGTCCCAAGGAGGACCGCCTCGCGCTCCTGCGCGCGACTCATACGCAGACCAGCCCCGTCTTCGCCGTGTGGAGCGACGCCGACCGCATCGCCGAGATCCTTGACGGCGTCGCGACCGGCAACGCGTTGCTGGGTGGACGCATCGACGGCGAGATCGCCTCGGAGAAGTTGCTGCTCTGGCGTGTCGCCGACCCCGAGCGGGTCGCAGCCATCAGCGGCGCCTTGCGCGACACCGCCCTCTACGTCGCCGACGGCCATCACCGCTACGAGACCGCCGCCGCGTATGCGGCCGAGCGGCGTGCTGCCGGCGCGGATGCCCCACCCGGCGCTGCGTTCGAGCGCTGTCTCGTGTATCTCGCTGCGGCAGACGATCCCGGGATCACCGTCCTGCCGACCCATCGCCTCGTCCGGCCGGGACCCGGCATCGCGTTGCGCCTCGACGATCTGTGGGCACGGCTCGACGACGCCTACGAGACGGTGCCGGCGGCCGACGGACGTGCGGCGCTGGCTGCCGCAGCCGCGATGCACGCCGGCCAGCACGCGTTTGCCGTCGTGGCCCAGGACGGCGCGGCGGTGCTGCGCCGTCCTCGACACTCCGGAGGATCGCCGCGCGACCGGCTGGACGTCGCAGTCCTGGAAACCGAAGTACTCGGGCCGGCCGGCGTGTCACCAGAGATGATCACTGCTGGCGCGCTGACCTACACCCGCGACCCGGACGGACTCGATGCCGCCATTCGAGCCGGCGATGCGGTCCTCGCCTTCGGCGTGTTGCCGGTCACCGCCAGCGACGTGATCGCAGTGGCAGACGCCGGGGAGACGATGCCCCAGAAGTCGACGTACTTCTACCCGAAGGTGCCGACGGGGCTGGCGCTCTTCGAGGTGTGAGCGATCCGCTGTCACCTCATCGTGTTTGGCGCGAGGCCGCCAGCGGGTAGAGTTGAAGCGTTCAACCGCGAACAGGGAACCATTGATTGCCAACGTACGGATACCGCTGCCCGAAGTGCTCGACCGAGTTCGAGGTCTGGCAGTCGATGCGCGACAACCCTGGCGCGCCCTGTCCGAAATGCGGCGCCGCAGCGGCGCGGCAGTTCTTCCCCGCGGGCATCGTCTTCAAGGGCTCGGGCTTCTATAAGACCGACAGCCGCGGCGCCTCCTCCTCGTCGATCACGTCGGACAGCGGCGAGTCGAAGAGCGCGGCCAACGGTGCCAAGACCGACGCTGCAAAGTCCGAGACCAAGACGCCCACACCCGAGAGTTCGTCCACCACCACAAAGAAAACCGCTTCGACTGACGCCGCCAGTTGAGTACGATGGATCAGCGGCTGCCCCACAACCAGGAGACCCATATGTCCCACCCCGTCACTGTTACCGACACCACCTTCAAGGAAGAGGTGCTGGACTCGGAGCTGCCCGTTCTGGTCGACTTCTGGGCCTCGTGGTGCACCCCTTGCAAAATGATCGCCCCGATCGTCGAGGAATTCGCCACCCAGTACGACGGCAAGGTCAAGGTCGCCAAGGTTGACGTCGACGCCAACCCGATCACCCCTGGGATGTTCGGCATCATGAGCATTCCGACCCTGATGATCTTCCGGGGCGGCAAGGCAGAGGAGCGGATCGTCGGCTACCAGCCGAAGCAGTCGCTCGAAGCCAAGCTGCTCGCCGTTCTCGCCGCCGCCTGAACCGCTCAGACGCGGAGTAGCTCGAGCACCTCGCCGGCGAGGTAGAGGGAGCCGCACACCACGACCACGCCCTCGCGCCCAGCGAGGTGACGCGCGCGGTGCAGCGCGCTCCGCACGCCGGTCGCCACTTCGGCAGGCGGATCGAAGAGCCAGGCGAGGTCGGCGGGGGGGGTCGCCCGTTCGACGGCCGGAGCCGTGACCACGATCTCGCGAGTGAGCTCAGCGAGGCGCGCGGCCATCGATCTGACGTCCTTGTTGCGCATCACCCCGAACACCGCGACGCATCGCCTGCCGCCGATCAGCTCGCGAGCCGAGGAGACCATCGCTGCCATGCCGGCCGGGTTGTGGGCACCGTCGATCAGCAGCGGCGGTTCGCCGGCGATCCAGTCCATCCGTCCGGGCCAGCGCACGCTCTCGCACCCGCGGACCACCGCGCCGGCGTCAATGGCGATGCCGGTCGCTCTGAGCGCGTCGCAGACGGCGACGGCTGTGGCGATGTTGGCCACCTGAAACGCCCCGCGAAGTGGCGCCTGGAGTGAAACGGGCCGCCCGTCGAACAGGGTGTCCAGCGCAACCCCGCGCATCCCTGTTGAGTGCCCCGTGAATGGCACGTCGATGCCGACGACACTCAGGGACGCGCCCACCTCGGCAGCTCGCGCCCGCACCGCGGTCAGCCCGGGCTCGGTCGCGGCGGTCACCGCCCGATTCCCAGGCTTGATGATCGCCGCTTTCTCGCGCGCGATCTCGGGAATCGTCTCGCCGAGCAAGTCCTGGTGGTCGAGGGCGACATTGGTGACGGTGGCGACCCCGAGATCGAGGACGTTGGTGCTGTCGAGCCTGCCGCCGAGGCCGACCTCGCATACCAGCACCTCGGCATCGGCCTCGCGTGCCACCAGAATGCCGGCGGCGGTGAGCACTTCGAACCCGGTTGGCTGGAGTTCTTCGGGCAGGGCCTCAGCGGCCGCCCCGACACGAGCGATCAGCGCTCCGAACTCCGACTCGGTGATGGGCGAGCCGTCGCGAACGATGCGCTCGCAATACGAGATGAGGTGCGGGCTGGTGAGCAGCACGGATCGATACCCGGCGGCGCGGCAGACTGAATCCACGGTGGTGCATACCGAGCCCTTGCCGTTCGTCCCGGCGACCAGCGCGCCGTGGAGCCCGACGTGGGGATTGCCGAGGGCGGCGAGCAGCGCGCGCGTGCGCTCGAGACCGGGCATGATGCCCCGCCACGCGACCGAGTCGAGGGCCGCCACCGCGCGGGCGTAGGCGGCGGCGGTCACGCCCAGTGCCACGCCTCGTTCATCGCCTCACCGGGATCAGGCCGGCTGACCAGCAGGCGCAGCGCTCCCATCCAGGCTCGCCGGCGGTCGGCGGCGTCTTCGATCCCCTCGATCGCGAGGTCGCGGTAGAGGGCGCCGGTCTGATGGGCGATCACCGCCTGCAACTCCTGGTACTCGAGGAGACCTGACGCATCCACGATGGCGGCGCGACCACCCTCGGCGTTGATCACCAGCCGGAAGACGCGCCCCTGGTTGTCGTCGAATGTCGAGCGTGGGGTGATGGTGATCGCCGCAATCGCCGGCATGAGGCCAGCCACGCGATCCAGCCAGGTGCGCTGCGGGTCCGCAGCGGCCTCGACCTCGGTGTCCACGAAGAGCTCGCCGGCCAGCGACAGCACCGCAGTCTGGAACTGGGTGTAGTAGAGGAGATCGGCCCCGTTGAGGGCGACGCTGCCGACGTCGCTGCCGTCATCGCCGCTGAACGTGACCATGAACGGCCGCGCGTACGGCTTGCGCGCCTCCTGCTCGCTCCAGCGGATGCGCATCGATGGCATCGGCTCAGACCTGCGCCAGTCCGCGCCGCGCCCTGGCGAGCGCCAGCGTGTTGCGAAGCAGCATCGCGATGGTCATCGGCCCGACGCCACCAGGTACGGGGGTGAGCCATCCAGCGACAGGCTCCACCGACTCGCGGTCGACGTCGCCGACCACCACACCGTCCTGCGGCGTCGTCCCGACGTCGATGACGAATGCGCCCGGTTTGACGTACGAGGCATCGACCATACGCGGGCGACCGATCGCCGACACGAGAATGTCCGCTTCGCGGCAGACAGCGGCGAGCTCTCGTGTCCTGGAGTGGCAGATCGTGACCGTGGCGTCCGCATTGGTGAGCATGAGTGCGAGCGGGCGTCCGACGATGGCGCTGCGGCCGATCACCACGGCGCGGCTCCCCTGGAGCTGCATGTCGCTGCGGCGCAGAAGTTCCATGCAACCAAGCGGCGTGCCCGGTGCGACGACCGCGGGATGCCCCTCGGCCAGCCGTCCGAAGTTGTAGGGGTGGAACCCGTCGGCGTCCTTCTCTGGAGAGATGCACGCCATGACCGCGTCCTGGTCAATCTGCTTCGGCAGCGGGAGCTGCACCAGGATCCCGTCGATGGTCTCGTCGGCGTCCAGGGTCCCGACCAGCGCGACCAGCTCATCGGTGGTGCTCTCAGCCCGCGGCCTGTGCAACGTGAAGCGCACCCCGGCGCGCTCGGCGGCGCGCCCTTTGTTGCGCACGTAGATGGCCGATGCCGGATCGTCGCCGCAGAGGACGACGGCGAGCGAAGGCGGCGCGCTGCCGGCGGCCGTCATCGCGGCGACCTGGCTGGTCAGCTCCGCGCGGAGCTCCGCGGCGACCGCTTTGCCGTCCACGATGATCGCGCTCACCCGGAGTCTCCGGCGTGTCGCTCGATGATCACCCAGAAACGATCGATCGATCCGGGGATCGGCGGCTGCTTGCCCACGCGGACTTTGACGCTCGCAACCCTGGGCTCCCCGAGCAGGGTCGCGGCGACCCGATCAGCCAGCGCCTCGAGCAGGCTGTACTGGTGCTGCTCCACGATCTCGCGTACCAGCGCGAAGGCGTGGGAGTAGTCGAGGGTGTCGGCGATGTCATCGCTGCGCCCCGCGATGGAGAGATCCAGGCGGACCTCGACGTCGACGTGGAAACGGTTCCCGAGGGTTCGTTCGGCCTCGGTCTCACCGTGGTAGCCGTAGAACGACATTCCCTCGAGCAGGAGCAGATCGGACGAGCCTGGCACGGCGCGATTGTACGGACGCATGCCATGCGCGACAGCGGGGACCGTGCCCGGGTCAGACAGAAGAGGCCGCGCCTCAGACTCCGCGAACGCCGCCCTCAGGTCGCAGCACCTGTTCGTGATGGTCGACCGGGTTGACCATCACGACCTGGAAGAGGTCCTCGAAATCGCAGGCGAAGAGCTGCATCAGCGACTGGCGGAGCTTGGGGCCAGGATTGCGCGTTCCCGCCTCGAGCGCGGGGATGTAGTTCTGGGTGACCCCGAGCCGGCGCGCGAGCTCACGCTGGGTCAGGTGATGCTTGTCACGCATCGCCCGCAAGCCGACGGCCCTCACCTCGACATTCACACGGACAAATATACCCACCTGTGAGTGTGTTCGTCAACGCAACGGGACTCGCGGGCGTTTCATCTGCTAGACCGTCAGTTATGAGCAACGCCCCTCGGGAGCCGCTCCGCACCGCTCGGCTGGTCCTGGAACCCGTCTCCCATGCCCACGACAGTGACCTCTTCCAGGCGTCACTCGGTTCACGAGCCGAACTGCTGCCCTGGATGCCCTGGGCCGTCGACCTGTCCATGGACGCCCAGTCCGACTACACCGACCGGGCTCTTCCCGAATGGGAGTCCGGCTCACCGGCCTTCGCGATCACCGAGCACGGGTTGGCTATCGGCGTCATCGGATTGATGCGCGCAACCGACACCGAATACGAGATCCACTACTGGCTCGCCACCGACCGCACCGGTCGGGGCTACGTCACCGAGGCCGCTCAGGCCCTCATCGAGTGGGTCCGAGACGTCCTCGGAGCGCGCCGCATCGTGCTCCATGCGGGCATGGAGAACCGGCGCAGCCTTGCCGTCGCGGAGCGGCTCGGTTTCACCCGCGACGGCGAGCTCGAGGGAGGCATGACCGGCGGGAGCGTTGCCGTGTTCCCCGCTTACAGCCACCACCTCGACCTTTAGCCATTGCGCTTGAGCAGCCCGAGCCGCTTCGCCCGGCGCTCTGCCTTGGCGAACACCAGGACCCCGCTGGGAATCAGCACGGCGCCCATGGCGAGGAGCAGCAGGATCGTGCCGAGCAGTGCTCCAGCGCCTGCGTGTTCGAGCAGCGCCGAACGGATCCCGGTGAGCGTGTAGGTCAGCGGTGATGCGTCGCCCATGATGCGGAACACCGTCGGCAGCACGGTCAACGGGTAGTAGACGCCGGACACGAGCAGCAGGACGCCCTGCACGGCCACGGTCATCTGCTCACCCTTCTCCGGCGACAGCAGGGGAAGGATCGACGTGAAGATGCCGAGGCCCAGCACCGGGAAGGTCGCCGCGGCGAGCACCAGGAGCGCCGACCCGATATCGGCGTGCGAGAGATCGAGGTGGAAGGCCAGCGCGATCGCGACCAGGATGATGACGCTGCGGAGCATGGCGTAGACGATCGCGAACGAGCAGATGCCGAGCAGGTGGGTGACACGCCGGACCGGCGCCATGAAGGTGTACTCGATGGTCCCCTCCCAGCGCTCCCATGCGATCGCGAAGGACACGTCGAAGAACATCAGCGACAGGTAGCTCCAGAGCAGCGAACCGACGAGCAGGTACAGCTGGGCCTGTTCGATGTTGACGTGAGCGTTCGAGCCGCTGAACGAATCGAGCCCCGACGCGAGGTAGCCGATGCTGAGCGTGCTGACGATGCTGTACACCAGCCACACGACCTCCCACATCCAGTAGCGTCTGTAGAGGTTGCGCTGGCGCTCGAAGAACCCCAGGAAGGCGTTGGCCTCCAGACGTATCCCGCGTGAGCGCAGGTCGACGTCTTGAATGCCGGCACTCATCGCACTTCCTCCTCGTCGTCCTGGGTTTCGCTGTCGTCGTTGAAGCTCTTTCCGGTCAGGCGGAGGAACACGTCCTCCAGCGAGGATCCGTCGCCGGAGGCTCCGTGCTCCGCGCGCAGCGTCTGCGGCGTGCCCTCGGCCAGGATCCGGCCGCGGTCGAGGATGACCACGCGATCACAGAGCCGCTCCGCCTCCTCGAGGTCGTGGGTGCTGAGCAGCACGGTCACGCCGGATTGCAGCCGGATGTCACGTACGAATCCCTGCACCTCGCGCTTCGATCGNNGGGTCGAGACCGGTCGTCGGCTCATCCATCAGCAACAACGAGGGACTGGTCAGCAGGCTCCGCGCGATCGCGACCTTCTGCTGCTGCCCACGCGACAGTTGCTTCATCGGCCGGTCCACGGTGTCGCGCGGCAATCCCAGCCGGACGAGCGCCGCGACCGCCGCCTCGCGGGTACCCCGGCCGCCGCGCCCGTAAAGACGGGTCGCGTACGAGAGGTTCTCCCACGGGCTCATCTCCTTGAAGAAGCTCGCCTCGACCGAGACTCGATTCACATGCCGGCGCACCTCGTGGCTGTCCGAAACCACGTCGTGGCCGAAGACACTCGCGCTTCCCTCGTCGGGAATCGTGAGCGTTGCGAGCACGCGGAGCAGAGTCGATTTGCCGCTGCCGTTCAGCCCGACGATCGCGACCATCTCGCCGTCGCGCACGCACAGGTCGACGGAATCGACCGCGCGCTTGAACTCCTGTGCATGCTGACCGCGCCCCCACGGCCGCGCCCGTCGCTCCCGCCGGAACGACTTCACCAGCTTGATCACTTCGACGGCGATGCCGCCGTCACCTACCCTGGACACCGATTTCTCCTGCTCACGTTGCTGTCTGGACAAACAAAAGGACCGTGCCGGCCGGGCCGCACGATCCTGTGAGCAGAGCTCTTCGATGCTCAGAGACTCAAGGAGCGACCCCCGACATGCGGACTCTCCCCAAGTTGGGTCTGAGCCCGATTCCGATGCACTGCGTTGCGATCACAAACAAGCGCTCCTCTGCGCGGCTGAACGAACGAGCGGTCATGTTAGGTGCTGCGCGCCGCGGTGTCAAACCAGCTGAGCTCCTCGCGGCGACCGGTCATTGCGGGTCGAGAAGCGCGCAACGTGGTCTCGTACGGCACGATCCTCACGGTATCCTCGCGGAATGTGCCGCGTCTGCATGAAGCGCCCCGAGATCCCGGATGAGCGGTATGGCCGGTGCGAGCAGTGCGCGAAGGCCGGGCGCAACGCGTTTCGTTTCCGCCTGTTTCCGGCACGCGGGGGTGCCGGGTTCACTGTCAAGGCCGGCGAGCTGTCGCCCCATGCGCTGCGTCAGAAGTGGCGCACCCCACTGGCCGGATACAAGGGTCATCTGACCACCAAGACCAACCTGGGACTCCACGAGCTGGAGATGGTCACTGCGAGGGATCGCGTCGAGAGCCTGCGGGTCGCGCCCGACCTTGCCGGACACGACGCTGAAGTGCTCGCCGCCCTGCACGACGCCGCGGAGCGAACCGACTCTGCGTGGTGACTTCACGCCCCTCAGGCTGAGAACAGCTTCCACCACGGGGTCGGTGCGCCGATCGCGCTGGTGCTGACCACCTTCCAGGTTATCGAGGTCTTCGCGTTCAGCACGCCGGTGATCTCCGCAATGGTCGCCCCCGGAGCGATCGGCGCACGCGGGGACAGGACGGTCAGATGGAGGCGAAGCAGCGCGCCGGCACGTACAAACGCGAGGACAGGCGCGTGCGTCGAGATCAGCACATCAGAACCGGGCCCCCATCTCGTCGAGATCGACCCGGACACCTGAGGTCGCAATGCCCCGAGATCGACAGAAGCGTAGGTGTCGATCGCGGCGACGACCGCGCTCCGCGCTGAGGCAAACGCCTGGCCGAGCTCCGGATGTGCCGGGTCGCCGGAGGCCAGTGGCGGCTGGCCAAGGACGGCACCCCACACAGTGATGACCTGTCCCGTGTCGTAGGACGTCCTGTCAGCAAAGAGCAGGCATCCCCCTGCGGCGCCGGTCCACCCGGTCTTGATGCCCAACCAGCCCGCTTGTACCGCGAGCAGGATGTCCAGGTTGTTGAGGACGGTGCCGTCAGGCAGAGCCGCGTGGGCGGTTGACACCACGCCGACGAGCGCGGGGTTGGCGATGACCGCCCGCGCCAGCACCACGAGATCCAGAGCGGTGGAAACCGTTCGGACACTGAGACCGCTGGGGTCGGCGAAGTGCGTATGCCGCATACCCATCGCGACGGCGGTTGCGTTGAGACGGGCGATGAATGCCGACCGGTCGCCGGAGACCCAGGCAGCCAGTGTCTCGGCGATGTTGTCCGCTGACGGCAGCAACAGCGCCAGGAGCAGGTCGCGCTCGGTGAGGACCTCGCCGGCGCGCACGCGAATGTTGGAGCCACCCTCGGCCACCGCCTGTCGATACAGGAGCACGTC
>PNBE01000042.1:0-29231 GCA_003135895.1 Candidatus Dormiibacterota bacterium
AGCATCACCTCGCTGACCAGGATTGCCCACGGCTCAGAGGTCGCCCGCCACGGCAGGTCATGACGTCCATGCATTTCGTACCAGCGCGCGAGCCCGCGGGTCCACACGCCGCGCAGTTTGTCAGACTTCCCGGTTCCAGCACATTTGAGGAGAGCAACAGCATGGCGCGACACACGATCACGTTGATTCCCGGCGATGGGGTGGGACCCGAGGTGAGCGATGCCGCGCGCCGCGTCATCGACGCCACCGGCGTTGCCATCGACTGGGAGGTCCACGACGCCGGGCTCGGGGTAATGGAGCAGTACGGGGACCCATTGCCCGCGCACGTGCTCGAGTCGATCCGTCGCAACAAGGTGGCGATCAAAGGACCGCTGACGACACCGATCGGCAAGGGAATCAGGTCGGTGAACGTCGCACTGCGCCGCGAGCTCGATCTCTTCGCGCTGGTCCGGCCGTGCAAGTCATATCCGGGCGTGCGCAGCCGCTACGAGAACGTCGACCTCGTGGTCATACGCGAGAACACCGAGGACCTGTATGCCGGGATCGAGTTTCCCGAGGGAGATCCGGCAACACTCGAGCTGATCGCCGACATCGAGCGGCTCGGCGGACGGAAGATCCGCTCCGACTCCGGCATCAGCATCAAGCCGGCGTCCATCTTCGGCACCCAGCGCGTGTTCCGCTTCGGTTTCCAGTGGGCGATCGACAACGGACGTCACAAGGTGACCGCCGTGCACAAGGCAAACATCATGAAGGACACAGAAGGGCTCTGGTTGCGCGTCGCGGAGGAGGTGAGCCGCGAGTTCCCGCAGATCGAGTTCGAGGATCGCATCGTCGACAACATGGCGATGCAGCTCGTGCAGAAGCCCGAGCTGTACGACGTGATGGTGATGCCGAATCTGTTCGGCGACATTCTCAGCGACCTGTGTGCAGGCCTCACCGGCGGACTCGGGCTGGCCCCCGGTGCGAACATCGGCGATGAGGTCGCGGTGTTCGAGGCAACCCACGGCAGTGCGCCCAAGTACGCGGGACAGAACAAGGCCAACCCGATGGCGATGATGCTGAGCGGCGTGCTGATGCTCCATCACATCGGCGAGACCGCGGCAGGTGACCGACTGGAGCAGGCGATCGCGCGCGTGATCGCTGAGGGCCGCAGCGTCACCTACGACATGAAGCCCGACCGCGACGACCCGACAGCGGTCGGCACATCCCAGGTGGCCGACGCGGTCATCGACGTGATGGGGTCGTCGCCGAACGGCGCGGCACGCTGAGCACCTGTCGATGGATCTGACCGGCAGCAAAGTCCGCCTCCGCGCCGTCACGGAGGCGGATGCCGACTTCTTCGCAGCGACGCTCGTGGACCCGGAGGTCGTGCGCTTCCTGGCCTCCTGGGCGTGGCTCCCGTACGGGCACCTCGACCTGGAGATCATGTCTGTCTTCCGCGACCATCCGCTCTACGCATCAAGGGCTCCTGGGACGTCCGCGAGCTAGCGCCGGGACTTCACAAAACAGTGAAGTCAGGGCAATTCGCGGATTCAGGCTGATACTGCACGGTGCCTTGAGCACTGCGACCCTTCTGCTGTCGTGGGCTTTGGGGGGCGCCTGCATCCTGCTGGGCGCATTCACCGTGGACGGGTGGCTGCGCCAGCGCGACCGAACGCGCGGATTTCTCGCGCTCTCGATCGTGCTGCTCTGCGCGTCCGGAGTGGCGCTGGCTGCCACCATGCTCAGTCGCGACCGCGCGATCTGGACCAGTGATCTCTCGCTGGCCCTGTTTCTCACCGCCGGATGGGCGTTCTTCGGGTTCCGCGCAGCCATGGCCCGCCTGGGTGGACTGGTGAGTGTCATCGTCAGCGCTGTCGTCGTGGCGACCATCGTCCTCGTGTGCGTCGTGGGCATCTCCGTGGCCGGCGCCCAGTCGACGCCGCAGCGTCTGACCGTCCTGGTGCTCGCGGTTGTCTGGCTCGGATGTGTGGTGGAGCCCGCGGTGAGGCTCTGGGGGATCTCGACGCCGATGCCGAGTGTGCAGCGAGCCAGGCTCCGCTCGATCACCCTGGGGTTCGCGGCCGTGATCGCCGCGCTGGTGATCTCGGTTGGCGCCGATGTCGTCTTCGGACGGACTCAGCCAGAGATCACCGTCGCGCTTCCGGCACTCGCGGTATTGCCGTTCTTCTATGTCGGCTTCGAGCCGCCGCGCTGGCTGCGCGCATTCTGGCGCACCCGCGAGGAGGAGCACTTCCGTGAAGCGTTCACCGACCTCGTGCTGTACTCGCCCGACCGGCAGCGGCTCGCAGAGCGTGCGGTGGAGTGGGCGGCGCGTCTCGTCGGCGCTGACGGCGCGGTGATCGCCACGGACGATGGTGAGGTCCTCGCCGTGCACGGACTCGACCGCGCAGCCGGCTGGAAGCTGGTCTCCGAGATGAGCGGCTACGGCGGCACTCGGATGGTTTCCCGGGATCCCACGACCTCGCGCGGCGTCATCCGCGTGGTGCTAGAAGCGCAACTCAGCCGCGGCGTCATGGCGGTCACGTCGGGACCACTCACGCCGCTCTTCGGCGCTGACGAGGCGTTGCGTCTCACCCAATACGGGACGGCGCTGGCGCCGGCCCTCGACCGGGTGCTCCTCGTGGAGCGGATGCGACGGAGCTCGCAACTCCTCGATCTCGCGTATGACGCTGTGGCGACCTGGAATGTCCGCACTCAGCTGATCACCTTCTGGAACAAGGGGGCCGAGGAGCTGTACGGATGGGGCAGCAACGAGGCGATCGGTCGCGACGCGGGCGAGCTGCTCCGCTCGGAGCTGCCCGAGAGCCGCGAGGCGATCCTGACCGTCCTTCGCGCCGTTGGGCGCTGGGAGGGCGAGATCATCCAGACAACCAAGGCCGGGAACCGCATCAGCGTCGCTGTGCGCTGGGCGCTTCAAAAGGACAACGTCGGCTGGCCGGACGCGGTCATCGAGATCGGCCGCGACGTGACCGCCGATAAAGTCGCGGCGGCAGAGTTGCGCGAGGCGCGCGACGTCGCCGAGCAGGCGTCGCAGGCCAAGAGTGAGTACCTGTCGCGCATGAGCCACGAGCTGCGCACCCCGCTCACCGCGATTCTCGGCTACAGCGACCTGCTCGAGTTGCGCGAGCCGCGCGAGGACCAGACGGAGGCGATTGCGGCGGTGCAGGAGGCGAGCGGCCACCTGCTCAGCCTCGTGAACGACGTTCTCGACATCGCCCGCATCGAGTCGGGTCGAGAGACCTTCGCGCTCGAACCGGTCGCGCTCGAGGCGACGGTGGAGGAGTGCGTCCGGCTGGTGGCACCGTCCGCGCTCAGCCGCCACATCACCATCACCCGCTCACTTGGCGGCTGCTCCGGAGACTATGTCCTCGCGGACCGGCAGCGACTCGTGCAGGCCTTGCTGAATCTGCTGTCCAACGCCGTGAAGTATTCGGGCGCCGAGGCGCACATCTTCGTGGAGGCGTCACGCGAGGGAGCGGCCGACGGGGGCGCGGGATCGCATCGTTCGAACGGATCCTCAACCTCGTTCATCCGCCTCTCCGTCCGCGACACCGGTCCGGGGTTCACCGACGATGAGAAGGCGCGATTGTTTCAGCCCTTCGAGCGACTTGGCGCGGAGCGAACCACGGTTCCGGGCACCGGCCTCGGACTCGCGTTGACGCGAAAGCTTGTCCAGGGGTTGCACGGCACCATCGGCGTCGAGAGCGAGCACGGTGTCGGCAGCACGTTCTGGATCAGGCTCAACCGCTCGCCGGTTGCGGCCCCCAAGCCGCGCGTACGCCGCAAGGCGCCGGTCGCGCCGCCGGTTGCCACCTGCGAACGCACGGTGCTGTATGTGGAGGACAACCTGGCCACCATCGGGTTGATGGAGGAGGTGTTCTCAATGCGTCCGCAGATTCATCTGCTCACCGCAATGCAGGGCGGACTCACCCTGGAACTGGCGCGCGAGCATCACCCCGACCTGATCGTCCTCGATCTGCACCTTCCGGACATCCAGGGCGACGAGGTCCTCGCACAACTACGAGCCGACCCGCGAACAGCCGGAATCCCGGTCGTGATGTGCAGTGCCGACGCCACCGAGCGTCGCCGCAAGCAGCTGATCGCCGCAGGTGCTCACGCATACTTGACGAAACCCGTGAAGGTGCAACGGTTTCTGCGCATGCTCGACGAGGTGCTCAACAGCATCCCGGTCGTTCCCGCCTGAGCGGCCGACGTGCCGCCGGGATTCGAGGTCCTCAGCGACTCGGTCGCCGGCGATCCGGCCCCTGCGGAGATTCCCTACGGAGGGCCGCTGCGCTTTCCGGCCTCGCCACGGCCCTACGTCATCGCGAACTTCGTCGCGTCCATCGACGGGGTCGCGTCGCTAGGGCTGTCTGACGGCACCGATTCCACATCGCTGAGTGGCAGCTCGCGCGCGGATCGCTATGTGATGGGCCTGCTGCGTGCGAGCGCCGACGCCGTGGTGATCGGCGCGGGCAATCTGCGTGATACGCCGGGGCATCAATGGACCCCCGCTGCGGTTGCCGGTGACGACACGGCGACGATCGAGGCGTACCGATTCCTGCGAACCGGTGCAGCGGAGCCGCCCCCACTTGTGGTGGTGTCGGCGAGCGGTGATCTCCCGGGGCACGTCGCGCTCGACCGCCCGGCGACGAGTGTCGCGGTGGTGACCTCGGCGAAGGGAGCGGTCAAGGTCCGCGCCGTGCACCCGCTGGTGACGGTAATCGAGGTCGGAGAAGACGAAGGGGTCAGCGGGGCCGGCGTCGTGGCGGCGGTGACGCGATCGCTCGGGCCGGGACTCCTCCTGTGCGAGGGCGGCCCGTCATTGTTCGGCCGTCTGCTCGCGGACCACATGGTGCATGAACTGTTTCTGACCATCTCCCCACGCATCGCCGGACGCGATCACGACCACCCGCGGCCGGGTGTCGTCGGCGGGTGGGCTGCCGCCCCAGATGGGCTTCTGAAGGCGGCGATCAAGTCGGTGCGGCGGTCCGACGATCACCTGTTCCTTCGGTATCGCCTCGAAGCCTGACCTCCGGATCCGGCGGACCGCATCGGTCAGGAGCTCGTCGACCGGCTGACCGGTCTCACCGGCGCCGCGACGGGCGAAGGCGAGCAACTCCGGGTTGCTGCGCAGGAAGCGGGTCGCGGCGTCGATGATCGCGGCGTTCTGGGGCATGCGCCCATCGTGGGGAGCGCCGGCGACAGGTGCCTGTCGTCAGTCCTCGGCCTTCTCGGATGGTGACTCGCTCCCCGCGAGGAGCAGATAGAGTTTCCGGCGAGCTTCGCGGAGGATGGTGTGCGCCTCGGCGATGTGTGCCGCATCCCCTGCCCGGCCGACCTGCCAGACGGCGGCGAGCAACTGCAACGCCTGATCGCGAAGATCGCGATGGCCGCCGCCCACCGAGCCCGCGGCCTCCGCCCAGGGCGCAGGGCCGGCGGCGAGCTTGGTTGCCTCCTCGCGGCCGGTGTCGGTCAGCTCGAAGACGCGGCGACCGCCGTCGGCCTCGACGGCACGGACCAGGCCCTCGTCCTCGAGTTGCTGGAGGGTCGGGTACACGGACCCGGGGCTTGCCCGCCAGGCGCCCTCACTGCGCCGCTCGAGTTCCTGAATGATCTGATAGCCGTGGGATGGCTTCTCGGCGAGGAGCACGAGGATCGCGGCGCGCACGTCTCCGCGCGCAGCGCGCCTGCCCGGCCCGAAGTGCTGACCGAAGCCTCCGGGACCACCGAAGCCGGCGGCAAAGTCCGGTGCATCGAAGGGTGGCCATCCGCGGCGGTGGCGGTTTCGAGCGCCATGCTCGAGGTGTTCGCGGACGTGGTGGTGGAAACGTGCGGCGGCTTCGTGGCGCGTCCTTGCCCAGTCGTCGTGGGATGTCGGATGGGGGTGTTCTCGGGTCATGTCGGTTCGCTCCATGGCGGCTGATTCGATGTACCAACGATATATCGAGACCGGTCGGTTGTCAAATTCGCGCTCATGCACTCGCCGCCCAGTCGAGGTGCATCTGGGCGAGCATCTCGCCTGCGAGAGCGGGCGCCGAGATCAGCTCGATATCGAGTTCGTGGTTGCGTGCAAACCCGCCGCCGGACCAGTTCGCACTCCCGAAGAGCACCGAGGTCGCATCGGCGACGATCGCTTTGGCATGGAGCAACTCGCCCCGGCTCCGATACCACCTCACCTGGATGCCGTCGCTGCGCAGCGCCGCGTAGGAGGGGTCGCTCGAAGGTTGCGACGGGTCGAGCAGCACGCGGACTGCGACACCGCGGAGTGCCGCGGCCTCGAGTGCGTGGACGACCCCGGTGTCGGTGAGCACGAACAGTTCCAGGCTGAGCGTGTGCTGCGCGCCGTCGATGACCCCCATGGCAAGCGGACGGATCTCCGCGGCGGGGAGGGTCGCGGCAACGTCGATCGAGGAATCGGCCGCGGCGTCCGGGATCGAAACGCTGCGGCCGCAGGTGACCAGGTCTCGATCGAAGACGCGATCGAGATTGCGTACCACCGGACCGCGGACCTCGGCGTCATAGTCGTGGTTTGCCGGCGACTTCACTCCCCAGTTGATGCCACCGACGACCGCAACTGTGGCGTCGACGACCAGGAGCTTGACGTGGTCGATCATCTGCTTGCGGACCGGGTAGTCGACGACGTCGATGCCGCCGGTGCGGAGCAGCGCGGCGGTCGCGACGCTGGTCAATTCCGACGGATCGTCAATGACCGTCACCGCGACTCCCCTGGACCTCGCCGCGACCAGTGCGGCGGCCAGGCCGTGCTGGCCGAACTCGTAGACCTCGACGTGGATGCTCACCCGGGCAGCATCGATCAGCGAGCGCAAGCGGGCGAACGTCGCCGTCCCGCTGCGCAGCAGGGCAACATTATCGGCACCGACCTCCACCGCCGGAGCTGGTCCCAGGAGCGGCGCGGGGCGCGGTGGGGGCACCGCGGACGCCTGGATCTGGGCACACCCGACCACCAGTGCGGCCGCCGCGAGCACGGCGAGAACCCATCGCCATATCGGTCCGAGCCGCATACGCAACCGGTACATCTCGCGGACACAGTACTACATATCCGTGTAGCCAGGAGGTCAGGCCAAGGCACGAAATGGGGATCGGATCGCGCCGATCCACCTATACTCGGCCGGATGCATTGTCAAGGAGGCGTGGTTGCGTGAAGACCGCTCTCGCACTGGCCCAAGTGGTGATCGGGGTCCTGGCGGTCCTTGGCATCCTCCTCCAGACCCCGAAGTCAACCGGACTCGGCGGAACCATTGGTGGAGGAGGAGACTCCGGCGGCGGGTACCGGCGCCGGCGCGGGCTGGAGGCCAGCCTGCTGCGGTTCTCGGCAGCGATGATCGCGCTCTTCGTCGTCGTCTCGATCCTCGCCACCTACGTCACCAAGTAAGGTGGCTCCGCCGGCACCGGCCGATTGAGGTCTTCGCCGGCACGGCCCTCGGCCTGCTGGCGATCAGTGCTCTCGGGTTCGCGCTCTCGCTGCATTTCGGCTTGATCGGCGGCCCGCAGTTCACCGAGGGACTGGTGGTTGCCGAGCGGCCGATGTCCCTGAACCCACTTGTCGATACCTCCGATCCGGCGGTCGTCGACGTCGGCCACCTTCTGTACCGATCACTGCTCAAACTCAACCAGGACGGGTATCCGACGGCCGATCTCGCAACGTCCTACGGGCTGAGCTCGAACGCGCTCATCTACGAAGTCGTGCTGCCACCGAACGTGCAGTGGTCCAATGGCGCACCGATCACGGTTGCCGATGTCGTTGCCACCGTGCGGTTCGCGCTCTCCGCCGATGCAAGCGCCCCGACGCTCGCGACCGCACTCCGCGGGGTCAAGGTCACCGGATCGGGGTCCACAGTCACCTTCGCGTTGCCGGCGCCACGCGCCTCGTTTGCCGCGACGCTGACCCAGATGCCGATCCTGCCCCTGGGTGGGCTGACGGCTCCTGAGTTGGTCGCGGCGGCAATGCATCCAACCTTGCCGCTCCCAACCTCGGGGCCGTACGACGTCCAGTCGGCGGCTGCTCTCGCGGTCGTGCTGCAGCCCAATCCACACGCGCCGGTGCGGCCGAACATCAAGAGTTACGAGCTTCGCCTCTTCGTGACGTTCGCCGATGCGGCGTACGCGTTTTCCCAGGGAAGCATCGGGGCGCTCCTCGCCACCACACCCGGGGACCTTGCGAGCCTCCTGACTGTGAAGGGCGCGCAGGCGGAGAGCATGACCACACCTGAGTTTGCCGATCTGATGTTCAACGAGCGCGTCCCGGGCCTCGCCGACTCTGTCGTGCGCCACGCCATCGGCATCGCCATCAATCGTTCCGCAGTGGTGGCCGGCGCGCTGGACGGTCGCGGGGGTGTGATCCAGACCGGCCCGTTCTCAGCTGGGCTTCCCTGGGTCGGTCCTGCGGCGATCGAGGCGATATCACCGGAGGTCGCGGCGTCAGTGCTGCAGGCCAACGGCTGGGTCATGGGAGCCGACGGCACCCGCCACAAGGAGTCGACGCAGCTGGCCTATACGCTGGCAGTGCCGGACATCAGCCCGCTGCCCGTCGTCGCTCGTGAGGTGGCGGCGCAGCTGGCGCCGATCGGCGTGCGGGTGACCGTCAGCACCGTCGCCCCGAAGAGCTTTCTCAGCGGTACCCTCGCCAGCGGTCACTTTCAGCTGGCGATGGACGTCTGGAACCCAGTGCCGGATCCGGACGTCAGCGCGTTCTGGCGATCGAATGCGGCCCCGCCGCATGGATACAACGTGTCGGCGGGCACGCCCGACCCATTCCTCGATGCTGCGCTGGACATGCTCGCCGAGTCCTCAAATCGCGCGGCTCGGATCAGCGCGGCCGCCCAGGTCGCCGCGCTGATCGCTGACGATGCCCCTGCAGTCTTTCTGTATACGCCAAAGGTGTCGGTCGTCTTCAGATCGCCCGCGCCGACCGCCCCGATGCCGTCGATCGGGCCGGAGTCCGCCCGGTATGACGACATCGCGTCGTGGGGCCTCCACTAATCGCGAGATCGTTGGGGCGGGACCGTCAGCCGCTGATACCATCTCCGGGCACCTCGCCGAGGTGGTGGAACTGGTAGACACGCAGCGTTCAGGGCGCTGTGCTCGTAAGGGCGTAAGGGTTCGATTCCCTTCCTCGGCACGACGATTGACCACCGTCATCACAGTCGGTGACGACGGCGTCATCTCGAAGACCACAACCACCACGCTTTCGCCGGGGACGGCGACTGCTGGTACCGCGGCCAGCGCTGTCACCGTTACGGGCGGTTCGACAGTTGTCAAGAAGCCCTGAACGAGCCTGGTGGTGGAGAGAGCCGCCGCTGCTCGGTAGTGGACCCGATGGCGGCGACTCTCTCAGAGGGGGTTTCCAAAGCCTGCGCTGTAGACCCTTTCGAGACGATGAAGTTGGTCGCGATCTGTTGCTCAGTGCAGACGCCGGATGAGCAGGGCCAAGCCGAGAACCACAAGAGCCACCGGCCAGACGTATCGCGCGCTCGCCCAGTCGAGCACTCCGAGATTGGCGAGAAGAAGCCACAGCCCCAGGACGATGAAAGCGAGGCCAAGAATCGGCACACCGCGCTCGTGTCGATACCCAGCACGCCGCACCGTCGGCGAGCTCGGCGCTTGGTCGACGCCGCCCGACGGGTAAGTCGGGGGCGGCGGAGGCGGCCATGCGCCCGCCACCGAGCTGCCGAACTCGCGCCCGACGTCCTTCAATTCGGTCGCCATGTTGCGGACTCCCTCGCCGATTCCTGCTCCGCCGGTCGCGACCGTGGATCCAGCTGTCGGCATCACGATCCAAAGAATCAGATACGCAAGCACTCCTGCGCCACCGGCTGCGGTGAGGATCACGAACACGATTCGAACCACGACGGGATCCATGTCGAAGTAGTTGGCGAGGCCGTGACATACGCCCGCGACGACTCGCTCTTCGGGCCGTTCCAGACGGCGTTGGGTTTGAGCCGACATGATCTTCCTCCTATGGCGGCGACGAGATCACTGGATTGACTATCTCCGCACAGCCCCCGGTTCTCCAGTGCTCAAGGGCATCAAAGTCCGGGGTCGAATGTCATCGGCATCCCGGCATCAACGGCACTGTGGACGACGTCGGGGGGCGTTCGACGCCGCACCCTGGAGCGGTCGTCCATCCGATCCGATTTCGCGAGGGGCGAGTCGGAGGAACCTACCAATTAACTTGGGGCTTCCCATCCTGCTGAGCACAGACTGGCACTCTAAGAACTTCCGGCTCGGCCTTGCTCTGATGATCCTGCTCTGCGGCCTTGGTCCGTTCGTCCTCGTCGGGCAGGGACTTTAGCCTCTGACTTTCCTTTCCGGGCAATGGCACACCCTTAGGCGGACGGTTTGAGGCAACAGGAGGTTGATCATGGGCTCACCTAAGACACTCGCAAGAGTCGCCGGAGTCTTCTATCTGCTTATGTTCGGGTTCACCTTCCGCACCGCGGGGGTGCGTAACGGCATCGTTGTCGCGGGGGACGCCACGGCCACGCGGCTCTGTTTCAGCGCCGCCGTTTAGGCGGCGGCCGACACCTCGGTTGCGACCGGTTCGAGCGCCACGTTGATGGCCTCCTCGACGCGGCTCGCCAGATGGAACGTCATCACGTCGCGCACGCTCTCGGGCACATCCTCGATGTCCTTCTCATTGCGTCGTGGAAGGATCACCTCGCGCAGGCCCATCCGGTGGGCGGCGAGCACCTTCTGCTTGACACCGCCGATCGGCAGCACGAGCCCTTGAAGGGTCACCTCACCGGTCATCGCCACGCTGCTGCGCATCGGCCGCCCGGTCAGGAGACTGACCATCGCCGTCGTCATCGCGACGCCGGCTGACGGACCGTCCTTGGGCACCGCACCTGCGGGCACATGGACGTGGATGCTCTGACGCGCGGCCTCGGGGTCGATCCCCAGCGCGACCGCATGAGCACGCACGTAGGAGAGCGCGATCTGCGCCGACTCCTTCATCACGTCGCCGAGCTGGCCGGTCAGGGTGAGTTTTCCGTCCCCAGGCGAATTCGCGGCTTCGATGAAGAGGACGTCTCCGCCCGTGCCGGTGACCGCAAGACCGGTTGCCACGCCGGCAACGGCCGTGCGCTCCGCCACTTCGTTGTCGAACTTCGGCTTGCCGAGGAGTTCGCGCACCTGAGCGGGCGTGATCTCCAATGGGGCCACGAGCTCGCCACCAGCGATCCGCGTCGCGACCTTGCGAGTCATTTTGCCGAGCTCGCGTTCGAGGTTGCGGACGCCTGCTTCACGGGTGTGGTCGGTGATCACGGCGAGGATGGCTGCGTCGGTGACGCTGACCTCGTCAGGCCGCAGCCCGGCGTGTTCGATCTGGCGGCGGAGGAGGTGGTCGCGCGCGATCGCGACCTTCTCGTTCTCCGTGTATCCGTCCAGCCGGATCAGCTCCATGCGGTCGAGCAGCGGCGCGGGAATCGTTTCCCACACGTTTGCCGTCGGGATGAAGAGCACTTCGGAAAGATCGAGGTCGACCTCGAGGTAGTGATCACGGAAGGTGTTGTTCTGCGCGGGATCGAGGACCTCGAGCAGAGCCGAGGACGGGTCGCCGCGCCAGTCGCTGCCAACCTTGTCAATTTCGTCGAGCATGATCACCGGGTTCTTGGTACCGGCTTCCTTGAGTGCGCGAACGATGCGTCCGGGGAGCGCACCGACGTAGGTGCGCCGGTGTCCGCGGATGTCCGCTTCGTCGTGGATGCCGCCCAGCGAGATGCGGGCGAACTTGCGACCCAGAGCGCGGGCGACCGACTCGCCAAGCGACGTCTTGCCGACACCTGGAGGTCCGACCAGCGTGATGATCGCGCCGGATCCGCCCCCGAGCACGGTGATGCCGCGCTCACTGCGGAGCTTCCGAACTGCCAGGAACTCGATGATGCGTTGCTTCACATCCTCGAGGCCGGTGTGATCCTCGTCGAGGATCCGTCGGGCCTCGGCGAGGTCGAAGTTGTCGTCCGACCGCGTGTTCCACGGGATCTCGAACATCCAGTCGAGGTAGGTCCTGATCCAGCCGTGCTCGGGGCTCTGCTCACTGGTCCGCTCGAAGCGGTCCAGCTCGCGCTCAACCTCCGCACGTACGTTGTCCGGCATACCGGCGTTCTCGAGGCGGCCGCGATACCCGGCTGCGACGTCGTCGCCGCCCTCGCCGAGTTGCTTCTTGATNNACCTCGGTGCGAACCTTCTCGCGAACCGACGCATCTGCGAGGACGTCCTTGGTCCACGCGATCAGGCGCGAGAGGCGCTGCTCGATGTCGAGCGTCTCCAGGACCTCGGCCTTCTGCTCGATGCTGAAGTCTGGCGAGTACCCGGCAAGGTCGGCCAGGTGGCCGGGGTGGCGCACCGACCGGACCGCCTCGATGGCGCGACCGGCACCGCGTAGTTCGAGGAGGTTCTCGATGAGGGCGCGGTACTCACGAGCGAGCTCGCGTGCCGCATCGGTTGGATCTCCGTCGGGGAGCGGCTCGACCTGGACCCAGAGGGCCCCGCCGATGTCCGACTGGCCGCCGCCGAGACGGGCGCGATGCAGGCCCTTGAGGATCGAGACCTCGGCGCCCGAAGGGAGCTGGCCGGACTCGACGACCTGCGCTACCGTGCCGATAGCGGTGAACCGACCGCCGACCCGGGGCACGAGCAGGATGAGACGGTTGCCGTTCTGCGCGGCGGTCAACGCGGCCCGCTGGGGGTCGCTCTCGACCGCGACGGTGGCGGTCATGCCGGGCAGGACGACGACGTCGTCCAGTTGCAGGATCGGGAGAAGTTCGGAAGTCAGTTCAGCCATTGTTCAGTCTCTGTAGGCCGGTCGCCAGCTGGGCGATCGGCTCGTGGGTTGTTGAAATCTGTGTACCCGCGGTCAGGATTTCCGAACCGCGATTGGCACCCCGGCGGAACGCGTCATCCGCGGACCGATGGGGTACAAACGGGAGATGGATGTTGAGATCTGGTCTGACGTCGTCTGTCCCTGGTGCTACATCGGCAAGCGCCGATTCGAGCACGCCCTGGCCGCCTTCGAGCACAGTGGGGAGGTCAATGTCAGGTGGCGCAGCTTCCAGCTCGACCCGAACGCGCCGGCCGCATCGGAGGGCGATCCGGTCGAGCGCCTCGCCGTCAAGTACGGCCTGACCCGAGCCGCCGCCGAGGCTGCCCAAGCACGGGTCACGGCCAACGCCGCCACCGAGGGGTTGGATTTCCGCCTCGATACGGCGCGATCGGGCAATACCTTCGATGCACACCGACTGATCCACTACGCGCATTCGGGGGGCAAGCAGGACTCAATGAAGGAGCGCCTGATGGCGGCCTACTTCGTCGAGGGCGCGGCCATCGGCGAACGCGAGGTCCTGACACGGCTCGCGGTCGAGGTCGGGCTCGATGAGCTCGCCGTCCGCGCGGTGCTCGACGGCGATGCCTACGCCGCCGACGTGCGTCACGACGAACTGGAAGCGCGACAGTTGGGGATCACGGGTGTCCCGTTCTTCGTGCTGGATCGCGCATTCGGCGTGTCCGGAGCGCAGCCCTCCGACGTGATGCTGGCGGCTCTGCAACAGGCGTGGACTTCATCCCACCCCCTCCAGATGGTCAGCGCCGGCGACATCGACACCAGTTGCGCGGACGAGAGCTGCGCGGTGTAGCCGTGGCGGAATCCCGGCCTACCGGTACCCGGCGGGGAGCCCCAGTTCGCGCGTGAACAGCGTGCGGAACGATCCCCCGAGTGCCTGACGGACGCGGTCGTCGGTCCAGCCGCGGCGCAGGAGCTCCTCGGTGATCAGCGGCAACCCCGCAGGACCCTCGAGGCCGGGGACGTAGGTGATGACAGTGCCGCCGCCGTCCATCGATTGGGCGGCCGGGCCGTGGATCTCCTCAGAGATCTGCTGGAAGAAGTCGGGGCCGAGGCCGACGTGCTCGACACCGATCGTCGACGCGACGTGCTCGACGTGATCGACGACCCGGGCGACGGTGGGCACGCTTTCATCGATGAAGGTGCCGAGCACGTTGATGCCGACGACGCCGCCGGTCGCGGCGATGCAGCGCAGCCGCTGGTCGGTCAGGTTGCGATGGTGCGGCCGGAGCGCGAACGCCGATGAGTGCGACGCGATGACCGGTCGGGTCGCGAGCTCGAGCAGATGATCGGTGGAGGTAGCGCCGAGGTGCGAGACGTCGAGCATAATGCCGAGCTGCTCGCAGATCGCGACCGCATCGATCCCGGCCTGGGTGAGGCGACCGCCGGTGGCGTCCTCGGCTGATCCGTCGGCCAGCATGGTCCGCCCGAAGTGCGTGAAGGCGGCGATGCGCACCCCGAGTCGATGGAGCGGCTCGAAGAGTGCAACGTCGGTGCCCACAGCCTCGCAGCCCTCCAGGGCCAGGATCAGCGCGATCACGCCGGCGGCAAGCGCGGCTTCGACGTCGTCGCCGGTCAGGCAGATTCGCACTGCGTCGGGATTCGCGGCCGCCACGCGCCAACCGGTCTCCAGCATCCGCAAGGTCTGGCGCAGTGCTCCCTCGGGGCGATAGTCGTCGTCGATGAAGACCGGCAGCACTTGAATCTTCACTCCGCCGGCGCGCAGCTGCGGCAGCCACGTCTGTCGGAAGTAGGCGCCTTGCTCGGACGGTTTCCGGCGCGCGCAGAGCATGAGCAGGTCGTTGTGGGTATCGACGACGATCGAGCGCTCGTGCAGCGCCGCGGCCGCAGCCGTGATTTCGGGCATGACTGGTCCTGTCACTCCTGCGTCATTCGCGCCTGGAAGCGCACCATCCAAGCCTAGTCTTTGCCAGCTTAATCTCTCATTGCCGCGACAAGACCTGGAGACCCCGAGATGCTTGCCCTCACCACAACCGGCGACGACCTCCTGCTCCACGTCACCGAGGTGCCTGACCCGGAGCCCGGACCGACCGAGGCCGTCGTGCGAGTCCTGGCGACGAGCCTCAACCGCGGCGAGGTGTCGCGCGTCAGGAACTCCCCAGCCGGCCAGCTGGTTGGCTGGGACGTCGCCGGCGTGGTTGAGCGTCCGGCTGCAGGTGGGGTCGGGCCCGAGGCCGGCACCACTGTCGTCGGGCTCGTCCTCAACGGTGCCTGGGCGGAACTGGCCGCGGTGCCGGTGGACCGCCTCGCCGCGGTGCCGGACGGCGTCACGCCGGTGCAGGCCGCCTGCATGCCGGTCGCCGGCCTGACCGCGTTCCGTGCGCTTGCGTTGGGTGGCTTCCCGGTGGGCAAGAGCGTGCTCATCACCGGTGCGTCCGGCGGCGTCGGACATCTCGCGGTCCAGCTCGCGCGCGCCGCGCAGATGACCGTGACCGGCTTGATTCGCAACCCCGAGGCGAACCCTGTGGCCGCAGCCGCCTGTCACCACGTGGTTCGCGAGATCCGTGACGCGAAGGGCCCATACGACCACGTCCTCGAGGGCGTCGGCGGCGAGGTGCTTACGCATTGTCTCGACGTCGTTGCGCCGCACGGAACCGTGGTGTCCTACGCGTCGACGCTCATGGATCCCGCGGCGCTGGGACCCCGCTGGTTCGGCGCGCACCTCGGCGCCACACTGCGATCGATGCTGATCCACGATGAGTTGCGCTACACCGAGAGTGCGGTATCGGACCTCGGCACGCTGTGCGCGCTCATCGGCGCGGGGCTTCTCGTGCCGCACGTCGACGTGGAGGCGGACTGGACGCGCGGCGGCGAGCTCGCCCGCGATCTACTTGCGAGGAAGGTCACTGGCAAGGTCGTCCTGACCATCGGCCCCCGCTGAGCAACGGATTCGGGTGGAGGTAGGCGATGTCACAGATCGTGGTGATCGGCAATCAGACGTACAAGAAACGGAATGTCGTCGCGGTGTGGCTCGGGCTGCCGCTCATCACGCTCGGGATCTACTCGTATGTCTGGATCTACAAGGTCAACGATGAGGCGCGACGGTTTCTCGGCGACGACTCGATCAGACCGGCGCTTTCGGTCCTGGCCTTCCTCCCGGGAGCACTGTTGATCATCCCGCCCTTCGTGGCGATTTACCGGCTGGGGACACGCATCGCACGGATGGAGGCCGCCGCGGGGAGCCCGAATCGAGCGGAGCCGGTGGTCGGACTGGTGCTCGGGTTTGTCTTCGGCCTCTACTCGCTGTACTACCAGGACCACCTCAACGGCCTGTGGGATCGTTACCTGCGACCCGGCAATATGGGTACGCCGGTGTTGCCGCCCCCGATGCCGCCGATGCCGCTGTCCTTCCCCCAGCCGTGAGCAACGAGTACCACTTCATCAGCCGCTGGCACCTGCAGGCGAGCGTCGAGGAGGTTGCCGAAGTCCTGCGCGACGCAAAGGAGTTGCCGCGCTGGTGGCCGTCGGTGTATCTCGATGTTCGCGTGATCGAGGAAGGCGACGCGCACGGGATCGGTCGCACCGTCGACCTCTGGACCAAAGGGTGGTTGCCCTACACGCTCCGTTGGCGATTCACGACCACGCGCAACGATGGGGTTGGCGGACTGTCCTTGCGCGCCGCCGGCGACTTCGTCGGCGAGGGCACCTGGACGTTCATCCCGGACGGCAACTTCGTGAAGGCGTTTTACGACTGGCGCATACGCGCTGAGAAACCGCTGCTTCGCCGCCTGACCTGGCTCATGCGACCGGCATTCAGCGCCAATCATCACTGGGCGATGCGCAAAGGTGAGGAGAGCATTCGACTCGAGCTCACACGCAGGCGTTTGCCGGCGGTGGAAGCCGGGAGGGTTGCGCCGCCCCCCGGACCAACCTTCGCTCGCCTCAGCGGCCGTCGCGCGAAATTTCCACGCTGGACCGGCCGCACGATGCGTGATATTCTTTAACGGTCGCGTCGATTCGCCGCATCGGTGATGGGTCTCGCCGTCCTCGGCCATCCGGCCTGATGGGCCCTACCAGAACTGCTGGTAGGAGGTTTCCCGTGAATTGTTGCCCCTTGCATATCAGCGTGCTCGACGCCCTGAACAACACCTACGGCATCGCCACGCTGTGGATCGCACTCGCTTTCCTGGCAAGCGTCATCTCGGTGCGGGCGGGGTTGTCGGTTGCGCTCGTGGAAATCCTCGTCGGCGTGCTGGGCGGCAACCTGTTCGGGATGTCGTCCAACCAATGGATCGACTTTCTGGCTGGGTTCGGATCGGTGCTGCTCACGTTTCTCGCAGGCGCGGAGATCGACCCCAGATCGTTCCGCCGTTTCCTGACGCCGAGCCTGGTGATCGGGGGTATCGGGTTCCTCGCCCCGTGTGCCGGGGCGTGGGCATTCGCGCTCCTGGTGCTGCACTGGCCACTGCACGGCAGCGAGATCGCGGGAATCGCGCTTTCGACGACGTCGGTCGCTGTGGTCTACGCGGTCATGCTCGACACGGGCCTCAACAAGACCGACCTCGGGAAGTTGATCCTGTGCGCCTGCTTCGTCTGCGACCTCGGCACCGTGCTCGGCCTCGGCATCGTCTTCGCCAATTACAACAGCCTCCTGATCGCGTTTGGGATCACGACCGCGGTTGTGATGGTTTTCCTGCCTCGATCGCTGCGCTTCGTCATCCGTCACATCGGACACCCGATCAGCGAGCCCGAGGTCAAGTACGTGTTCCTGCTGCTCTTCGGCCTCGGCGCGCTCGCGACTGCGGCGAAGTCTGAAGCCGTTCTGCCCGCGTACCTCCTCGGGCTCGGTGCCGCAGGTATCTTTCACGCCGATCCAAAGATGGTCGGGCGCGTTCGGGGAGTGGCGTTCACATTCTTGACGCCGTTCTTCTTCCTCCGCGCCGGCACGTTGATCGAACTCCCCGCGGTGATCGCCGGCAGCCTCACCATCCTTGTTCTCTTTGGTGTCAAGGTCGGTGCCAAGGTGATCGGCGTCTTCCCTGCGACGCGACCGTTCCGCATTCGTCTCCGCGAAGCCTGGTACACCACGATGATGATGTCGACCGGACTGACCTTCGGCACCATCGCCGCGCTCTTCGGCTACACCAACGGCTACATCGATCGGTCGCAGTATTCGATTCTCGTCACGGTGGTTGTGCTCACCGCACTCGTGCCCACGCTGATCGCGCAGCTGGTGTTCAAACCCCGGGTGACCGAACTCCTGCATGGCGCTCCGGAGCCCGACCCGGACCCTGGGGTTCTGGTCGCGTGACCGAGAGACGCATGTATCGATATGTCGTGACCATCGCGAATCCGTAGCGCTCGTACAGCCGGACTGCGGGAGTGTTGTCGGGATCCACCTCGAGGCCCACCTCGCCAACTCCCCGGTGGCGCAGGAGGGCGACCACTGCGGCGAGCATTCGCGTGCCGAGGCGCAGGCCGCGCCGCGGCTCGTCGACCACGAACCCGTAGATCATCGTGCGCGATGACTCCGTGACGCGGAGCGTGCCGACCACGGCGTCACCCTCGAGGCCGACGAGGCGCTCTTCATCCGGGCGATCGGCGAATTCCTCGCCGAGAATCGCGACGACGGCGTCGTGGTCGGCGTCTGTCGCCTGGCGTATCTCGAGAGGGGCATCCGGCGTGGCGGCCGCCTCCGCGACTCGAAGCACCATCCGTCGCTCCGCCGACTCGAGGGTGGCGCCGAGGCGGCGCATCCACGCGAGCGCCGGCGGCCCGGCGTCCTCACAGATCACCAGGATGCTCTCCCGCGCGAGGCTCCTCGCTGCGGCACCCAGCTCGCCGAGCAGCGCCGTTCCCACTTCGCGACGCCGCCACGATGGGTGCACCATGCCGCAGGCCTCGGCCTCGTCGCCGGCGGTGACCCCGGCGTAGCCGATCAACTCATCGCCGGCTGTGGCGAGAAAATGAATCGGACGACCGAGATGTTCGGCTTCGTCGAGCTCGATCTTCAGGTCGAGCGGTTCAGCCGTCTCGCACGCCCGGCGCAGGCGATCGACGTTCGATCGATCCGCACCGCCGAGGCGAGCCAGCCCGGCGATCCTCCATGCAGTCACGGGGCGACAGCCTGACACGCCAAGCGCGAGCCGGCGAGGGTTCGACACCGCCGAGCTGTCGATTTGGGCGTTGCTCGTTCGTCGTCATCATTGGGACGACTCATCCGGACGCCAAGGAGCTGAATCAGTGAAGTACATGCTGCTGTTCATCAAGAACGAGGAGGCCGTCTCCGACGACGCGACTCAGAGCGCCCACTACGCGGCGATCGACGAGTGGTTCGCCGAGATCGGTCGTGATGGGAAGCTCCGGGGCGGCGAGGAGTTGCAGCCCTCGAATACCGCGACCACGATTCGCTTCCAGGAAGGGCGGCCGCTGGTCACCGACGGCCCCTTCATGGAGAGCAAGGAGAATGTCGCGGGCTTCGTGACCATCGACGTCGCCGACCTGGACGAGGCGATCGCCATCGCCAAGAAGTGGCCGCCCAAGGACCAGGCTGTCGAGATTCGCCCGGTCGTGAACCACGAAGCCATGCCCCACCACCCGGTCGGCTGAGAGACGCGAGGCTTGTGCTGCGATGGTGAACGACCCGACCGGCGAGGCGATGAATGCCGTCTTCCGCGCGGAGGTCGGTCTCATCTGCGGTTCCCTGGTGCGGATCACCGGTGACTTCGACCTCGCCGAGGACCTGGTCCAGGACGCGGTCGTGGTCGCGCTGCAGCGCTGGCCGGTGGACGGCGTCCCCGAGCGGCCCGCAGCCTGGCTGCTGCAAACGGCGCGCCATCGCGCCATCGACCGGCTGCGACGCGATTCGACCTACCGGGCGAAGCTGCAGTTGCTGACCGACGGGTGGGCGCCCGACGTGCGCGCCGATCCCGACGATCGACTCCGCCTCATCTTCACCTGCTGTCACCCCGCGCTCGCCCGTGACGCCCAGGTGGCGCTGACGCTCCGCGCTGTCATGGGCATGACCACGAGCCAGATCGCGCACGCATTCCTCGTGTCCGAGGCCACCATGGCACAGCGCATCGTTCGTGCGAAGCGGAAGATCGTCGATGCGCATATTCCGTACCGGGTCCCGGGCCCGGACGAGCTGCCCGACCGCCTCGCCGAGATCCTCGCTTCGCTGTACATCGTCTTCAATGAGGGCTACCTGGGCAGCGGTCCGGACCTCGCCACGAGTCGCGACCTCTGCGTCGACGCGCTCTGGCTCTGCGGGCTGGTCGCCCGGATGCTCCCCGAGGAGCCCGAGGTGCTTGCCCTGCTCGCGTTGATGCGCCTCCACGAGGCGCGCCGGGCCACGCGGTTCGATGCCGCTGGCGTCCTGGTTCTGCTTCGCGACCAGGACCGCGCGCGCTGGGACCACGCCGCAATCGCCGCGGCCGGCGCGCTCCTGGAGCAGTCGCGGCGTCTCGGCCGTCCGGGGCCGTACTGGCTGCAGGCCGCGATCGCGGCCTGTCATGCCGAGGCGCCGACCTTTGACGAGACCGATTGGCCGCAGATCCTGGCGCTCTACGGCGCGCTCGTCCGGCTCAGCCCGGGGCCGGTGGTGCGCCTGAACCGTGCCATCGCACTCGAGCACGTGGCCGGCCCGGTGCCCGCCATGGAAGAGCTGGATGCGCTCCGCGCCGACCTCGATGGATACCACCTCTACTGGGCGGCACGAGCGGAGCTGCTGCGCCGCTTCGGCAGGCTCGACGAGGCAGCCGAGGCGGATCGTCGAGCGATCGAACTCACGGACAACCCGTCGGAACGCGCGCTCCTCGAGACGCGCCTCGAACCCACTGTCATCCGCGCAACCAGCGCCAACAACAACTGACTAGAACACGGAGGCACGACATGGCGAAATATCTGCTCGTCTACCACGGCGGAGGCATGGCCGAGGGCGAGGAAGCTCAGGCGAAGGTGATGGCGGCCTGGGGAACCTGGTTCCAGAACCTCGGACCGGCGCTCGCGGACGGCGGCAACCCGACGTCGCAAACCAAGACAATCGCCGGCAACGGGGCGGTTTCGGACGGAGGTGGCGCAAACCCGGCGAGCGGCTACAGCCTGATCGAAGCCGACAACATCGACGCGGCCGTCGCGCTGGCCAAGGGATGCCCGGTGCTGGAGAGCGGCGCCACCATCGAGGTCGCGGAAACCTTCAACGTCATGTAGTCATGTCGGACCGGGGCTCCCGGTCCGACCACTGACCACGGCAGGGGACCCCCGCGTCCGCGCATCGGCGGCGCGCTACGCGGGGAGTTCCGTCATGCAGTCGACAGTCGAAGTCGCGACAATAGGGTCACGATGAGCGAGGAGGAGGTCCCCGCCGGACCGCCGGCGTGGCCTGGGGGAGCACGTTCGAACGACCCATGGGGCGGCCGGGGCTGGACATCGCCGCCGCCGGTGCCTGGGTGGTGGCCGCAGCAGTACTACACCTACGAACCACCGCCACCGCCGAGACGGACGTCGCGGCTCGTCGTGCTGGGGGTCTTTCTCGTCATCCTGGTCTTTGCCACCAGCGCGGCCGCGACAGCGGTCATCGCAACCCGCGGCATCGGCGGCTCGGGCAACACCTCGAGCGTCCAGGCGGCGATCGTTGACATCGACACGTCGCTCGGCGGGGGAGCCGCCGCGGCGGGGACGGGCATCGTGCTCGCCTCGAGCGGAGTCGTGCTCACCAATTACCACGTGGTCAACGGCGGACTGGCAGTCAGCGTGCGCCTGACAGCCACCGGCGCCACGTACAGCGCGAACGTGATCGGCCAGGACCCCGTCCACGACATCGCGGTGCTCCAGCTTCAGGGTGCGTCCGGGCTGTCGACCGCTCCGATCGGCGACTCCTCGATCGTGCACATCGGCGACAGCGTCACCGCTCTGGGCAATGCCCAGGGACGCGGGGGCGCGCCGGCTGTGGCAACCGGCACCGTGACTGCGCTCGGACAGCAGATCACTGCGGCCGATGAGACCGGCCAGAACCCCGAGATCCTGACCGGGATGATCCAGACCAACGCCCCGATCCAGCCCGGCGACTCCGGCGGCCCGCTCGTCAACAGCGACGGCCGGGTCATCGGCATGGATACCGCAGCGAGCGGTGGACGACGAGGGCCTCAGCCGAGCTCGGTCCAGGCTTTCGCGATCCCCATCGACACCGCGCTGAACTACGCCCACCAGATCCTGACCAGTCCGAAGACAATACCAACGGGTGCGCTGCTTGGCGTCTGTGTCATCGACAGCACGTCGCCTCGCGGCGCGGTGGTGACCCCAAGCTCGGCGGGCGGGTGTGCGACTGGTGTCGTGAGTGGCGAGCCCGCGTCGAGCACCGCGCTCGCGGCCGGCGACGTCATCACGTCGCTGGGTGGCACCGCCGTCGTCTCGCAATCCTCGCTCAAGGTGATCCTCCAGGGCGACCATCCAGGNNCGTCGTCCTCGCCGCCGCCTCGCCGCAGCAATAGACTCCCGCGTCGTGGGCGGTCGCGCGCAATACCTGATTTCGTTTGTCCTGCTGCTCCTCGCCTGGGCAGCGCTGTGCTTCTGGGCGGGGCTCGGTTTCGCGCTGGTGGCGTCACTGCTGCTGCTCGCCGGGCTCGTCCCGGTCGCGCTGCTCGCGGGACATCGTTTTGTCAATCGCTGGTACGTGCTCACCGAGGTCGCCGCACTGGTCGTGGCACTGGTCATCTCGGCCGTCACGGGCTTCGTGGTGGCGGGGATCACATTCGCGGTCATGCTCGGGGTGGACACGCTGGTGTGCAGCGCGCTCGTGCTCGCGAAGGGAAGAGGGGCGTTTCGCACCGTGACCCGCAACCTCCTGGTGATCCTCTCGACCCTCGGCGTCGCCACCGGCGCCTCGGCGATCACGGCCACGCTCGCGCCGGTCGCTTCCTGCGGCACGGCGACGGTCGGCGTCGGTGGCGCGACCACACCGGGTTCCGCCGAGGCCGGTCAGTGCTTCGTTGCCTCGGCCGAGATGTGTGCTCCAAGAACGCTCACGGTGCACGATGCAAGCGTCGACGAGCTCGCCACGCACCAATATCGCATCGTCACCGACAGCGATGGCCAATGCCACTTCACCGACGCGGTGCAGTACGGTCCGCCCTCGGACCCGGGCCGGCACGCGGTCACGTACACCTGTCCGGCGCTCACTGCGCAGGTCGGCGCGCCAGGAGAGCAGGAGACCCAGCTGAGCCAGTGCACGGGCAGTGTCGGCACCGGCGTTGCGGCGCCGATCATCCCCATGAACGCCTACCAGCCGCTGCCGTCAGCCACGCCAGCGCCGGGTTGAGCCCTCGCAGGCAGACAATCCTCGCGTGGACCTCGCCCTCTCGGACCTGCTCGTCGAATACGAGCTGGCTGCCCGTACAAATCTGACCCAGGCGGCGTTCGACTACATCGCCGCAGGAGCGGGTGACGAGCTCAGCCTCGAGGAGTCGCGAGCCGCCTGGCGTCGCCATCGCCTTCGCCCGCGAATCTTTCGGGGTGTGGTGGCGCCGGATCTTTCGACCGAGATTCTGGGCACGCCGCTCGCCATGCCGCTGCTGGTGGCGCCGACCGCGTACCAGATCGTCGCGCATGCCGAGGGTGAGGTCGAGACGGCCCGCGGGATCAGCGCCGCGACAGGCCTCATGGTGGTGACCACGCGGGCGACCCGGGTCCTGGAGGAGATCGCCGTCGAACTCCGCGGCCCGTGGTGGTACCAGGTCTACGTGCTCAAGGACCGCCGCCTGACGGCGGAGTTGGTGCGCCGCGCGGCGGCCCTCGGCGCCAGGGCGCTGATGCTGACCGCAGACACCCCGTACATCGGCTTCAAGCGCCGCGGTCACTTCGCCCCCGTGAGCTTCGAGCAGCACCTGGTGAACTTCTCGACGCACCTCACGCCCGGTGCGACGTTCGAGGACGTCACCGCCGGCATCAATCAAGACGTGTCGATCAGCCTCGAGACCATCGCGTGGTTGCGCGACATCGCCGGGCTGCCGGTGGTCGTCAAGGGCCTCCTACGAGCTGACGACGCCGTGGCGTGCCTCGACGCCGGCGCCGCAGGCGTGGTGGTGTCCAACCACGGCGGTCGTCAGCTCGATCGCGCCATCGCCTCGGCGGTCGCGCTCCCCGAGATCGTGACAGCGGTTGAGGGTCGGTGCCCGATCCTCGTGGACGGCGGCATCGTGAGCGGCGCCGACGTCTTTGTGGCGTTGGCACTCGGCGCTGCCGGGGCGATGGTCGGACGCCCGATCCTCTGGGGCCTCGCCGCTGCCGGGGCACAGGGTGTGCAGCGGGTCCTGGACGGGTACCGCGACGAGCTGGACCACGCCATGGGCCTCGCCGGTGTGGCGACGATTGGTGACTTCGGTCGCGACCTCCTGGTGTGATTTAGGACGTTTCGCACTTCGTAACCTCGACGCCTGACTCGCTGGCCTGACGGACTCGTACGATACCGGCCAGCCCAGTCCGCCGAGCCGTAGCGAAGGAGCCGCCATGGACACGAGCGACACCGGAACATCGACATCGAGCCGAGCGCGCGGGCGTCGTGGTGCAGCGACCCCCGCAGCGTCGGAGGTAGCCAGCCTCGTCGTCCTCGGGCCCCGCGATTCGCTGGTCGGAACGCTGACCGTCGCCGGCGACGTCCGCATCGAGGGGACGCTTGACGGCGAGGTTTCCGCGACCGGTGAAGTGAGCGTCAATGCAACCGGCAGCGTGCGCGCGCAGATCTCGGCGCGCGACATCACCGTCAGTGGCAGCGTCGAAGGCAACGCCTCGGCCCGCGAACTGGTCGCACTCGGCGAGAGCGCATCATTCGCCGGCGAGATCCATGCCGGGCGCCTGCGCGTCGATGATGGCGCGACGTTGAATGCGACGATCACGATGACGCCGACCGGCGACGCGCCACCCGCCCGACGGATGGAAGAGCACGAGGACGAAGCGTCAGTTGATGTGACCGGCTCACCTGTCGGTGAAGGCGAGCGCGGAGCCTACGGCGAAGAGAACGCGGGCTCGGAGTCCGATGCGTACAGCGACGAGCGTACCGCGGAGACGTCCGCCGTCTCCTCAGGTTCGGACTCAGAAGAGGGCTGAGCCGGGGACTGGTCGCGAAGCCGCCCGGTGGCGAGGGTGAATGCGCCGTGAAACGCGTAGTCACCTTCGCCCAGGCGGTGCATGGTGCGGTCGAGCTCCTCCTCGAAAGTGGCGCGCGCACCCGGGCTCAACAGCCCGATCATTGCGTGTGGCCACGGACCTGACCACTCCATCATCTCGGTCCATTCGTGCACGTCATCGGCGCGCACGCCGACGAGCAGTTGGGTCACGCGAATATCCGTGAACCCAGCCATCTCGAGCATGGTGGTCAGCACCCAGGGCTCACCGAAGAGCGCGTGATGTGCCGGCGTGCGCGCACGGCGTATCGCGAGCCGTTCGAGTCGCTCGAAGAACACGCCCTGCGCAGGTGTCGACAGGCTTCTGCACCGGCATGACACTGCGATCCGCCCATTCGGCTTCAGCACACGCCGGATCTCTGCGAACGCCTGCCATGGATCCTCGAAGTACCCGAGCGACTGCCCAAGAAAGGCGATGTCGAACATGCCGTCATTGAAGACGAGGTCATGCGCGTCCATGACCGAGTACTGGATGCCGCGCTGGCCTGGCGTCTGCGCGCGTGCGTGGGTGATCATGTCGGGGGAGAGATCGACTGCCATGTGGTCGAGGTTCGAGCCGCCGATTCCCAGTGCCCGGCTCACCAGACCGGTCCCGCAGCCGATGTCGACCACTCGCTCGTGTGCTTGGACGTCCGCGAAGGAGGCAAGTCGCTCGGCGGCACGAACGTTTGCGCCCCCGGCCCAGGAGTCGTATCGATGCGCAGCTTCACGGTGGAAGTCGAGTTGCAGCCGCCGAAAGGTGTCCGGCGTCCCGGTCACCGTCACCGACTCGTGTGTCCACACCGCCCGCGAACCAGCCCCGGGATCAGTACGATATGTGCCGAGCAGCGGACGAGAAGGAGAGGAGACATCCATGGAGAACATCACCGAAGTCGAGGAGGCGGCCATCCCACGCGGGGGTCACCGGAACGGCGCGGCAGGCAGCAAGGGCGTCACCCTTGGGCCGCGCGACGTTCTCAACGGGTCGCTCACGATCGAAGGCGATCTCCACATCGAGGGGACCGCTGAAGGCGAGATCAAGGCGTCCGGTGACGTCGATGTCGAGTCCTCGGCCACGGTGCGCGCACGAGTCGACGGGCGCAACGTCACGGTCCGCGGCAACGTGACCGGGAACGTGGTCGCACGTGGACGGCTCACCGTTGCGGGAAGCGGGGTCGTGCTCGGCGACGTTCGGGCGTCGAGGCTTCGAGTCGATGATGGCGGCACCGTCAATGGCAGCATCACCATGGGTGCGATCGAGTCGGAGTAGCGCATCCGGCCTGATCGCATCGGAGAATTATCCGCTGTTCGACGGCCGGCGCTTCAGGCAGGGTTCTGCAGACCCTGGAGCAGCCGCGTGGTGGCGGCGGTCACCTCCTGGACGGCCGCATCGAAGGCCGGTTGGTTTGCCCTGGACGGCGCCCGGTAGCCGCTGATCTTGCGCACGAATTGCAGCGCAGCCGCGCGCGCGTCGTCATCGTCCGCAGCAGGCTCCGCACCACGGAGCGTCTTGATGCTTCTGCACATACCTCGAGAATACCCGGAAGACCTCGAAATTCGTAACGCGGCGGCGTATTCCATGCATCGGCCACAGCGGAGGTTCTCATCTATGCGACGTATCGTCCTAACCCTGGCCGGCGCAGCGGTGCTCTCCGCCTGTGGCGCCGCCGGGCCATCCAACACGGCACCGCCCGCCACCAGTGGCGCCGGCTCGGCCGGCACGACCATCTCCACAGGCTCCACCTCACTGGGCACCGTGCTCACCGACTCCAGGGGCTTCACGATCTACTACTTCCTCCCCGAGAAGAACTCGACGATCGGCGCCTGCACGGCAGGGTGCCTGGCAGCATGGCCGCCGGTCGTGGCCACGGGAACGCCCACCGCCGTATCCGGGGTCACTGGGACGCTCGCCACGGTGCCGGTCATGGTCAACGGCGCTGCGGTCACCGAGGTGACGTACAACGGCTGGCCGCTGCACACCTTCGCCAGTGACACGGCGCCCGGCCAGACGGGCGGCAATGGCGTCTCGAACAACTGGTTCGCGGCCATGCCGGGCACATCCTCCTCGGCAACCGGGGCAACGACCG
Source organism: Candidatus Dormiibacterota bacterium (assembly GCA_003135895.1). Classification (GTDB taxonomy): domain Bacteria; phylum Chloroflexota; class Dormibacteria; order Aeolococcales; family Aeolococcaceae; genus Palsa-851. The sequence goes on from PNBE01000042.1 coordinate 27,069, forward strand.
GGTCGGGCTCGACACCCACGCCGGCGACCACCCCCACCAATACGCCCGGAGGTTATGGATACTGACGCCTCACAAAAGTGAGCGTCTTTCAATACATCGCCGACAACTGGGGCGTGATCGAGCCCCAGATCGTCACCCACCTCGAGATCGTGGGCGAGTGCATCGCCATCACGAGTTTGATCGGGCTGGGGCTCGGCATCGCCGCTGCGCGATCCGAGCCCCTGTCCACGGTCATCATGGCGGTGACCAGCACGATCCTTACCGTGCCCAGCTTCGCGCTCTTCGGGCTGCTCTCCATCTGGTTCGGGCTGGCCAACCCACCGGTGATCGTCGGGCTGGTTCTGTACGGGCTCCTGCCGGTGACCAGGAACACCCGGGCGGGCATCAAGGCTGTCGACCTGGCAGTGGTCGAGTCGGCGCGTGGGATGGGCATGAGCCCGCTCCAGGTACTGCTCCAGGTCGAACTCCCGCTCGCGGTCCCCGTGATCCTCGGGGGCATCCGGCAGGCGACGGTGATGATCGTCGCGATCGCCACAGTGGGCGCGACCGTCGGGGTCGATGACCTCGGTCAGACGATCCTCTCGGCGATCGGTCGGACCACCGGCACGATCGATGCCGTGCTGGCCGGGATCATCCCGGTCGCCCTCATCGGCATCCTTGCCGACCTGATCCTGGCGGGCATCCAGCGGGCGCTCTCTCGCGGGCGCGTGTCGGTGGCCGCCACGTGATCACCTTCGACCGGGTCGTCAAGCGCTACGGGAACTCGGTTGCGGTCGACCATCTCTCCCTCCAGATCAAGTCTGGAGAGACGGTCATCCTGGTCGGCCCTTCGGGCTGTGGCAAGACCACATCGCTGAAGATGATCAACCGGCTGATCGAACCGACCGAGGGCACGATCAGCATCGACGACCGGGATACCCGGACGTACGACGTCAATGACCTGCGCCGCTCGATCGGCTACGTCATCCAGCAGGTCGGCCTCTTTCCGCACCAGACGGTCGCCGAGAACGTCGCGACCGTGCCGCGCCTGCTCAAATGGCCCAAGCAGCGGATCCAGGCGCGGGTGGAGGAGTTGCTCGATCTGATCGGGCTTCCGGCCGCCCAGCATGCGAAACGGCTGCCCTCGGAGCTGAGCGGCGGTGAGCGGCAGCGGGTCGGCGTCGCCCGCGCCCTCGGGGCGGACCCGAACATCCTGCTGATGGATGAGCCGTTCGGGGCCATCGATCCGATCGCCCGCGAACGCCTTCAGAACGAGCTGCTCCGCCTTCAGAGGGTGGTGCGCAAGACGATCGTCTTCGTCACCCACGACATCGACGAGGCGGTGAAGCTCGGAGACCGTGTGGCGCTGCTCTCCAAAGGGGGCGTTCTCGAGCAGTTCGCGACTCCCGAAGAGTTGCTGGCGCATCCGCAATCCAAGTTCGTCACCGAATTCCTCGGTGAAGGGCCGTTGGTCCGGCGCCTGGCGCTGATTCCGATCAGCGAGGTGGCGTTGACTCCGGTGAACGGGGCTGCTCCGGCCGAGTCGGTGGACGCGGGCGGGACCCTCCGCGACGCCCTGGATGCGGTGCTTCGGTCGTCGGACGGGCGGGTTGGCGTGGTCAAGGGCGACCAGACGCTCGGCATCGTCGACGCCGACGTGATTCGTTCCGCGTCGATGAGGTCGCGCTAGATGCCACGCCTGCCGCAGTGGATGCATCGCCTGCGCCCGTTTGCGGTGCCGATCTGGGTCGCGATCGGGATCCTCATCTCCATCGGCGTCTACCAGACGCTCGTCGGCAAGGCCTTCGACGACGAGATTCTCAATGCGCCGAACCTGATGAGCGAGACGATTCAGCACATCTTCATCTCGGGCGTCTCATTCGCCCTGGTCGCGGCCATCGGTGTGCCGGTGGGCGTCGTGATCGCCCAGGCTGGGCCGCTGGTCCGGGTGCCGGTGTTCCTCATCGCAAACCTCGGGCAGGCAATCCCCGGCATCGGTCTCCTGGTGCTGCTCTTTGCCTTTCTCGGCCTCGGCGTCGCGCCAACGGTCATCGCCCTCGTCGTCTACGGTCTGCTCCCCGTGCTGCGCAATACGGTCGCCGGCGTGCAGGGAGTCGATCCGTCAGTGGTCGACGCGGCCAGGGGAATGGGCATGACGCGTTGGCAGGCTTTGGCGCGAGTGCA
>PNBE01000042.1:29299-31312 GCA_003135895.1 Candidatus Dormiibacterota bacterium
TCGCTCGCTTTGCTCGCTGACTGGGGGCTCTCAATGATTGAGCGCATCGCCGTCCCAAGACAGGTCAACGGTTAGAACATGTCAACTGTTAAAACATGTGGAGGAACACATTCATGAAGCGCAAGCTACTCGCGGTCATCGCAGTCGCGATACCCGGGACCCTTGCTGCGTGCGGGGGAGGAAACTCCGGCGGCGGCAACCCATCCGCCACGGCGACGGCGGCGACGTGCCCGACAGGTTCTCAGACAAGTGGCGGTGGCGCCACGCTGTCGATCGGCAGCAAGTCCTTTGCGGAAGAGCAATTGATGGCCCAGATGGCCGTCGACGTGCTCGGCGCGCACGGATTCACCGTGACCGATACATTCAGCGCAGCCGATCCGGCGCTCGGAAAGGCGCTGTCCAGCGGGATCATCGATATGTACTGGCAGTACACGGGTACGGAGTTGACCGACCCGGGTTACCTCAACTTGAGCGCAGGACAGTTCCCGACGGACCTCGCCGGGGCCTTCGCCAAGGTGAAACAGCTCGACGAGGCAAAACAGCTCTGCTGGGTGGCTCCGACGCAATTCGACGATACCAACGGCATCGCCATCAAGGCAAGCGAAGCCGCGACATTCGGCACCTCGCTCTCGGCCTTCGGCTCCTATCTGAAGTCGCATACGAACACGACGGTATGCATCCAGTCGGAATTCCTCACTCGGCCTGACGGACTGCCCGGCCTGGTGACCACGTACGGCTGGCCGTCTGCTGCGAATTTCCACTACACCCAGATCGGCAGCACGGCGGAAAAAGCGATCGCATCCGGGCAGTGTGCCGCGGGCGAGGTCTACACAACGGACTCCGCCATCGAAGCCAACAACGAACAAACGCTCACCGACGACAAGAACCTCTTCCCGCCGGACAACGCGGGGCTCGTGGTGCGTTCGAGCATCCTTCAGAAGTACCCGTCGATCGGCGCGTGGATGACCCCGGTGGCGGCCAAGCTGACCACTCCGGTCATGCTCCAGCTCAACGCGATGGTCGAGGTCCAGAACCAGACGGTCGCCAGCGTGGCGCACACCTGGCTCGTGCAGAACGGGTTCCTCTCGAGCTGATTCTCGGGCAGCCTAGGCGCACTGATGCGACGACTGTTACCGATCGCGACAGCCGCCGTCTCACTCGCACTGATCGGCGCGGGGGGCGCCGTGACGGCGCGCGCGATGCCGCGCGTCGTCGTTCCATCACGACGTCGCGACCCTCGAGCGGTCGTGGACTCAGGACGTCCACGAAAGGGTGCCGGCATCGAGCATCGCTCACTACTACTCGCCCGAAAGCGCCCAGTACGCGATGGAGTTCCTGCGCGGCGGCTTCTTCATCCACGACGCGCCCTGGGAGCCGTCATCCGCCTTCGGCCCGGGGAGCCAGAACGGCGTCGATGCCAGCCATGGCTGCGTGCATCTTCCGACGCCGACGATGGCCTGGCTGTATGCGTGGAGCCCGATCGGCACCACGGTCATCATCCACGGCTGAGCGTCGCGCTCAGCCGGCGCACGCCTGGGTGGAGACCGCCGCCGTACGGTGTCTCCCGGACTGCAGATCGGGGTAGACCAGGGGGATGGTCAAGGCGTAGCCGACGTTGGGCTCGGTGGTGCTCGCCGCGAACACCACGCCGATGACCTGGCCGGTGTCGTTGACGATCGGGCCGCCGGAGTTGCCCGGGATGACCCGGGCAGCCAGGACCTCAATCTCGCGGGTCACCAGCGTATCGCCGTAGATGTTGTAGCCGCGCGCCGACTCGGTCCCGCTGACCGCTGCCGGCACCACCTGCTCGGAGTCACCGCCTGGGTAGCCGATCACGGCGCCGGCGGTGCCCCGAGCGGCGAGGCTGTTCACGATCACGAGCGGGCGCAGCGCGAGCCCCGGGGTATAGAGGACGGCGATGTCGGTGTCCGGGTCGAAGAGCACCACCCGGGCGGCGTGCCGTCCCCCGTTCGGCGTGTCGACCTCGACGGAGCTCGAGCCGGCGACCACGTG
>PNBE01000154.1 GCA_003135895.1 Candidatus Dormiibacterota bacterium
CTTGGCAGCGCTCGAAAATGGGGGTGGATATACATCTAGAGGCGGTAATCGCGCACCCGCGAATTCAAAAACGGACCCGCACCTTCCCAAGGTTGAAGTTGCGGGTTCGAGCCCCGTCTCTCGCGTACCGAGCCAATTTCGATCGGGATCGGATCACCCTTGTTTGCGGCCTAAGTAGCCTGAAAGTTGAATTGATACCGTTCTCTCAATCGATTTGTCAGCGAATCGATTGAGGTGATGATCGCCTTGTCCCCCGCGGTTGAGGTCGCGCAGCACTCCACATCCAGCGCTTGCCTCGACCCGTCGTTATCGGTGACGACACGACCTGATGTGGCATATCGCTCCCGGACAGCCTCGCGAATCTGGTCGGTGTTGCCGGCTCGCTCACTCATAGGGCGAACTCGTCGCGCTATCGGGCTGGGGCGGGGGCCAACTCTGCCAGCAACTGCTGGACGTTCTGGTCAATCTCGTCCCGAATCCGCCGAACGATAGCGAGCGACTTGCCGGCTGGATCCTCGAGCTCCCAGTCGAGGTAGCGCTTGCCGGGATAGAGCGGGCAGGCGTCACCACAACCCATCGTGACTACCACGTCGGCCGCCCGCACCACCTCATCGGTTAACGGCTTGGGGAATTCCTTGGAGATGTCGAGACCGATTTCGCTCATTGCTTCGATGACGGCGGGGTTCAGCCGTTCGGCCGGATCGGACCCTGCCGAGCGGACATGGACTCGGCCGTCCGATCGATCGTCAAGGAGTGCGGCTGCCATCTGCGATCTACCGGCGTTGTGGACGCAGACGAAGAGCACCTCGGGAACATTGGTCATCAGCTTTCCCTCTATCTTGGCGATGGCATGCAGGCGATCTCGACTGAAACGTTCGGCGAGCACAACGAGATAGCGATCCACCCGAGCTGTGGCGGCGAGCTTGTCGTAGGTCTCGTTGAGGCAAGCGGCTACCGTTTCGGGACTGAATACCCCGGCAAATTCTCGGACAAGAGAGTGGCGAACGGTCTCGAAAACGCGCTCATCTCCTGGGGTCATCAGGGGGCCACCTCCGCCAATGCCGCTAACCGGTGCAGCAGACGGTGGCTGCATCCTGGCCGACGCAGCACGCTCCGGTCGAGGCGCCTGCATCGACCAACGGGGCATCCGCAAGAACGGTGTAGACCTCCCATCGCGTATCGGCACCAGCCACCCAGACCTTGTCCTGGAGCGCGTGGCAACAGGTGACGCCATCCTCGACTTCGGTCGGCAGACCCGCCGCCATGAGGCGTCGGGTTGCAGAGACGACATCTGCGGTTGACTCCACCTCGACCCCCAGGTGATTGAGGGTGCCTGCCTGCGCCGGGTTTTCGAAGAGTACGAGCTTCAGCGGCGGGTTGGCGATGGCGAAGTTGGCGTAGCCGGGCCGGCGCTTGGCGGGCTCGGTCTCGAAGAGCTTCGAGTAAAAGCCGACCGCCTCGTCGAGATCGGTCACATTCAGCGCGAGTTGGACCCTTCCCATCTCAGCAGGAGCATCCGCAGTCGCAAGGGCAGGTTCCGTCGGGGCATTCGCAGTCCACGATTGCGTCTCCTATCGATGAACGTCGATTGATCTAGGGGCAGCATAAGCGCTTCTATCGACGGCTGTCAATAGTTAGAATAGGACCATGCCAACGCTTACCGGGCTCCATGCGCTCCAGGTTTTCGACCGGGTGAAGGGCTGTAGCCAAGCGATTGCTGAGCCTCTTCCTGAGGCCCAGGCCGAGGAGCTCGCGTCGCTGTTCAAGGCGCTGGCTGATCCGACGAGAGTCCAGATCATTCACATTTTGTCGGCCGCAGCCGAGCCGGTCTGCGCCTGTGACTTCACTGCGGCCTTCGACCTGGGCCAGCCGACGATCAGCCACCACCTAGCCAAACTTCGCGACGCCGGCCTCGTCACGAGTTTCAAACGAGGGATCTGGGCGTTCTATCTGCTCAACCCGGATATGTCATCCGGAGCGCGTGCTGCGGTCAACTTGATGGTGGACTGAGATGCGGTCACGGCGGCGGGGGCTTAGGCCGAACTCAGCTAGGGAACCGCTGCGGAACACTACCGAGGGCGTCGGTGTCGGTCTCAAGGGTAGCCGGCTCGTGATCTTGGCGGCGGTCGTCGAATCCCCTAGCTCGAGCTAGGGTTGCGCTTTGCAGCAATAGCAGAGCAGCGTCGGCAGAGCCGATATCCGCCGGTACCTGGAGTGTCATAGCCACGAAGCTTGATGCTCTGTCCGAACCGGCACGTGCTCTCGACGTGATAGTGACCGTGTGCTCGCTTCTGGAGATGCGCCGAGCCTGACGAGTGGAAGGGGTCAACGTAACCCATGAACTTGCAGCGTAGCCTGAACCGCATGTGAAGCGGGTCAAACACCGTGATCAGTCCCCGTGTAGAACGCGGGGATAATCGGCACCTCTTAGTTCCTGTGGCATCTGCCCTCGGGGGCATGGGAGGTTACATTCTGTGATCATTCTCGCGTAAACCAAGGGTCCCGCCTCGCTGAGGAAGCGGGCAGCAACCTTGGGTAGCGGCGTTCGACGCGCGGTTGCGGACAGGGCTTGCCGTCAGAAGGTCGGACGGCCTTCCCGCGTACCCGGTTGTATCGAGGCCGTCGGTTGCGGCTGAACCTTCGATGGCTGTCTCGGAGAGTACCTGGTCCCCCTCCTCGAAAATGGCCGCAGAGTGGTCGGGTTCGCTTGGCCGGAGAATGCTGAACATTGAGGTCTCATGGATTGGGTAGCTCTCGTTGCGGCAGCGGGGGTCGCCGGGATGGCGACTTTCCAGATCCTTCTGGCCATGGGCTTACCCTTAGGTCACGCGGCGTTTGGCGGATCGAACGCCGTGCTGTCCGCAAAACTGCGCGTTGCGAGCGTGATCTCCGCCCTGCTGTTCGTCGCGGCGTTCTATGTCGTACTCGCTCGCGGAGGACTCCTCGGGGTAGCCAGTGAATCCGTGACCGTGCGTATCACCATCTGGGTGCTCGCGGCGATATTTGGCCTCAGTACCCTCGCAAACATCGCGTCCCGAAGTCGCTGGGAACGGTTCCTCATGGCACCGGTCGCGCTGGTGTTGACGGCCTGCTGCGTAGCTGTGGCCTTGGGCGTATGAAATGCGATCCCCGGCGCGAGCGGCTTGGTCGCCGGGGCACCGTGGCGACCAGATCAATGCTCAGGTCGACGGTGGCCCAATCACTAAGCTGGGATTGTGGCTTTGCACGTGCAGCAGATGAATCTGCCGTCTGACACCTCTGAGGAGAGTGGGGCAGTCGCGGAGAACATCCTCCGGGAACTCCCCGCGGACAAGTGCCGGCACCTCGCCGAGATGATCGTCGAGCACGCCTCAAGCCTGGCTACGACTATGCGCAAGAGTTCGGGCTGGATCTTATCCTCGGCGGCCTGGAGCCTCGTCGGCCTGGAGATCGGCGGTCGTCTCGGCACCCGCTTTGAGCAGAGAAGCGAGATTGCGGGAGGCGTCGTGCTGATCGCCGTCGGCTGCGCGCTCGGCTTCGGCCTCGTTGGATAGTCGTGCAGCCTTCGCCCCGAGACCGGCAATGCTCGCTCAGCAGCCGTTGCAGATGCACGTGTCGTGATGAGGCGTCGCGACCGAGCGACCCCCGTAGACGGAACGGGCCCAAGGCGGCGCCTTACGCCGGCTCGCACCAGGCGCTTCCGCCCCAAAGGTCCAAGCCGGCCCGCTCGCGACGCGACGAAGCTCCCATGCTCGCAGGTGTCAAGGTCTGCCACTTGAGGCGCTCAACTGTCGCCGCGTCGCCGCGATCCAAGTCAACGGCTGGACTACCCCGCCTGGCGTGATGTGCTCCTCGCGGCCGGTCGCAACCATGGCGAACCCGTCGAGGAGCTCTTCGAGCTCACCGGCGCCGTAGCGCGCGACAGGCAAACCCGAGCAGCGTTCCGGCCCGTCGGTAGCGAACGTCGCCATGATCACCGCCCCCTCAGGCCCAAGGGCCTGACGCATGACCTCCAGGTATCTCGCCCGGCTCGCGGCATCGATCAGAAAGTGGAACACGGCGCGGTCGTGCCACAGCGCATATTGCCGCGCGGGCTGCCAGGTGGTGATGTCCTCTCGGAGCCAGCGCACTGGGGCGGAGTCGCCAACCCGGTGACGCGCGATCTCGAGCGCGGTTGACGACAGGTCGAGAACGGAGAGATCCGTATAGCCGCGCGCTAGGAGCTTGTCCACGAGGAGGGATGCGCCGCCGCCGACGTCGATGACCCCTGCTGACAGGGACAGACGGAGTCAATCGACGAGCGCCAGAGACATCGTCGGTTCAGGCTCATACCAGCTGACTCCGGTTGCTCCTGCGTCGGAGTAGCGGCGCTCCCAGTGTCGACGTCGCCCGGTTGCGCGTGCCGACTCAGGCGGCATGACGCAACACGTCCATACGTCGAGAGAAAAGCAACGCCCAGCCGCAGCTCAGCGTACGACGGGAAGACCGCAGCGCAGCCAATTCTGGAAGCCCCCTATGACGTCAGTGGCATCACGACCAAGCAGCCGGAGCGTTGCTGCCGCGAGGCTCGACGAATACCCTTCATTGCAGATGATGACGACCCGTTGATGGTCACCGATGGAAGCTTCCTTGAAGCCGCACTTCGAATCCAGCCGCCACTCCAAGACATTGCGATCGATCACGAGTGCCCTCGGAATTGTCCCATCGCGCTCGCGCTGCTCAAACGGTCGTATGTCGACCAGGACAGCTCCGGATTCCGCTGCGTCGCGGGCCTCATTGGGAGCCAAACGGCGCAGACCACGTCGTGCATCAGCGAGCAGCGTCTCGATGCGCACACCGGTCGGGCTCCCATTCAGAGGTTCCCGCCGGGTTCGCTTCGATGCTCGAAGGATGCTCATCCCCAGCACGATATCGCGCCCGACCACGTCACGCGCGAGCGTCGCCGAACCCTGATCCAGGTGGCTGTCATCCGAGGAGAACATCGGGCTCGCCCACCCCAGCGTGCAATCAACACACCAGAGCCGGTCACGCACTCTGCCTGTGCGACCGGCTCCTGCCGTAGCCAGCTCCCGGAGACAGGACTCAGAGGACGCTCGCGACTGGGCACGAGCGACAGTCCCGGCGCGGGGGCCTAGCCAAACCGACAGGCTCGGCGGGAACCGGCACCATGCGCGGCGGCGAGACGGCGTGTTCCCGCCCTAGGAGACCGCAGCAAAAGGCGTCGACTGCGCTTCACTCGGAGCCACCGCTGCTCGAATCGAGATTGCAGGCGGTGACTGCAGGGAGTTGTGCACGGTGCAATGGCCGATCGCTCGGCGGACGGCTTCTTGGCGCGCCTCTGTCGTGGCCGGAGGAAGTTGCACCTCGATAGCGATGCTGGCGACCCGCCAGGGTGGCGTCTCGCTCATCGTCCACGTGCAACGCACCGTCGGCCCCTCCCCGCCGGAGCCCAAGCCGCGGCGGGCGTAGTGAGCGACGCACGACGCCAGGGACGCGACGAAGAGATCGGTCGGTGTCGGACCTGCATCCTCGCCGCCAGAGTCGCGGGGCTGGTCGACGATCACTTCGTGACCGCGGACGGTGATCCGATGACGGTCACGGCCGAGGCTGACGACGGTGAGTTCCATGGCTGCTTCAGGTGAAGATGATCTGGCCACCGGCCGCCTTCTCGTAGAACTCCCCGACGGTGATGATGTCCTGCACCTGCGGGATGAAATCCTCCTTGGTGAGGCCGAACAAGTCCACGGAAGCCTTGCAGGCGTACAAACCCGCGCCGGTGTCGGCGATCATGTCGACGAACTCGGGGATGGACGGAATGTCGAGCTTCTCCATCTTGGAGGCGAGGTAGTGGGTCATCACGCTTGACATCCCGGGAACACCCCCGAGCCACGTGGAAAGGTGCAATCCTGGGTTGCCCACGGTCGCGATCTTGATGTGCTCGTGCCGCGCCTTGTGGATGGCATCGAGTCCGAAGAAGGTGAAGAACAGGTTCGCCTCGATCCCCTCGGCGCGCGCCCCGTTGGCCATGATCAAGCCGGGGTAAACCCCGTCAAGGGATCCCTTGGAAATGATGATCGACACCTTCTCGATGGTCGCCGGCATGAATGCCTTTGGCGCCACCGTTGGTGCCGCGGTCGGANNATCCGTGCGGCCACCTTTGCCGGGCCCTTGGGAAACAGTTCGTACAGCTCCTTGATGGAGACGCCTGATGCCTTGCCCAATACCCGTACGGTGGGCCCGGTCCCCTTCTCGAGGTACTCGCTCCTCATGAAGCGGATCACCTGCCAGTGACGGTCGGTCAGGTAGCTGATGCCCTCCTGCGCAGCGAGCGCGGGGACCATGGCGTCGCTCCATTGCGATGGATCCAGAAAGAACCCTTCGTCGTTGCGAGCGACATCGGCGAGCTCGACGGTTGCGACGTTCATGTGCTTCCTCTCAGTGCGTCCCGGCAGGAACCTTGTGTTTGCCGGCGGTCGGCATGTCCGATGCGACGCCGGGGATGGAATGACCCGGCAGCAGCGCGTGCCAGTAGAACCACTGGAACATCAGCTTGCCAAGGTGGTTGAGGTGCGATTCCTTCAGCAGCGGCAGGCCGACACGGGTCGGAAAGTGACCGGGCAACGGCTCGGTGTCGTAGTTGAAGTCGATGAGCACAGCCTTGCCGAAGCCAGTCTCGATGAAGCAGTTGGCGTGGCCGTCGTAGCTGGCGTCGAGCGACTCACCACTGAGGAATCGCCGGATGTTCTCGGCGAGCACCTCGCCCTCGAAGTGGGTGACGGATCCTGCCTTCGAGACGGGCAGGCCTGCCGCGTCCCCGATGACGAACACATTCGATGCCGCCTTGGATTGCAGCGAGTGCGCATCGGTCGGGATGAAGTTGAGCTCGTCGCCGAGCCCCGGGGAGCGACCGATGAACTCCGCACCACCGTGGAGCGGTACCACAACGCCTAGATCGAACGGCACCTCCCGCCCGTCGTACGAGACCAGCTTCCCTGCTGGTGCGTCGACACTCCCGGTGTTGAACTCGGTGACGACTTCAATGTTCTTCTGTGCCAGGAGTTCTCCAAGCCGCCGTGAGGCCACAGGCTGGGTGAAGGCACCGTCGAGTGGCGTGACGTAGGTCAGCGCGACCTGGTCGCGGACGCCCTTCTCGCGGAAGAACCAGTCGGCGAGGAAGCAGAACTCCAGCGGCGCCACTGGACACTTGATGGGCATGTCGACNNNNGGGCCTGCGAGTCCCTCGGTCTCCTCGGGCATCAGGATCGCGCCTGTAGCGACCACGAGCACGTCGTACAGCAGCGTGCGGCCGCCGACCAATGAAACCTGGTTGCCTACTGTGTCGACACGCTCCACCGTGGCTTGCACGTAGTCGATACCGTCGTGCAACTGACGGCGACGTGGTCGCACCAGGTCACCGGCATCGGTGAGGCCGAACGGGACGAAGAGGAGGCCGGGTTGATAGACATGGTCGTCGTTGCAGTCGACCACGGTGATGTCGACCGAATGCGGGAGCATCCGGCGCAGCCGATTCGCGGTGATCGTCCCACCGGTACCGCCGCCGAGGATGAGAACGTGCTTTACGCCGATCATTGCAGGATCAGGATGGCTGCTCGTGCGATCGTCAGCAAGGGTCCAAGCGCATTGGTCCACGTGACCTTGGACCCTTGAGTCGTCAGGGCGGTGTCTGATCGGCGGTCACGCCCCTGTCACCGACCGCGGCAGCGTGCCCTCCAAGAGCGGATAGCGAGCATCGATGGACCGTCGCGCACGGCGACCGCGACAACGCGCTGCGGAGCCCATCGTGCGCATCTGATGTGACCAGCAGCAACGCCGCTCAGTCCGCATGTCGGCGTCAGACCAGACCGAGAATGCTCTTGGTCGCCATCGAGACCGAAACCAGCACCAGCAGGCCGGCGAAGATTCGCTCCAGCGCGGACCCTGGCACCCTGCCGGCGAGGCCACCGCCCACAACCGATCCTGCCATGGCCGCTGCCGTAAATGGAATTACCACCTGCCAGTCGACGGCGGTCACACCACCGCGGGCCGCGAGCGCGACCACGCTGTTGAGCGCGATGACCAGGAGGCTTGTGCCCACCGCTTCCGGCATGCCGAAACCAAGTGTCAGAACCAGGCCGGGAACCACAACGAATCCGCCGCCGACACCGAAGAAGCCCGCCGTGAAGCCCACCACCGTGCCGACGGCGGCGACCCCGACGAGCCGTATGGCGGTCAGTCCATCTCCGGCCGCCTGGGGGGCGGATGGCTGCACCGAAGTCGGTTGCGCCGACCGCTGCACCATGGCTCCTGCGGCCAGGAGCATGAGGCAGGCGAACGCGAGCAACAGAACATTCTGGTCGACCAGCTTGTTGAGGTCCGACCCGAGCAGCGATCCGCCAATACCGACGACCCCGAAGACCAGTCCGGGGCCCCATCGCACGCGCCGCGAGCGGGCATAGCCGATCGTCCCTGTGAGGGCCGTCACGCCGACGATCACCAAGGACGCGCCGGTGGCGTTGCGTGGGTTCTCACCGATCACGTAGACGAGCGCCGGGACAGTGAGGATCGACCCGCCGCCGCCGAGGGCCCCCAGCGAGACGCCGATCAGCAACCCTAGCGGCAGTGCCAGGACGGAGAAGGTCACCAGCCGGCGGTGGCGCAAGACTCGGGTGCGGGCATGCGCTCCAGCATACCCTGGGGGGTATACTGTAGACTGCAACCATGAACCACACGTCCTCGCCGGAATCACACGGCATCGAGTTCAATGACGCCACACTGGCCGACCTGCAGCGGCGGTTGCGCAGGGTGGAGGGCCAGGTTCGCGGAGTTCAGCAGATGCTCTCAGAGCGTCGTGATTGCCGTGATGTGGTGACACAGATCGCCGCTGCGAACAATGCACTCGAACAGGTCGGGTTCGTCCTCGTTGCAGCTGGGTTGACCTGGTGCCTCGAAGACCCGCGCCGGTCCGCCGCCGCCGGATACGACATCGGCGACGTCCAGAAGATGTTCCTCAAGCTCGCCTGATGTTCGCGGCCGGAGGTCACGACCGGAACCGCTCATCGACTTCGTACTTTGCAACCACGAGTCTCGAGAACTGACGGAGGAAGACAGATGACGACGATCAACTTGACTGCGGATACCTTCCAACCGACCATCGAGGCAGACGGCATCGTGCTGGTCGATTGGTGGGCATCATGGTGCGGCCCGTGCCGTGCATTCGCGCCCACCTTCGAGGCTGCCGCACAGACGCATGAAGACGTCGTCTTTGCGAAGGTCGACACGGAGGCCAACCGCGAGCTCGCCGGTGGTGCGGGGATCATGTCCATTCCGACACTCATGGCCTTCCGGGACGGCATCCTGCTGTTCTCCCAGCCTGGCGCTCTGCCCGCAACAGCGCTCGAGGATCTCATCGCG
>PNBE01000204.1 GCA_003135895.1 Candidatus Dormiibacterota bacterium
CCGGCATCGGGCACGGTGCACACCCCCCCAGCCGCCAGGCTGCGGTAGGTGCGCATCGCGATCGCGGTGCTGATGCGCGTGCCGAACAGCGTCGCGGCGAGGAACCATCGCTCGACATCGCCGGGACGTTGGTCGACGTCGAGGCCGAGCTCGACCGAGAAGCGGCCTCTGAACCGGTGCACGACGAGCCGAGCGAGCTCGCGCCGATCTATCACTGCATGCTCGTTTCCATCATTGCCACCTCCCGCCGCGTCAGCGGCGCTTGCACTGAGCATCGCCCGCTACGACGCTCCGGACCAGTCCCGAACGTCATATGCACCGGCAGGAGCGCACGGTCGTGCACGGGCGCTGACGCTATTCCCCAGTTGCGTTCGCGACGCTCCGCTGCTCAACAGCACTTCGATCGGCACGAGCGCAACCCAAGGTTGGGCGTGTGAGCGCCTAGCCAGGTGGGCATCCCACGATCTTCGCTCGTGTGCACACCCGCCCGCCCGCGGATCGAATGTCATCCAGGGCTCGATCGCCGTCGCCGGGACGAAGGTCCACGGCGCGCACCGCGTCGAGCACAACTATCGTGGCGAAGCCTTCGGCGCATGCAGCAAGCGCTGTGGCTCGGACGCAGTAGTCGGTGGCAATACCTGCGATGATCGCCTGTCGTACTCCGCGCGCCCGCAGCAGACCGGCGAGGCCGGTGCCGTCGAATCCGGAATACTGTTCGAGCGACGGGTCGGTGCCTTTGCTCACGATGACGTGCGCAACAGCGTCGATGTCGGGGTGAAGGGCTGCGCCGGGTGTCGCGATGACGCAGTGCGGTGGCCACGGGCCTCCCTGCGCTGTGAAACTGCAATGACGTGGAGGGTGGAAGTCACGCGTCGCCACTACCACATTGACGTGCGTTGCCAGCTCGCGTATCGGAGCGACAACGACGTCTGCTCCCGGTACACCCAGTGCTCCTCCGGGAAGGAAGTCGGATTGCACGTCGACCGCGATGAGCGCGGTGCCGGCCAGGTCGAGCATTTCTATATGGTGGGGTCGGGCTGCGTCCGTGTCAGTGAACTCCTATGCCGTTCGCGGATGCCGGTCGTCAAATCCGCGAAGGGTTTCCTGCGAATCGCTGCACATGATTGGACGGATGCGAATCTGGCTCCCGTCGCCCAGCGTCGCCAGAGTGGTGCACGCGAGAACGCGACTGTCTTCCGGCGCCACCCTGGGCGCCCGGTTGTTGTCAGCGTTCCCGGCGCCGGGGTGTGCCCTGATCCGGGCGACGCACTTCTTGCGTAGGTGCTTGAGGCCGGCCGAGAGCATGACAGGTGGCGCTTCAGGGTGCTGGATACGCAGCGCGTCTTCTGGTAGGGCCCAGAGCTCTCTCGTGAGCCTTGCGGCCATGCTCTCGATGGTCTCGGGGTACTCAAGGCGTCGGCCGGCCCGCATCACAGGGTGCAGGAGTTCATGCCGACCCGGGTGTTGCTCCCCACGAAGTCCGAGAAGATCGCCACCCAGATCCAGATTGCGAAATACCTGCTTGGCACCCGGGAGCGTGGTCTTGCCGGGTGAGAGCTTGAGGAGTGGCCGGCCGTTGTAGGCTACGAGCTTGTACGCGCTGTCCAGCGACGGAGCATCAGCCGAAACGCTCAGCTTTGTGCCAATTCCAAAGGCGTCTACCGGCGCGCCGTTTGCGACCAGACTGTCGATGTCGTACTCGTCGAGGCCGCCGCTGACAAATATCCGTGCATCTATGCAGCCTGCGTCATCGAGCTGTTTCCGGACCTGTCTGGCGAGGGGATCGAGATCGCCGCTGTCCAGTCGCACGGAGAACTTGTCACCGAGCCCACGTTCTCTCGCGACACGGATGGCCGACTCGACACCTGACGCTGCATCGTAGGTATCAACCAGAAACGTCGGATCGTGAGGGAAGTCTCCGGCGAACGCGCGGAATGCGGCGTCCTCACTCTCGAATGCTTCGACGTACGAGTGTGCCATTGTCCCAGAGGTCGCAAGCCGGTACCGCCGAGCGGCAGCGACGTTGCTCGTCGCGGCGAATCCAGCGATCGCCGTCACACGAGCTGCCACCATCGCGGCTTCGATGCCGTCGCTGCGGCGGAATCCAAACTCGACTAGTGATCGTCCTTGCGCAGCGACGCGGCATCGGGCGGCTTTGCTGGCGATCGCAGTCTGGAAGGTGATCTGGTTCAGAAGGTACGTCTCCACGAGCTGCGCTTCCGCGATCGGCGCCGTCACCTCGATGAGCGGCTCGTTCTCGAACACGACTGTCCCCTCAGGCACAGCCCAGACATCTCCGGTGAAGCGGACGCCCGCCAATGCACGGGCATCGGCGTCGGTCAGGCCCGTGATCTTCGATATATACGCTGCGTCGTCGCCGCAGGCCCCGAAGGCATCGAGAAAGCTGAGGCAGTTCTCGAGGCCGGCGGCGACGAGGAAGCCGCGCTCCGGGGGCAGCCTGCGCACGAAGAGGCTGAAGGTTGCCAGACCGCACATGCCGCGTCTCAGATAACTCGCGGCCATGCGCAACTCATAACAGTCGGTGAGGAGCAATCCGCTGTCGTGGTTCGCTTTCATGTCGGCGCTCGTCCACCCGTTGCCGTCTCCGACGTGGCCCGCCAAGGCGGCGCCTCGACGGGCCTCCGATTTCAGAATTCGAACGCTCATACCGACACGATGCCGCCGCTGCGCCGCCGCCGGGTAGGGTCAAGTGACCCGAATCACCTGGGACGTCGGTCAGATTTCTTGCATCGAGTGTCCGAGCCAGCGGGGACGAGCCCTGCGGTACGCCGGAGGCTGGCGGAATGCTCAGAAATGGGTCAACCGGAGTCGCGCATGGATTGTCGAGGGTGTCGAGCCGCCCGGCGTCTACGCGTTCATACCTCAACGTGGGGCTTGAGCTCGAGCTGCGACGGGTGACCGCCCCGTCACCTGGGCGGCAAGTGGAACCACGACGACGGGCACGTCCGTGTGCAGGGGTCAACCCCTGCATCGTGCTGCCGTGAAGCAACTCACCGAGCGCGTCCACGACGCGGGTACCCACCACAATCAGTTGCGCGCCGACATCTGTGGCTCGCTGGCCAGCACCATGGAGGCGCGTTTGCGCCGTTCCAAAGTTCGAGATCCATCAAGTCTTCCCAGCTTGAAAGGGTTCGAAAACGCTCCAGTCTTCTCACGCAGCGGCGCCCAGGCGATACGAGAAGCTAACCTCACCAAACTCGGTGGTACTCGCGCGGGAGATCCCCGTCTCCCGCCGCCCCGTCCATCAGACGTCCATGACGCGTCCACGCCGAGCCCTGCTTGCAGTGACGGATGCGGTGACGCTCACGCCTTTGCGCACGTCGGCCGCACCGGAACCCCGGACCTCGACGGCGACGGCGCGGATGCCCGCAGCCGCACTCGTGCGGCTCGTCTGCGGCAGGCTGGACGCAGAGCACACTCCCACCTCGATCGAGACCGACGGAGTAGACCTTGGTGAGCCCTGGGTTTCATAGAGACTCTGGGGTGTCCTGACTCCACCAAAGTCAGGACACCCCAACGCTACCTCGACGCTGATTCGACGCTCGACTCCATGCTAGGTGCGAGTCACCACCGGCATCAGGCCCAGCTCGCGGGCAGCCTTGGTAGCAGCGAAAAGCAGTGTGGTGATGGTCATCAGCAGCCCCGCACCGAGAAGGAGCCCGCTCAGGCTGACGGAGATCAGGGCCCCCGCGATAAACGACGACACCGGAACGGCGGCCGTGGAAGCGAGCAGGATGAGACTCGTCACGCGGCCATGAGTTCGTCGGTGCGAGGCCCGTAATCGGATCCCACCCGGTGGTCGCCGAATAGCCGGGGATCGTCGCGACGGTTTGGTGGCATCCTAGGCAACATCGCTGTTGTGCTCGGCGGAGTTGGTTTGCGACGGGTAAAACGATTCGGCGCAGCCTCGAAGGGCATGTCAATCACCGGCATTGTTTGCGGTTCTATCGCCGCCGTCGTAGATGCTCTCGTTGTCATAGCTATCAGCACCGGCCGGTGCTGCGGGGTGCCTTGAGTAGACGTCGATCCCTCCAGGCCCAGACTGGGCGAACGGGCAACCCGCAAAATCGGGTCGGGTCTTCCCTCGACACACAGCATTTGGCGATACATATGCTGCCGCACTTTGAGAGGGCCGAGAGAGGCGATGGCCCTTCAGGCGAGTATCCGTATGTTCCCGGAGGTCCACCTAGCGTCGCTCCGCCAAATGCAGCCGCTGGCGCAACCAGCTCGCAAACTCTGCGCCATCAATTCGTCGCGTGGTCAGTCCGGTCATCTGCGCGACAACGTCATCGACCTCCGGCGGCTGGAGCCAGCGAAGACCGTTCACGTCGAGAAACGTTCGCACAGCCACCCATGTCGTGCGTTTGTTCCCGTCCACCCATGCGTGGCTGGCCACCAGACCCTCCGCGAGTACGGCGGCCTGGTCGATCAGATCGGACTTGCGGTAATGAGCATGCCATTGCGGTCGATCGAGGGCGGAAAGAAGCCCGTCGCGGTGCAACATGTGATGGCGCGCGGTCGACTCGGCGATCTCCAAGGCCGCCGCATGGCACCGCACCAAGTCCGCCGGCGTGAGGTAGTGAACCGGCTCAGGCGGCTGGGCGCTCGCCACGGTCGAAGGCAGCGAGCGCCTTCAATATGCGACGGTCCTCGCGCGCAACCCGCCGAATCGTAGCGGCTATGCGCTTCCGGCGCCGCGCTGCTCTGGTGGTGGCGACATCGCTTCGCTGGGGAGCTTTTTGACGGTGGACCTCGCGAATCACATCGTCATCGTACTACTGCGCCCTCGGATCCCCGGTGACCGCCTCAGGTGACTGTGCAGTAGCGCAGGCCAGCAACCGGGAATGTACCCAGCCCTGTGCCGAACGACTCCGCGCCCGCCCGGCTAGCTGCCCAATGGCTCTGCGTCAGGCCGAATAGAGGCCAGGGCATTTGCCAGCTGGTGCACGGCCTCCTCGGCGACTGTGGATTCCGAAGAACGCGTCTGGCTCCTACCACTGGGATGGTTGACCTCAAGGACGACGGCCTCCTCCCGGAACCGGACGATCCGCGCGTGAATGTCCCCCGCGGTCGTGTGAAGGGTCGCTGTGCCCTTCGCGGCTAACGTGTTCGCAGTCGCACGAAGCAGCTCGCCATGCCGCGTCTCGATGTCGTGGAATCGGGCCACGTAGCGACGATGCTCCGTGGCGGCCTGAGCCTGGAGATACTCGATCTCCTCGGCGGTAGGCTTGGGAGCGCGGACAGAGCCCAACGGAACGTAGCCCGTGAAGCCGTGACCACCACCTCGCCGACGGAGAATTCTGGGACGACGGCGGTAGTCCCCACCGCTGTGCAGCATGTACGCGTAGGCCGGGTCGCGGATCGCTACGATCCAAACGGGCAGAGGCATCAGGCGCTTTAGTTTGCCACCAATGTAGGGGTCGCGTTCGGGCGTCGGCACCCCTCTTGGGGCGGAGCATTCGGAATCGAAGGGGACATGGACTCCGTGCGGCACAGGTGCGAGGAATGTCGGCCATCCCAGCGTGCCACTTTGTTACCTGAGCGAAGGCAGTACAGCGTTTCGGCGCCGGCGACGTGGCGCCGACGGGAGTGCTCTGCAGTGCGAGCCCGACCGACACGCCGGCCGCCAACAACGAGAATGGCGCGTCCAAGCCCACGACCAACCACTACTTCAACCTGCTCATCTTCTCCAGCTATCGCTTTGAGCGCGACAGAGTCCGGCGCATCTGAGTCATCTCGATTGGTATACCCTCGCGTACCGCCGAACGGCGCCTATTCAGGGAGGGCACTGCAAGTGAGGCAGCTCGATCGTCTCTTCTGTGGCTTGCTTTGCGCGGCCGCAATGGCGGCGCTGGGTGGCGCCCCCGCGCGGGCCTCGACGGCGGCGCCCGCTGTCACCGGCGGCTTCTCGGTCTTCCCTGTCGCCTCGGCCACCGCGCCGGTTCAACTGCTCGTCGGCACGGACGGCCGGCTGTGGTTCGTAACCGCGCAGTCCGAGCTCGGGCTCATCTCGAGCGCCGGCCAGATCACCTTGCTGGCGGTGACGCTGCCCCACGGCAACGTCACCGCGGTGCTCGTCGGGGCAGGGCCCGAGGGGGTGTGGGCGTACGGCAACATGACCGGCACCACGCCGAGCTGCACGGTGTCGCTGACGAACACGGGTGGTGTCATTACGCAGCGGACGCTGACCCATCCCGCGGCCTCGCTCTGCTACGGAGGCGCCCGAGACGCGACTGGCAACGGCTGGTTCTCGATCCACGGGGCCCAGACTGGCTCAGGGGTCAGCCGCATGGTGTGGCTGAGCCAGGCGGGGAAGGTCACCACGATCCTTACGGATCGGGCGGGGGCTCGCCCGGGAGCTGTCACGCTCGGCAGCGATGGCGCGATATGGGCACTCAAGTTCGACAACCACAGCTACGGGCGGTACACGGCCACGGCGCCCGCGACCACGGTCTCGATCGGCGGCTCCGAGACGCCCCCATATCCGGGGTCGATCTTCTTCGGCGTCAACCCGCATCAGCTGCTGCCGCGCGCCGACGGCACCTTCTGGTTGCTCGGCTTCAATGTGATCCTGTCCGACCCGGGCAAGTGGTCGGTCCGTTACCTCTTCGAGGGCCATGAGTTCGGCGCGACGACGCCGGACGGCGCCCTGTGGTCGGTGTTCTCTGACCGCACCGGGCCGCCCGCGGAACGCATGGTGCGTATGGACGTGACCGGCCGGTTCGATCGCAGCGCGCCCCTGCCGGCGGGGACGACGAGCGCGCCCATGGCGACCACCGGTCCGATCGCGGCAACGCCCAACGGCTCGATCTGGACGGTGACCAGCGACGGAACAAACATGTACGTGCTCCGGTATCAGCCCACTGCGCTCACGCACGTGTCCATCTGGACCGGCGCCGGTGGCGGCAGCCACTGGTCAACCGCCGCCAATTGGCAGGGCGACACCCTGCCGGCTTCCGGCGACGCGGTGGAGATGCCGATCGCGTCGGCACCTATCGACGACCTGCCCGGGCTTACCCTTCAGCAACTCCTGATGACCGGACCCGCCCACATCTCAGGAGCGGCGCTCGCCATCGGCACAGGCGGGATCCAGGTGAAGAGCCGCGTCCAGGCGTCGATCGCCAACCCGATCTCCACCGGCGCGTCCGGCCTCCAGATCATCGCGGACCCGCTGGCGACGCTGAACCTCAGCGGAGTCATCAGCGGTGCCGGCGGGCTCTTAGTTGGCTTTTCCCATAGCGCGGGGCTCGTGGTCCTGACCGCTGCCAACACGTATTCGGGGACTACCAACGTCGCGGGGAACCTCGAGATCGACGGCAATCAGCCGCAGAGCAACGTGATCGTCAGTGCAGCCCCGTTTCTCATCGGTGGCGCTGTCGGCGGCAGCGGCACCATCGGGAGCCTCAGGCTCGACAACGGTTCGCTCGTGTCGTCATTCGCCGGCATTACGTCCGCATGCCCGACAAGCCTCGCGGTCCACGGCGACCTGGTGCTGTCAGCGAACGCGAGCTTCTTCCCCGAGATCGCGGGATGCGGGACGCCCCAGCACCAAGTGGCAACCCGCGTCAGGGTGACGGGATCGGTCACGATCGACCCCAGCAGCTTCCTCTTCCTGGGGACGTCCCAAGATGCCACGCAGTCGGCGTGCCTCATCTCATCGCAGGGTCCGCCGACGGGCAGCTTTGCCAGCGCGCGCGAGGGAGCGACGCAGCCCGACTACGGCGCGGACTCCGGCGACGTCGTCCGCTTCACTTACCTGGCCTCTGGCGGCCCGGGTTGCTACGCCAACGCGCTCACCGTGATGACCGGGATCGACCCATAGACGATCAAATCCTGGGTTAGCTCGGTTGAGTTGTCGCGCCACCAATGGTTGGGAGCGCGCTCAATCCTCTGACCTGACCCACGACAGCCCGCACCCTCGTGGCGCTTTGAGGTGCTGGGCCAATACTGGGCCAATAGCTCTGTCCAGCCACGGCGTCATGTGGCGCTTCCTGGCCGCTTGCTGGAGTTCGGACGCCGCTTCTTCCGATCGTTTTGAGCGAGCTTGGGAGGGTTCGATTCCCTTCCTCGGCACTCTGGTTTCGTTGCAGTGACAAGGGATTCGGTTTCCGCGTCCCCATTCGCGTCCCCAATCGCCGCTGAGACCAGGCGCAGGCGAGGGCCGTAGCGGGCGTCAATGGCGTCCGCGAGCGGCCTGCACCGAGGCGTGGGTGACGTGGGCGTAGAGCCGCAGCGTCGTCGCCACTGACGCATGTCCGAGTGAACCGCCCCGGGTTTCATAGAGACTCTGGGGTGTCCTGACTTTGGTGGAGTCAGATTCTTGGACTCACGCTGCCGTTGTCGGTTGATGTCGAGCCTCAAACTCGAGCGGTGTGAGCATACTCAGCGACGAGTGACGCCGCTGGCGATTGTGGAAGATCTCCAGGTACTCGAAGATGGCGGTGGCCAGTTCGATGCGTGTGCTCCATCGTTTCCGATCGAGGAGTTCGACCTGCACTCGGCTCCAGAACGATTCCATCATCGCGTTGTCGTAGCAATCACCGACGGAACCCATCGACGGGAGCAGTCCAGAGTCGACCGCCCGACGTGTGAAAGCCCACGAGGTGAATTGCGTTCCCTGGTCGCTGTGGATGACGGTGTCGCCCTGCGGTCGGCGCTGGTCAATGGCCATGCCCAGTGCATTGGTGACGAGCGCCGTACTCGGCCTCGAGTCGATCGACCAGCCGACCACCCTGCGCGACCAGGCGTCGAGGACCACGGCGCAGTACACCTTGCCCTCTCGCGTCGGATGCTCGGTGATATCGGTGACCCACAGCTGATTCGGCTGGTCGCGATGAAACTGCCGCTCGACCCGGTCGCCGGCGGTGGCCACGCCGGGGACGTGGCGATAGCGAGGGCGCCCAGAAACGCCCTGAAGGCCAGCCCGTCGCATCAGCATCTCGACCGCCAAGTGGCCGATGGCGATGCCTTGTCTGAGGATCAGGTCTGCATGGACACGCCGGATCCCGTAGGTGCCTCGCGACGCGATGTGCACCTGTCGGATCACGTCGGTGAGCCAGGCGTGGCGGATCGCACGAGCCGAGGGTGCGCGCAAACGTCGAGCGTAATAGCCGGACTCGGAGACGTTGAGCACGCGACACGCGAGTTGCACCGGCAAGCCATCCGCGGCGATCACCGCAACGGCCGCGAATCTCCTTTTGGGCTTGTGGTCCCTTTCAACAACTCGGCCGCCTTCCGATGGATGGCGAGCTCGGCTTCGAGCTCCCGAATCCGTCGCCGAGCCGCCGCCAACTCAGCCTGCTCCGCAGAGGTGAGCCCAGGCTCGATCCCCTGGTCCACTCGCTCCTGTCGTCGCCAGGTGTACACCGTCTGCTCGCTGATGCCGAGGTCGAGCGCGACGTCACGCACCGGTCTGCCCGCTGCGATTAGGTCAAGGACGCGCTGCCGAAACTCCCCCCGGATAGCCTCGTCTGCCCATGCTGTCCTCCTGCTGGGACAGCAGCATGGCAGTCCAGTAATCCGACTCCACGAAACCCAGGGCTCACCATCTACGTGATCAGTCCACTCGACGGACGGGGCCTCGGACCGGTCGTAGTTGCGGTGGTCGCTAGTCTCTACAGAGCGATCCGTGTGCACTCTGACCGGCACGGCCCGTTAGCCGTGCCATGCCTCGTCTGTGTCGATGAATTGAGCCAGGTCGGCTTACCCGACCTTCCGGCCTACCTTTCCGAGTCCGCTGGTCGAGGGTGTCAATGGCTTTTGTGTGTTCAAGACTGGGCTCAAATGGAGGCGAGATACTCGCCCGCATCAGCCAAAGCGATGCTTTCTAACGTCCGATACAAACTCATCTACCCGGGTCTTGCAAACGCGGACACGTTGGCCCTCCTTTCATCGCTGGCTGGCACACACTGGATCCCTCGACCCGGAGCACGGAATGGAGAGATGACGGAGGCTCAGGTTTGGTCACCGCAAGCGATCGCTCACCTCCGCCGGGGAAAGGTGTTGTGCTTTACACCCAGGGGTCCACATTTGTACGAAGCGGCCCACTATCGAAGGACATGGCCGGTGGCGCGATGGCATGCAATCGCGCGCCGCGCCGAAACCTGATTCGCGGTACCCGTTACCGTCGGGGGTCCAGGGACTTGCCTAGTCATGAAGGTTCCAATGGTGTAGTGAAACCGGCTCGACTTCTTTAGCGATCACCTCGCGCCGCATGCGCCGTTGTCGACGTACCTGGCGTGTCTGATGAAAGGCCCAAAGAGTGAGCCTCCCGGCCGCTTCGAATAGATGGCTCACGGCCCATATCGGAAGAAGAATGTTGCAGAGCCTGACCACGGGGACGTTCCCCGCGACCTCATTGATCATCGAGAGGAATCCGCAGACCAAGATGGCGCGAACGATAGTTCTACCCACGACGCGGGAAGTGGCCATCAGGCCACCTCCCCGGCCGAGCCCTGCGGCTTCGGACTGTCGAGAAACTGAATGTGGGAGGCAGTTACGGTGACTGCCGTGCGCTTGGTACCGTCGGTGGCGAGGAAATCTCGCGTCGTGATCCGACCCGCGACGCTGACACGGCGCCCCTTGGAGAGGTACCGGGCACAAGCGAGTCCTTGGTTCCCCCAGACGGTTATCGCTACGAACGAAACTTGTTCGCCGCGTTCCGCGACGGCAATCGAGAAGCCGACGACCGGCGTGCCGGATGCTGTGTGTCGGAGAATCGGATCCCTGACGAGGCGGCCAACGAGTGCTACCGAGTTCAAGCCCTCGCCGTTGCTCTTGGGCGTCGTAGCCGGAGCTTCGGTGCCGTTTGTGGTTGTCTTTGCCTTTGCCATGTCGCTCTCCTTGGGAGTGGTTGATGGCCGCGCCTCGGGCGCTGCTGCGCTGAACGGAACATCCCCACGCAGTGCCGACAGGTTTAGGGATTGCAGTGCTAAGCCAACGCGCCCACGCTGCGGCATCACAACCCAACTCCCAGATGGAGACAGCGATGCAGCCGAGGCAGAGGGACTCCAGAGGGAACGCTCCAAGACTCTTCCGACCGGGCAATAGCGGGACGCTAACTCCCCAGCATTTCCGAGCGCGTTCGCCTCCGAGACGAAATACAGCCGCTCCGCGCCGCGCTATCGGGCAGTAGTTAAGACGTAAGTGTCTTCTGTAAATGTGGCATCGCCACCCTGGAGGGGAGCCTATGGGGTACCCCATGCGCGTCGGCCGACAACGTGGTGCGACTTGGGCATGTACGTACGGACTGACGAGTGGTCCATCAGGTTGGTGCTCGCCGCGGTCGGGTCGAAAAAGGGTCGGCCAATTGCTTCTACATCAAACGTTGTGTGCTGATCGCGCACCGACTAACGTGAGTCTCAGGTGCTCCCTGGCGCCCAACATCGAAGGAGAACTACAGTGTCCGTCACCGCCCGAATTGCAGCCGTCGCTAGAACTGATAACCATGTCGCGATCATGCAGAGCAGCCCGTCCACCGCGTGAGTTTATCTGCTCACTTTATAACAAGCTGGAAGGATCAGATTGGTATAGGAATCCGGTCCCGCTATGCCAAAATCCGAAGTACCAAAGTACCTCAGAACCGCCCATGAAACCATCGCTAGCCGCTTTTGGTGACAATGAACAACAGCCAACCCTCAGAACAGGGAGACCCCGGATCACATGTGGTCCCAGTCTGATAGTCGTAAAAGGTTCCGCTCGTAGAGCCGCTATACGAATCCGTACAGGTAGTACCCGCTTGACAGCTCCATATCCCCGAGGCTTTGAGAATCCCTATCTTATCCGTAGCCAAGGTGGTAAAACTTGGTCCCGCCTTGCAAGCCCAGTTCTTGCCGCCCCAGCTAAAGTCGGTCATGCCCAACTGTCCACTCCCCAGGCTGCACTCCTGAATCCTATAGGTCCCCGGCAATCCGCCCCCACTGGGAATCGGTTGGTTGTAGCACTTATTGTCGGCCGCGTCGTAATAGGGATACCCCGAGGGGCAGGTATGCACTACCTGTGGCTTCGGCGTCGCTATCGGGATCCCGGCGGGGTCTTGGGTGACGGCCGTGCTGGAGTTACACCAAGTTCCCAGCGTTCCGTTCCAGGCCGGCAGCCCCAAGACACCGGCAGCGATCATGCTTTCGCACTGGGCTGGGGACATCGCCTGGTTGTCCTTGGGGTCAAAACCGTAGCTGTACCCGATTCTCTTCTCGCAGTTGGTCGAGTTGCCGCACGAAAAGTGCAGCCAGTCATAGACGACCGGGGTTGGCGTACTCGCCACCGTCTCCCCCACCGGAAAGTCCAGGATAACCGCGGGCGGGGAAGGGTGTTGGCCCGCGTCAGCGCTGTCCAATAAAGCGTTAACCGCATTGGGTAAGGGGATGTTTAGGCTCATCGCGGAGTGCCCCAGAAAAGATTCCGAAAGGTTAAGGCCGAGGCTGACATCGAAGGGGAACCGGAAATTCTCCACGGTAAGGCTTAGCGTGGTTGCCGTTGGCGTTCCCGTGAGGTGTTCGTCGCCGTTGGCGGCCACCGTGGCTTGGACTACCGGGCCGGCAAACCCAACGCCCCCAACCGCATAAGAATCGGCGCTGACGTTAGCCCCGGTAAGCTCGGCAGAACCACAGAGGGAGATATCCGCCAGGTTGGAATACCCCTTGCTGAACTGGATCCCGGGCCACTCCACCCCTTCAAGGCTAAGCCCCATGCTCGGGCAAGGCTCCAAGGATTCCACCTCGACCTTAGCCGATGACGGGAAGGGCGGCTCGCTGGTTTTAGCTCCAATCTTCATCCCAATCTCGGCGCTGGCAATCTCGTAGTTCCCGTGCCCGCAGACATCCGCGGAGAGACTAAGCGTGCCCCCAACCCCGATCTCCGCCACAAAACTAGTGCCCGTCTCGCTCGGCGCGATGTGGATATCAACTGCTCCCGAGTGACCAACTTGAAGCGGGCTGGCGGGGGTTCCCGTAACCTCGAAGGGGAAGTTGTACTGATACCCCAGACCCCCGCCAGCCTGAATCTCCACCTTAAGTTGTGAGCCACACCCCGGCAGTGTGACTGACCCTAGTGTTCTCTGAAACTCCCATGGGGGAAGCCCCGCATCCTTGGCAAAGGCAACTGTCGGATCTACCGAGTTGGCCCGACTGACGCCCCCACCTGGTGCCCCTAACCCACTGCCCGCGCTTACCCCCCCTTCCGCACCCTGCTGCTTCCCCGATGAGCTTCCCAGCAGGACTGCATTCCCTGCCGTTCCCTGCTCCCCCTTTGCTCCGCTTGTCGCCACCGGGGATGCTGTCAAAGTGGTCAGCACCGCATCTGCCAACAAACTGTTCCCCGACCTGACCCCCAATGCGATCACCGACATCCCTTTGTGAACCCGGCTTGCCGTGGTTCCCGGGAAGGTTGTCTTTGCCGAGATGATGACGGTCAGTTTCGTCCCCGGAGAACCCAGGGCCAGTGACTTCTTGAACAGATAGGTGTCAGCTTTCCCGGGGGTAAAGCTGACCGTTGCCTCTTGCACCGTCCAGCGCTGGTTAGAGATTCCCACCACTGTGCCGATAACCCCAATTTGGGTTGGCGGGACCGGTTTCACCGTTGCCGCTAGCTGGCGTAGATAGTCTTCCGCTTGGACCCCGCCACAGAGCAAAGCCGGCTTGGTGCAGCCGCTGGGATCTGTTCTATGGGTTGCCATGACGATGCTGACCGACGCTATCACCACCGCCAGGACCCCAACTCCAATGCCGATGAACCTTCCCCGATGGGAACCCTTGGGAGCGTCGGCACTCACTGTTTCGCCGGACAGCGGAGGTAGCTCCGGAAAGGAGGGGGGAGCTGGGACCTGATCGGGTGGGTTGCTCGGCTGCATCAAATTCGCCTCAACCCCAAAAGTCAGCTACTAGTCCCGGCATGGTGGCCGCCCCGCGGTCGCAAAAACCCTCCTCCCCCTGCCCGGGTTTCCGCTTTTCGGTGGCCATCCTTTGAGGAAACCAGGTCGGCCCAGGCTTTTCTTTATCGTTTCCTAGTCGTTTCCTATTCGTAGCCATGTCACCGACCCCAAACGACCTTCGCAACCCTGCCCCGCTACCCACCAGTTCGACTGGTCCTCCCCTTCCCGCTCCCTCGCCGACCGCGCGCCTGTGCGCGAGACCTTCCCCTATGTCACCCCGATCGCACCCTGAAGCCGACGCGCCCCCCATCCCGTGTTACCCCCTCTGCTGACCCTGCTGGCTCCCCACCGCGGTGTACCCTGGGTTCAGCGCCGTGAATCCATTCTCGGGTCCTGCCCCGCCCCCCAAACCTCCGCCGGTCCAATCACAACCGTGGCAAGCGGCTCGGTACTCCATGTGTTGGAACGTTGAGTAGTCGGTTGGATCAAGGTAGACGTGGCGGTCAAGTATGGCTGGCTGGCACCCCGGCTCAATTGGGGCGTGTTCATGACAGAGAGCCAGAGCCCAATCCGTTGCAGCAACCTGACTGGCTCCCGAGTACCGCGGCGCGAAGCCGCTCATGACGGGACCTCGCTGGCGTCGGCGTCAGATAGGGAATCGAGGATCTTTCGGGCCGTCGCGCTGATCCGATCAGCGCTGGCTCGCAGTCCTGCGATGGCCTCAGTGCCGCCACCTGACCAATGCGCGATGTACCCCACCGAGTAGGTGGCTGACTGCAGGGCTTCGCCGTCGCAGACGATGCTCTGCATGACAACGTAGGCAACCGATTCGGCCTCCAACTCAGCCAGTGGCCTATCAAAGTCGGCGGCGCCGAGTTCGCCGGAATGGAGGACGAGATGGCTGCACTCATGAATTGCCGTCTTGACGGCCATCAGGGGCGATAGATCCCGGCTGATCTCAATCAGACGCGGCCCCGGGATGCATCGTCCATTGGCTGACCCGAGGTGTTGTTGATCGACGACCTCCACTCGGTAGTCATTGGCCTCAGCGAAGGCGACCAGGGCAGCAAAGAGTTCGGGCGGTGCACTCCCAAGCAAGGGGTGGACGATTTCTGGGAGCGGTTCACCGTCTGTCTGCGAGATGTCGAAGGTCGCGACACTTTTGAATCCGGTCAGGCGGATCGTGGTGCGCTCGCCACCATCGGCGTCGTCCTCCTTGATGCGCCGGGTGCAGGGACCAAGGACATATATGGCGCGCTCGCCCTTGCGGACCGTCCTGCCGAAGGCCGACCGCCAAGTATTGAAACCTGCGCAACGAGTGGCTCCGGGCTTTTGGGCCAGGATGAGCAATACATTGTTCGGGGAGTAGTTATGAAAACGCGCAACCGCCTTCAGGAATGCCATCCACGGCTCGGAAGCCGTGAGATCGACGACCAACTCTTCGAGCTTGGTGAGTAGCTCGGCGGTACGGTCAGTGCTAACTGTGAGTGCCATCTGTGGAATCTCCCGAAGCTGTTTGATGCAACGGGGCCGTGGAGGCACAGCGGGAGGCGACGGAAAGCCCCGAGCGCAGCGAGCAACCGTCAGGGGCTTGTAGTCAGCAGCCGAGTGATGGGCCAGGCTCCCCGTCAATTTGCATCAGACAGGTACGTCAGGTAGATCCGCGATGGCCTCAGGTTTGGAGACCGGTACTTGTCGGGCTAGCCGACCCGCCGGAGCTGCTCGGCCGTCCGGTAGTGGCCGCGGTCGTTGGTACGGCCATAACTGCGATCCCGATCGTCGGTCGCGCGCGCGACCTCAGCAGCCAAGGTGCGGGCTCGAAGTTCGGCGATGCGCTCGTCGGTTACAGCCTCTCCGCGACTGGTGGCGCCCTTAGCCCATTCACTGACCAGCCGATCTGCATTCGCACGCTGCGATGGCGTGGCAGCGTACATGGCCCCCTCCAGTTGCAAACCTGCCTTCTCCAATTCCTGGCGAACGCGACTTTCGGCGTCGGGCACACCGTGTGAGCGCAGCCAATTCTCACACCCGACGCCCGGAATCCCCGACGTATGTATGTCGATCGCCACGCTGGCAGCGAGCCAGGTCTTCGGTACGTCGACCCCAAGTGCTCGCAGGAATTCAGTCTGCTTCACCGAGGTAGGACGGTCTGCGCTCCAAGCCTGCCGGGCATTCTGCTGTTGTTCACGGATTCGCTCACGGAGCGCCTCCCGGCTGGCTTCGTCGCGGTAATCAAGCGTTAATCCCAAGCCCCTGCTCTTGCTCATGGCGTCCGCATAGCGGGCGAGAACAGTGTCGCGTTGGTCGGGATCCGTATTCCCGACCAGGGTCAGATGGTAGGTATGAGTGGCACGGGTCGCGCCGACGTAGGCGCTCTCCTTAGAAACTCCCCGCGACAGCACCTTGAGTTCGTGGACGGTGGTCCTCTCCGATCCCTGGTAGGTATATACCGTGCTGGCATACGAGTGAAGAACGCCCGTGCTCACTTGTTCGGCGTTGAGATGAATGCGATGCGACGACAAGCCCCCAACCGCGTCGGTGACGATCTCTACCCCGTCTGACCCCGCGGTCGCTATCCATCCGCGCGCACGGTTTGGCGTTTTCTGTGTGTGAAGCCTCGGCTTTCCGTTCCTCCGTCGGGCTACGGAGCCGTCCTTCTGGAGCACTGGTACGGGTTCGCGGTGGGGCGCGCACAATTCGACTCGGTCGCCGGTTCCGAATCGACGCCCGTCACCTACGACAAGCACCGTGCTGTCATCGACCCAGCCTCGTCCAACACATTCGGCGCGCGCGTGGATGTTGAGTGCAGCCGCTCCGACTTTGAGATCGCACAGCATTACCGACCGCGCAACATCACCCGGCTCGTGGAGTGTTGCGGCCCAGAATTGGGTCACCTGTTCGGCTCCGGTCTCTAGGTCGGCTGCTATGGAGAGTGCGGCCGCCGCATCTCGGCGCTCCAGAAATAGCCTGGCCCTGCCCTGCCGGAGGAGGATCGTGTCGGCTGCGAGGTCCGGGCGCTTTGCTTGGCGCCAGTTGTAGGACAAGTGGCTGACCTGGACGGTGTCCTGATGTTCGAGCCAACGCAGAACACTGCCTGATTCGCCAACGGGCGCGAGCTGCTCCGCATCGCCGCAGAGGCGTAGCGAGGCGCCAGTGTCGCGGCACAACTCGGCGATCCCCGCCATTTCGGATACCGACCCCATGGCGGCCTCATCCCAAATCAGGATCGTCTTGGGGCCAACTGTGATCGGTGCACCTTCCGGGTCGAGAAGGGGAACTCCGTGGCGCAAGCGGGCACCTTCATCGGTGGACGTTTGCGCACGCTGATGGACGTAGACCGAAGCCAGATCGCGAGAGCCTGTTCTAGCCGACACCCACAGCCGTGGGCGTTGGTGAGCGTCGGCTCGCGCGACTGAAAACCTGGTGTCGACGGCACGATCCTGTCCCTCCACGTACATCGACGCGCAGCGCGANNGCGACCGAGCTCGACGGTCGACGACCGAGATGACTACGTACATCGACGCGCAGCGCGATCGGTACGGGGTCGAGCCGATCTGCCAGGTGTTGCAGTTCGCCCCCGCCACGTACTACGCGGCCAAGGGTCGCCCAGCGTCAGCACGGAGCCTGCGTGACGAGGAGCTCAAAGCCGAGATCACACGCATCTGGAACGAGCATCGGCGCGTGTATGGAGCCGACAAGGTGTGGGCCCAGTTGCGGCGTGAGGGTGTACGGTGGCCCACTGCACCGTCGAGCGCCGTCTGCTGATCGTGCAGCACGACCTGCTCGACCAGCAGATCGCCAGCGCGGATGCGAGAGCCGCATCGCTGCTCGACGGCGAGGTGGCACAGCCGCTGCTCTCGATTCCCGGGGTGGGGCCGTCCACCGAAGCCACGCTCATGGCTGAGATCGGTGACATCTGGCGCTTCAGCGATGTCGACCAGCTGCGCCTACGCCGGCGTGCATCCCGATGAGCAGAGCTCGGGGAAGAAAGGTGCCAATCCGGAGACGAGCTGGACCATGGCCAAGACTGGCAAACGCCTACCTTCGCGCGGCCGCGTACCGGATGGCCGTCGTCGGCGTGCAGCACAATCCGATCATTCGCGCGCACTAGGCTCTCAAGCGGGCCGCGGGCAAGTCGGCGATGAATGCCCTTGGGCACTGCATGAGCAAGGCGCTGGCCATCGCCTGGGGCGTCTGGCGGAGTGGCAAGGACTTCGATGCGGCGCATGGCGGCGCCGGATCAGCTTGACCAGAACCTACGGGATCTAATTGGACCTAACCGATTGACCGCCGCGGCGATCGGTGGACCGTGCGACACCACTCCCCTCTGCGTTCCGCTCCGCGTCGTCCGCTTCCGCGCGCCTGCGAATCGGTGCGCGGACGGATTGGCGAAACCACACGTCACACGCGTCCAATGATCTGTGTCGTGCGTCGCTTCCATCGACGGCCGAGCTTCTCCGCTTCGATTGCCCAGAAAGTCGCCGTGGACACAGCCAGGACCGTGACGAGGTCGACAACTCCGAGGGGTTCGGTGCTGAGGGCGCGCTGTGCCGGACCCCAGTACACGACGACCATCTGGATGGCGAGCGTTCCCAGCACCGCCCAGATGAGGAAGCGGTTGGAGGTGAGGCCGAGACGAAAGGCTGACACACGCTCGGAGCGGACCGCTAGGGCGTTGCCGAGTTGCAGAAACGCAAGCGCCGTGAAGAGCATCGTCTGCCACGGGCCGCCATGGGAGCGCTCCCAGAGCCCGAGTCCAAGTGCCGCGGCCGCGGTCACCACGCCGAGAACCGTGACGTGCTGCCAGAGCCCACGTCCCAGGATGGTCTCCCGAGGCGGGCGCGGCGGGCGCCTCATTGCGTCAGGCTCGGCTGCCTCCACGCCCAGCGCAAGACCCGGCAATCCGTGGGTGAGGAGGTTGATCCAGAGGATCTGCACCGGAAGCAGCGGCAGCGGCATCCCGACCAGCGGACCCACGAGCATCACCCAGACTTCGGCGGACCCGCCGGTGAGCCCATAGCGCACAAAGCGCCGGATGTTGTCGTAAACCCGCCGGCCCTCGCGGATCGCGGCAACAATAGTCGCGAAATTGTCATCGGCCAGCACCATGTCCGCTGCTTCTTTCGACACCTCGGTGCCGGTACGGCCCATGGCCACACCGATGTCGGCCCTGCGAAGCGCCGGCGCGTCGTTCACGCCGTCGCCCGTCATAGCGACTATGTTTCCGGCGGCCTGCCACGCGGTGACGATGTCCAGCTTCTGCTCGGCGGTGGTGCGCGCATAGACGGCGACCTCGCCGACCTGTGCCTGCAAACCCCGCGCCCCCTTCCGAGCCAAGTCCGCGCCCGTCATCACGCGTCCACCGTCCAGGATGCCGAGGCGCTCGGCGATCGCCTGCGCGGTGGTTTGATGGTCGCCGGTGATCATGACCGTGCGCACCCCGGCGGCGAGTGCTTCGGCCACGGCAGCTGCGGCTCCAGGACGCGGCGCGTCGGCGATAGCCACGAGACCGTAGAGACGGAGCGGCAACGCCTCTTCAGCCCCAGCCTGCGGATCCGCATCGCACTCACCCCCGGCGAGGGCAAGCACTCGGTAACCGCGCACTCCGTACCTGTTCGCCTGTTGATGCACCACATTCGGGTCGACCGACGCGGCTACGAGCATCGGGAGGATCGTCTCGACGGCCCCTTTCGCCAGGACCAGAATGCCCCCGCGGTCGGCCATCCGATGGATGGTGATCATCCGCTTGCGTCGGGCGTCGAACGCGACCTCGCGAAGACGTGGACACTCCGTGGAGGCTTGTTCCCGACTCTGTCCCGCCTTGCTGGCGAGGGCCAGCAGCGCCGCCTCGGTCGGATCACCGGCCGCGCTCCAGGCGGAGTCCGTGAGGCCCGGCGGCACCAGGTTGGAGTCGTTGCAGAGCGCAGCGCCGCGCACGAGGGAGCGCAGCAAGGCATCCGATGCTCTTGACGGTTCTCCGGGCTGGCGAATCTCTCCGGCGGGGTCATATCCGTCACCGCTGACCACGTACTCGGTGCCGTCGGCGGTCCAGACCCGTTCGACCTGCATCTTCCCCTCGGTGAGGGTGCCCGTTTTGTCGGTCCCAATCACCGTGACGCAGCCGAGGGTCTCGACGGCGAGGAGCTTTCGGATCACGGCGTGGTGTCGTGCCATGCGTTGCGCACCGAGGGCCAGCGAGATGGTGACCACGGCCGGAAGCGACTCGGGGATCGCGGCCACGGCAAGGCTTACCGCGGTGAGCAGCATCCTCGTGAGGGGCTGGCCGCCGACCACGCCAATGGTGAAGACGACCGCACACAGCGCCACCGCGGCGGCGGCGATCTGCCGGCCCAGCTGGGCGAGCCGCCGCTGCAGCGGCGTCGGCGGGGCATGCGCAGCGAGCAGACCGGCGATCCGGCCGAGATCGGTGCTCATACCCGTCTGCGTGACCACTGCGGTGGCCCTCCCCTTGGTGACCGCGGTCCCTTTGAATACCATCGAGCGCCGCTCGGCGAGCGGAGTGTCCTCCTCAAGTGTCAGGTGGTCGGCCTTCTCGGCTGGTTGGGACTCGCCGGTCAGGGCAGCCTCGTTCACCTCCAGTCCAGGAGCCTCCACAAGCCGCGCGTCCGCGGCGACGACATCACCAGGCTCGAGCTGCAGCAGGTCACCGGGCACGATGTTCCGAGCGACGACCAGCTGGGACTGTCCGTCGCGCATCACGCGAGCGGACGCGCCCGCAAGTCGCTTGAGCGCCGTCATCGCCTGCTCAGCACGGCGCTCCTGGAAGAATCCGATGGCGCCGTTGAGCAGCACGACGAGGGTGATGACGACGGTATCGCGTGTATCGCCCACAACCGACGTGATCACGGCCGCGGCGATCAGGACCATGATCATCGTGTTGGCGACCTGATCGACCGCCATGCGCCACATGGGCCGAGCCTTGCGCTCGGTGAGCTCGTTCGGGCCGTTTTTCGCGAGCCGCCGCGCCGCCTCCTCGCCGCCGAGCCCTCGCTGCTGATCTGTGGCCAAAGCATCCGCGACGGCGGCTGCGCTCATCGCCCACCAGGGCCGCTCGTTCGGCGCCTGCGGGGGCGCCGCGGCCGCGCCGCGAGCACACTTGGGCATCCTCATCGTGAGGTCGGTCGGCGCTGTTCCTCGGGCATCGCTCCCTGCATTTGGCGAGCCGACTGGGCGCGCGCGGCCCCTCTCCACTGCCAGACTACACGCATGTCGGCGGATCGGCTGCCATGCAACGCTGAATCTGCGGGGCCTCCCAGGTCGACATGGCTGGAGAGGGTGTTCGAGCGCGCTCTGAGCATGACTCGCGTCGTCGTCATCGTTCCCGTCCTCGTTCTCGTTCTCGCGGCATTGGGGGCCTTTGCCTACGGAGCGTGGATATTCGCTGACTCTGTGCAGAAGGTCATCCAGGACCCGCTGCCCGTTGGCCACAAGATTGGTCTCTTCCTGCTGATCATCGACCTCTTCCTCATCGGGGCGACGCTTCTGATCGCTGCCTTTGGGTTCTACGAGTTGTTCATCAGCCGGATCGATGCCGATGGGACGACCCGTATGCCGGCCTGGCTCGAGATGCGAGATCTCAATGACCTCAAGACACGTGTCATCGCCATGATCGTTCTGGTCGCCGCGGTGACCTTTGTTGAGTTCGTCGTCGATGAAGGCAGTGGTCTTGAAGCACTCGAACTCGGGGGCGGGGTGGCATTGGTGGTCGGATCGTTGACGGCTTTCGCCCGTCTCAGCGGTGGTCACCGAGGAGATCAAGGGTAGGCGATCGAAACTCGGCCGCCGAGCGTCACAAACGCCTGTCCCCCAACGATGTCCGAGCGGCGGACCGAGGCTTGCCCGATTGCCAAAAGCAGCGTGGTCATTGTGGGCCAGCCGGCTTGAAGCGTTCGATCACGCGCACGATCGCGCCAAACGCTCTAGGAACAAAATCGCACGCTGGGGTGCCGCTGGATCACCTCCCTCGGCTCACTCACTGCCTGAGAACTCAGGTATTACCTAGGCCGGCAATGCATCACCGTATGTATGCGAGGGGCTATCCGCGCGAAACGACGTGAACCGTAACCTGCCACAGCTCCGAGGGTGGACCGCAGGGAAGGCAGTTGGGATTGTTTGTGGCGCTGAGAATACCTGTGCCTGTTGCAACGGCGGTGAAGGTCGCTGCCGAGCTTCCTCTCCCCTGACTGGCCGTGCTGGCGCGAATGGTCTGCGGATTGTCGGAGGTCACAGTCGTCCAAGAGTAGGGAGGAATAACCCACGCTGCCAGATTTACGGAAATCTCCGTTCCCACCGGAACTGTGATGACCGCGCCGTTGTTTATGGTTCCGAGTGCCAATTTTTGCCCCCTCACCACCGCAACGACGGGGGTCGGGGCCGGGCCTCCGGTTGTTGAGACGCCGGTTACCCCGCCGGCGCTCGAAGCCACGGCCGAGGGCGAGACGAGCGTCGCAAGGGTGGGCGTTGCGGTCGCGCTGGCGTGCGACGCAGCGCCGGATGGGACCGCGACCGGCCCGCAGCCGATCAAGAGCGCGACCACGGCTCCGATGGGGCTCCCGACAAACAGAGCCCGTTGCTTCCTAAGCATTTTCCTACCGAGTATGACGCCGGGCTCCGGTGCCGAGTTCCGCTCGCGTACGCAGCCTGGGTTCGCCGGCTCGACCGCCTCACCTCCGCTTGATCAGCGGGTTCCGGGGAGGGCATGTGGCCGATTCTCGCGGAGATTTAACCCCGCGGTCTACCGCGTGGCTCCCCGAACTGTACGCGTCAGGGACGAAACCGCTCGAGGTACATTCCCGGATGCTGGCCTGAGCAAGGCTACTCCCCCACGAGCCCCTGCAAGTGGCGCGGATCTCAGACGCCGCCGAACTCCGGAGTGACGTCCGCTAACGTGGTGTAAATCCGGGGTGACCCCAGCGCTGCCGACGGGGTAGACAAAGAGGCCACTGCGGAGTTCTCTTGGAAGCTCTTAACCAAACCAGGAGATCCACGATGGCCCAGAACAGGATGACGTACCAGGCGCTGCTCGATCAACTCCAGGGCGCAGACACGGACGTGTTGCGACGCGTCCTCGAACACGCGATGCAGCAGCTCATCGAGGCCGAGGCTGCCACGCAGATCGGCGCCGGCCCACACGAGCGAGCCTCGACGCGCACGACGTACCGCAACGGCTACCGGGAGCGGGTCCTCGACACCGGCTCGGGACGTCTGGAGTTGCAGATCCCCAAGCTGCGCACGGGCAGTTTCTTCCCGTCGCTGCTCGAGCCGCGACGACGCATCGATCGAGCCCTGCTGGCGGTCGTCCAGGAGGCCTACGTGCTCGGCATCAGCACCCGCAAGGTCGATGACCTCATGGCTGCGCTTGGGAGGGCTGCAGCATCAGCCGCAGCGAGGTGAGCCGGATCTGCGCGCTGCTCGACGAGGAGCTGGCCGAGTTCCGTGAGCGCCCCCTCGACGAGCCGTACCCGTATGTGTGGTTCGACGCCACGTACGAGAAGGTGCGTCAGGGCGCGCGCATCGACAGTGGACGAACGGCGGATCGAAATACGCGACGATGACGCCGTAGCCTCTGAGGCGCACCAACGCGACCGCATCGTGTTGCGAGAGTCGCGGCCGTGGAGCAGGTCGGTCATTGCGCTGTTGAAACACCTCGAGCAGGTGGGCTTCGAGGGCGCCCCTCGAGCGGTGGGCGATGGCTTCGCACCCGATGGACGGGAGGCCGTCACGTATATCCCGGGGACTTCACCGCATCCCAAAGCGTGGGATGACCCAGCGCTGGTCGCCCTCGGCACGCTGCTTCGCCAGTTGCACGAGGCCACCGCATCCTTCGAAGTCCCGGACGACGTCTGCTGGCAGCCGTGGTTCATCCGCGACCTTCCCGGCCAACACCCGGTGATCGGCCATCGCGACACGGGGCCGTGGAACGTCGTCGCCCAAGATGGCCTTCCGGTGGCCCTCATCGACTGGGAGTTAGCCGGGCCGGTGGACGCAGTCTGGGCTCTGGCCGAGGCCGCCTGGCTCAATGCGCAACTCCACGACGACGATATAGCGGAGCGGTACGAGCTCCCCAGCGCTGAGCGGCGCGCTCACCAGGTGCGGCTGCTCGTCGACGCGTATGGGCTCGACACGTCGGAACGAGTTGGGTTCGTCGACAGGCTGGCTGAGATCGCGGTGCACAGCGCCCGCGCCGAGAGCGCCCAATACCAGGTCACTGCCGACACAACGGACGCCGTCGCCGCGTCCGGATACCCCGTCATGTGGGCGATTACCTGGCGAGCGCGTAGCGCGTCTCGGATATTCCGGCACCATGAGGTTCTCGAGCGCGCCTTGGCCTAGCTCCAGGAAGTAGGTCGAGACACCACGGGTGTTAGACGCGCACCGTAAGATCACGCCGTGCCAACAGATCTTCCAGAGTCGTTGACATGAACCCAAACGAACTGCCGAAGCTCGAACTCGCGTTTCCCGGACCGGAGCGCGATAGCGGGGTAGTCGCAAGCCTCACTGGACAGAAGACGGCTCTCACCGGCCTGCTCCAGATTTTCGAGTTCGCACAAGAACCAATTCCCAAATCCGGTCAACGCTTCTCGCTGCTCGATTCAGCGGGAGAGTCAGCAGCGATCATGGAGTTAACCGAGGTTCGCGTCGTGCCGATGAGCGCAATTGATGACGAGTATGCAAGAGCCGAGGGTCGAGGCTACGCCGATGCCGGCGAGTGGCGGAGCGCGCATCAAGAGTTCTTTCAAAGCGAAGGTGTGCGGGCACTGCTCGGCACCACACCGATCATTAGCGACGATACGCTTGTGGTGACTGAGCGCTTCCGACGTGTCGACCCACACTGAGGCGGAGGTGGGCGTGCCCCGGTTTGACGGACACGTTTGCTAGGCCGAGGGCACAGCAGCCCAGGGGGTACTTCGATCCACGGACGAGCGGGGCTGTCTCCTCCACGTTCCGCCGAAGCGGCGTATCCCGTGCCCGACCCGGCTTCACGCGCTCAGCTCACCACCTCAATCGATTCGCTGACAACCGACTGAGAGAACGGCGTCAGTTCAACTTACAGGCTACTTAGGCCGCAATCAAGACTGGTCCGATCCCGAACGAAACTGGTTATGTCAGCGGGAGACGGGGGTCTCCCGCGCGAGTACCACCGGCGCGCACGGAATTGATTTCTCTTATCGGTTCGATGCCGCTGCGTAAGTAGGTGGCTCGCGGGAATGGAGCGATGCGGCTGCAGTATCGTTCGGGCGATCATCACCGAGCCGGACCTTGCTGAGCACCGTCGACGACTGGAGGCGTGGCTCGTGAGATGTGGGTTCATCTGCGCGCCAGGTGACATAACGCTCGTGTGCGCCAGCCTGCAGTTACTCAGTCCCCTCCCTGCGGAGGACGCCATGGATCGACCGGCCGAACCCATGGTGGATGTCAGCGCTGAGCACACCGCCGCCGCATGACCGCACGTGATGCGCCCATCGGTAGCTGGCGAGAGACGGTACCACCCTACCGGGCGTCGACGGCACCGTGACCGACATGGCCATGTATGCAGGAACGGGAGTTGGCGAAGTCACCGCCAGCCAACCCGCCGCTGATGTGGTTGCCAATCTCGTGAGCCTGCTGCAGCGGCCGTCGACCTTTGGCCCGGTCTCAAGAATCAAGCTGACCTACTCGACTCTCCGCTACTTCTACTCCGGCACTAAGGACTGAAGGCATGGAGTGTGCCTCCGTAGCAGTCCGTAGCCGCTACCATCCCATCGTGACGACACTCCGAGATCACGGCACCACGCCGGTGGCAATGCTGACGTGCCCCATTCGTCCGGAGCATCGCTACCCACCGCGCGACCTTGCCCTTCGGGACATGCGAGAGGCGAACGGACGCGATCCCGAGACCGGGAACGGCGACGGGAACCGCTCGTGGATCGGTTTGAGCCTTGCCATGATCGTCCTCGACTCGCTGTCTGGTGGTACTGGCGAGCCGGCGGGGACGCGTTGGACGAGGCTGCTGACCGGTCACGATATCTCCGAGCCTGACGCCGCGATTATCTACGCGCTACGGTGTTCACTCCTGCACGGGTATGGCTTCCCAAAACCCGCCGCGACGTTCGACCGAGTTCTGCTCCTGTCCGGCGACCTGAACGCGTATGCGCTGGATACGGACGATGACGGCATCGCCAGAGTGAGCGTTCCGGTCTTCTGTAGTCGACTGGTCGAACGCATCGCGGCGGAAGCGATTGACGGGTGGGACGACTCCCTGATCGACACCCGCCACTTGAGCAGCCAATGACGAGTGAGGACGACGAGCAACAATACGACACTCTCACGCGACTGCCAGATTCCGGTCTTGTGGAGCGCGGACTGGCAGCCAGAACGGAAGCAGAGCGCCGCAAGGTCGAGTACGAGATGTGGCGTCGTCAGACCATGCTCAGTCGAAGAGGCATTCTCGTTGCGGGGGAGACTGGCAGAGGCGGAGAGGTCGCCGGACGTTCGCGATTGGCCTCGCATTATTTGCGATCCTCCTGACGCTGCGATTTGCCTGGAGTGCGGGAAAGCGCCCCAACCCGCCGCGTTTGGTACCTCAAGCGGCGACTGCGTGCCGTGTGCTAGTAGTGCCGGAGGTTGTTCATGGGCCGCCGCGAGAGGTTTGGGATCGTTGCGATGCTCGCCGTCCTTTGCTCGCTGCCTGCGCCACCGCGAGCGCACATCCGAGCCCGGTAGCGATCACGTCTCCAACGGTCACATCATCGATCGTCCCCTCCCCCAGCTCCACGCTCACACCTTCGCCCACGGCACCGGCGTCCACCCCGGCGCCTTACAAGGGCTCCACCAAGACCATCTACCTGACCTTTGGCGATGGGCCAAATCCGACTTGGACTCCGGAGATCCTCTCCCTCCGAAAACAGCGGTGCGCACGCGAGCTTTTTCACGGGATCATGGCCCGGTCCCGGGCTCAGACGCGCTGATCGCGAAACCAACGTGCAAGGCCCGCGACGGTGTCCCCCAGCCCAATGCGTACCCTGGGCAGTTGCCACAATGCCGTGCTCGTGTCGGCGTCACTGTCGACCCGGAGGTCGAGAACACCGCCGACGTAGCCATAGCTCGCCAGCGTGGAGAACATCCCCATTTCAACCGACGTGCCCTGCAACGGAGCGCTATCACGCATGACTACCGCTGCCCTGTGGATGAGCGCGGCGGCTTCTTCGCTCTCGAGGCGCAAGCCGTCCACCAGCAGGCGCCGGAAGGCATGGAGGGCAGAGTCACCCGGACTGCGTCGGCGTACCGCTTCGACGAGTCGCTCTTCGAAGGCCGTCATCCCTGAGAAGACCAGGTTTCCTTGGGATCTACACCGGGGCAGCCTCCCGAGGGTGGCGTCCGCGGTCAGGCCTCACTGCCGCTGCAGCACGGACAGCAGAACGGTTGCAGTAATTCCGTGGCGGCGATCCGAGTTCGCATCACCGGAGGAGCCCTTTACTGTGCCGTTCACGATTCCCGAGCCTGGCGGGATCGGCTGCGAAGTCACTGGTGTGTTCATCAATCCGTTCCCAGCCCGCCGAATTCGCGCCCTGACGGCCTCGCGGTAATACGAGCGCCATCAGGCCTTGCGACCAGCCCGGCCAGCGTGAGCTGGGATAGACGGAAAGGAACGCGGACTCCGCCATCCACGGGGCTGAGGGTAATGACAGCACCCGAGGGTTCCCCTGGCGGCTCCCGGGGCGGACGAGTACCCTGAACGGGGAGGATCACAGTGCGAATCGAGAACTTCTCCTTCGGCTCCATCGAGATCGACGGCCGAACCTACACCTACGACGTGGTCATCGATCGAGGCCAGATACGCAAGCGCCGGAAGGGCGCGTCGAAGCGTCACCGCGAGAGATATGGACATACGCCACTGTCAGCCGAGGAGGAGATTCCTTGGCGCTGTCGTCGGCTGGTAATCGGCACCGGCGCCGACGGCGCCCTGCCGGTGATGGACGCGGTCCAGGCCGAGGCTCGTCGTCGCGACGTCGAGCTGGTGACCGTGCCAACCAAGCGGGCGATCCACCTTCTCGCCAGCGACGCCGAAGACACCAACGCCATCCTTCACGTCACCTGCTGACTTGCTGGTCCTGGACCACGACAGCGGTCAGGCGGAGCAGGCTGGCCCAGAAAGATGCCCACTACCGTGGCGCGAGCGTCAATCTCCGGGCTACCCGTTCGATGGCGTTGGTCGACGAGATGGAGCGCCATGGGCAGCCGGGAAACTCGGGTGCGCGAGCAGATCAACTTCGGCGTCTGGGCATTCGACCACCAGCCAGCCCGCGATTTGCGCCGGAGACCCCGGGGCGCCTAGCTCGTCGACGTCGTGGTCCCGAGAGCTCCGTAGCTCTACTCTGCGTCGCCGATCGCAAGCGCGCTGTGGAACGAGATGCCGAGGTGGCTGAGCGCATAGGGCACACCGGTGCGCTTGGACACACCACCCGGCAGCACCATGAGCGCTGCCCGATTACGAACCAGCTGCGCGTCGAGCCCCAGCCGGCTGATCTCGGCCACGACCCGCGCGAGGTCGCGGGCATCGCAGGCGAGCAGCACCTGTCCACGCTGGCGGGGCACGCCGGCCTTCTGGAGCGCGGCGGAAAGCTCCCACTCGACGGGGAGGGCGAGCAGATGGACGCCCCCAGGTCCCCTCAGGACGGCCACGTTCTCGCCGACCAACGCGTCGAAGTGCCGGTCGATGTCGTGGACCTCACGGCTCAACTCACCGAGGATGCGCCCAGTGACGAGCAGTACCCTGCAGCCGGCGGCCCGAAC
>PNBE01000196.1 GCA_003135895.1 Candidatus Dormiibacterota bacterium
TTCATCTGCGGCGGAGCCTTCGACGGCCTGGAGAAGATCATCGAGCACCGTCTCGGCAAGCGGACCATCGGCTTCAACAGCAAGCCGCGGGGAACCCGGACCAAGGAGACGACCAAGATGCTGCGCGAGCTCCAGACGCAGGACCTGCTCAAGTACGGCCTGATCCCCGAGTTCGTCGGCCGGCTTCCGATCACGGTGGCTCTGGACTACCTCGATGAGGAGGACATCATCCGCATCCTNNCGCTCGTCAAGCAGTACCAGAAGTTCTTCGCACTCGACGACGTCGAGCTGGTGTTTCACGAGGGCGCTTTGCGCGCGATCGCCGAGCGTGCGCTCGCGCGCGGTACCGGCGCACGCGGACTGAAGTCGATCATCGAAGATGTGTTGCTCAACAGCATGTTCGAGGTGCCGAGCCGGCCAGACATCAAACGCTGCGTGATTACCGAGCAGGCCATCATCGATGGGGTGGAGCCGCTGCTCCTGACCGAGGCGCCCAAGCGTCGCGTCGGAGCAGCCGAGGAGGCAGCCCAGGGTCGTACGGCCTGAGCGCGAGGCGCCGTGCCATCGCCTCGGTGGGGCAACCTTGAAGCCGGGAGGCCGAGGGCTGAGCGCCGCCGGCGCCCCGCCAATGACTTCGCGCTCGCTTAGGCGGGGAGGACTAGCCGGCGCAACGCGCCAGTGAGAAGAGCCAGCGACACCCCAGCGTGCAATTAACACACCAGAGGGAGACACCGGACTGCCCTACGCGGACGCGCCGAGCCACTCGTTCATCCGATGCTGAGGCAGCAACCGAGGGGGTGGATGATGTGCTCATGTCGTCAACACCACAACCCGAAGCGACTCCGCGTCGGCGCGTCGAAGCCCAGTGCGCAGATCGCGGCACACAAGCCGTGGTGTCGGGGTGCGTCGCCCTGTTGGGTGGCGATCGAAGCGATAGGCAGCTGATCATCAGCCTAGGTGGATCCTCGGCGCGGCAGATGTTGCTGGGCAACTCGCGCGCCGACGAAATGCTGTGGCTTCGGGTTTGGGCGACCCGCGGTCTGCTGTGGGCATGGGACGGAACGGCGGTCGACGCGCTCCGCGGGGCGCTCCTAGACGATGCGTGGCGAGTGCGGGAGATGGCGGCCAAAGTGGTCGCTCGACACCTGGTCGGGGACCTGCTCACCAACGTGGCGAACTTGCGCGAAGATCCCGTGGCTCGGGTCCGGCACGCCGCTGAGCGAGCCGTCGCTCGGCTCGCCGTCGCCAAAGCATGATCTGTGGGTGAAGCCCAGGTGGTTCGCCGCAGGTGAAGAGATGGTCGCGCATGCCAGCGTGCAATTACCACACCAGAGCCGGGACGTTATTTGCCAGGCTCTGCCACGGGGCCTCTTGCTACTCCGGGTTCCACCAACGAGAGCCCCCGGGCGCACTGCCAGGGCTCTGGTCGGAAGGAATCAGGGTGTTCCGGTGGTGGTCGGCTGGCTCAATGCGCCGGCATTGAGGTCGGCATTCTGCGGGTCCCCCGCATCATCCGTCGGCGTTGCGCTGGCGTCCTTGTCGGGGTCCGTCTCGTCGCCTTCAACAGGATCAGGCGCCGTTGGGGTGCCGTCCGTCTCTTCGCCCTGTGCCATCGCTTTGTCCTCCAGTGGCGGCCGTACTACGTTTTGATGATCGCCGATCGGTCGACGCGCTGTCTCCCGGCGACCGCAGATGCCGATGCTGAGTGCTCGCCGTCGGTCTCGCAAGGCGCATGACCGCCTTCCCACCCAACTACACGGGTGGGCGGGGGACCCGCATCCCGAACAAGCGACAGCGTGCTCGCGCATACGAGCGTGATCTAACTTGAAACCTCGACGCCGCTCAGTCGGAGCTTCCAAACCACCGACCCGTCTAACTGAACATGATTGGCCGCGGTATCAGTGGTTCTGCGTCTCGAGTGGCGGACCAACCGATATCGCCACAACGCCTCTCCAACGGACTAGCATCGTCATGCCAGGATCGAATA
Source organism: Candidatus Dormiibacterota bacterium (assembly GCA_003135895.1). Classification (GTDB taxonomy): domain Bacteria; phylum Chloroflexota; class Dormibacteria; order Aeolococcales; family Aeolococcaceae; genus Palsa-851. The sequence goes on from PNBE01000196.1 coordinate 1,988, forward strand.
AGGGGGTGCAAGATTCGTGTCAGACCCCTTCACTCGACTCGAGAAATCCCTTGCAAAATAGGCGCAATCGCCCGCTGAGTTCCGGACAACCCCTGCTATTTTGGGAGCAGGGGGTCGCTGGTTCGAGTCCAGTCGCCCCGACCATCATCCTCGCACCACAAGCGGCGCGTCTGCGAGCGTGCCGGCGACGCGCTTCGTCCGACCGTGCGGCTCGCGGCGGAAAGCGGCTCAGGGCGGGCCGACGCTCGTCCACTGGCTCCACGACCGAACCCCAGCAGCGAGCCGCCAGCCGTCGCCGGCTCGCCCGCCTCCCAAGGGTGCGCGGTGTCGCTGTCGTCGGGCACTGCGGGTGGCTGGAGCCCTACGGTAGGAGGGTGCCGCCACTCCCGCGCGTAACCGGTCGAGAGATTCTGAGCGCGCTTGGCCAGCTCGGATGGGAAATCGTGGCTCAGAGAGGCTCCCACGCGCAGCTCAGGCACCCAGAGCGTCGTGGCCGCGTCACGGTCCCCTGCACGCCGGCGAGACGATCGGACCCGGCCTCCTGCGGGCGATCCTGGCACAAGCGGGCATTAGCGCCGACGAACTCCGATCTGCCCTGTGAGAGGATGACCATATGAGGACGTACACCATCGTGCTCGAGCCGGAGGAAACCGGCGGCTACATGGTCCTGGTCCCGGCCCTCGCAGGCTGCTTCACCCAGGGCAGAACAATCGACGAGTGCCGTGAACGCGCGGTCGAGGCGATCGCGGTCCACATCGCGGGACTGGAGGCGGACGGCGAGCCGGTCCCGGAGGAGTTCGGGGCGCCCCAGACGCTCACAGTGACGGTCGCCGCCTGACGGTTATCGGCCGTCCTGAACGCGCAAGCAGGAGGTGTCGTTGCGTCGTTAGGTCCTTCACTCCACTCGCGAAATCCCTTGTAAAACGGTCGATATCGCCTCGTTGAGTTCCCATCTGCCCTTTTAGCTGATTGGCTTGTGAGATTGCTGGCTGACTTCGCGGAGGCCATCGGACTCGCACGCCGTCGTCCGAGCCGCGCCGGTTCACGCGACCGTGGTTGGCCCAAGGTAGTCCGCGGCCGGCTGCGAATCAGCCGGAGCATGGATACGGTCTGCTCGTTCCTGTGGCGATGGACGCTCCACGAGATCTCTTCTGCCCAGTGAACGCGCGAAGTCGAGGCAATCGGAGCGAGTGAAGCGGACGTGCCTTCCGGGCGTGCGCCACGCGCGAAGCCGTCCCCGGTTCGCCACACACCGCAACACGGTCCGCCGCTCGGGATGGGCAACGTCGGCGATGCGCTGGACGGTGGCAACGAGGATTGCGCCGACGGCGAAGCTCTTGCGCATTGTCATAAGGTGGGTCTTGCTCGCCGGGCTGGTTGGATGTGCCGGGAACGAGAACCGCGACGTGAAAACGAGCTGTGAGCCTGCGCCAGCCTTGCTCAGACCCACAGAGTGCTCGAGCGTTGGCTCGGTCGCCCATCCTGGCGTACCGATGACGGTGGTCGTCGAGCCCGTTGCGGTCGTTATCGGACCGCCGTCGCCGATACTCAGGCAATTCACAGCTCGGCCGCGTAGAGTGGCGAGGACCAGCGGCCACTCGGCTTCGCTGCCTTTGCGGGAGTTCGCACAAGTGTGGACATGAGCAGGACTGAGCGAGGAGCTAGTCCCGCCAGCGACTCCGCTCGATACCACGCTAGGCCCTCTTCGGAGGCGGTGGAGCGCATTTGGGAGTGGCACGAGGCCGCCGATCGAGGAGCGGACGCGGAGGCTGGCTCGGGTCAGACGTTCACCTATCTCGGGACGACCCTCGTCGTCCCACCTCAGGTGCACTCGATTACAGGCGTGGAGCATCTGCTTGGCGAGGCTGTGCTGGCCGAGGTCCGCGAGGGTGACCGCGTGCTTGACATGGGAACCGGGAGCGGCATCAATGCCGTCCTCGCAGCATCACGGGGTGCACACGTTGTGGCAGTTGATATCAACCCTCACGCTGTTGAGGCTGCTCGTCAGAACGCTGAACGCAGCGGTTTGGCCGATCGAATCGACGCGCACCACAGCGATGTCTTCACCAACGTCGTCGGTCGGTTCGACGTGATCATCTATGATCCGCCGTTCCGCTGGTGTGCGCCGCGCGACCTGCTTTCGGCGGCTGCATCGGACGACAACTACCGAACACTGCTGAGGTTCTTTCGCAACGCGAGGGGACACCTCGCACGCATGGGTCGGGTGCTCATCTTCTTCGGTATCTCGGGAGATTTGGCCTACATGAAGCAGCTGGCTCATGAGGAGGGGTTCGATACGGAGCTGGTAGCTCAAGAAGGGCTGATTAAGCACGGTTGGCGCATCGACTGTTTCGCATTTCGCTTGACCCCGTAGCCAACCGCACAACTTGGAGCACTGAGGATGTGTCGCCCGGAGCGGCACAGCACGGCACTCACCGACTGTGCGGGCGCATGTGGCGAGCAGGGCTTCGTGCCGCATGTCCGTTGCGGTCCGGTACGAGGGGCGATCTTCGCGGTTGCTCAACTCCGTGGATGCGTGGAGCGACGACGCGGGTGTCGACTCGTTCCTCGCGGTATCGTCGCGACAATCCGCTCGCCGCATCCAAGGCAGCTTCCCGCTGAGTGGCGTTGCACGCATATCCCGGCATGTGGCTGCTGTGGGTCTCACATCGAGCCGAGTGCTACGCCAACACGTCGGCGGAGGCCGTTGGCTCTGGACCACCGCGGTCACCGTATGGTCCGCGGCCGCGCGGTTCTCGACCGCGGAGCACAAAAAAAACCCCCGATGACGCCGGTTTGGGGGCGGACATCACCAAGGGTCGGGACCAAGATGGGGCCCCCGCCGGAGCGGGGACCCCAATCCTTGGGTTCCTTTGCTCAGCTCGGCTGAGCGCAGCTCGCGGTTACAGGCCCCCTAGAAAGACCTCGTTGTCGTAGGTGATCGTGTTCACCCCGAGGCCGATGTCGAAGCTGCTCGTACCAGCTGCGGTGTTCGCCGTAAGTAGGATACCGTTGCCGGCGTACGTGATCAATTGCACGGCCACGTTCGGCGTTGGCGCCTCGCTGACGTTCACCACCACGGCATTGCCGGCCGAGTCAACCACCGGGATACCGTTGAAGGTGATGAGATCCGAGCACTCGCCAGGCTTCAGGTTCACTACTGCGCTGAAGGTTATGTTGTCCACGATGTACGTATACGTGAACGCGAAGGTGTCGTTGCCGAGGATCTGGGGCTCACTGGTGGTCTTGCAGATCTTGAACTGCCCAGTGTTGACCGCGTTGTAGAAGCGGACAAGGGTCTCGTTGCCGACCCCACCGAACGGCACGCTGACCGTGATCGGGTCGAATCCGGAGAGCAACCGGCTGGCACCAGTAGGTCCGGTGGCGGTTACCGCAACTTGGTGGTAGTTCGTCGACGGGAACTCGTACACGGTTGCCGTGCCTGCGGGCACTGACATCGTCAGCGAGCACTGACCCGCATTCACGATGAAGGGAGTTCCGCCGTTGACCGAGAACTCGAACGGCTTGCCGAGGGTCTGCCTGTCCACGGCGGTCTTGCAGACCTCGATCGTGCCGTCAGCTTGGTTGGTGAAGGTCACCGACGTGACGTTGTTGCCAGGATTGCCGTCTGGGTTCCAGGTTCCCGGGACGGTCACGGTCTGAGTGCCGCTGGAGACAACATTCTTCTGACCAACTTCCGAGATCGTTACGACGCTGCCGAGCGGAAGTCCGACGAAGCCGTTGATGAACACGCACGCGGGTCCTTGCTCAAAGGTGTTCGCCACCACCACGGTAGTCCCGGTCAGTGGTGTCCCGCCGGTGCTCAGAGCCGCGCTCCAGTTGAAGAGGAAGGCCGTGCCGGCCAGGGCATCGCTGTTGGCGCTGTCCAGAGCTTTGCAGACCTTGATGAAACCCAACTCGGTGTTGTTGACGAACGAGACGGCGGTCTCGGTGGTCTGGTCTCCGGCCACAACGCTCACGGTCGCCGTTCCGTTGGTCAGGTTCGCCGAAATGAAGTTACCCGAGGGGACGACGTTGACGGCGCTCAGGAAGTACGGGGCCTGCGCCGCCTCGGTGATGGTCGCCGGGCCAGAAGTCACCTGGATGGCCGGCGTGCACTGGCCCACCAAGACGCTG
>PNBE01000137.1:0-15427 GCA_003135895.1 Candidatus Dormiibacterota bacterium
AACGCGGTGATCCGCAAGGTCGACCCGGCCCTGCGCACGGTGATCTGCATCGGCGGTGTCGGTTATGGCCCGCAGACGGGCGGCCTGCGCAATGCGCCGGACGTGATTGTCGGGTGCCCGGGGCGGCTGCTCGACCTCGCCAGCAACGGGCTGGCGCGGCTCCGCGACATCGAGTACCTCGTCCTCGACGAGGCCGATGAGATGCTCGACCAGGGCTTCGCGAAAGATGTCGAGAAGATCATCTCGATGTGTCCCGCCTTCAACAGCAGCGCCCGCCGCCAGACCGTGCTCGCCTCGGCGACGATGCCCGACTGGGTGCAGCGCATGATCACCAAGCATCTCTACGAGCCGGCGCGCGTGCGTGTCGTCAACGAGCAGGTACCCGCGCTCGAGCACGGCGTGATGAGCGTCGTCAAGTCGCAGAAGATCGACGCGCTGTCACGGCTGCTGCGCCGCCAGCGGGCATCCGAGCTCAACCAGACGATCGTCTTCCATCGCACCAAGCACGGGGCCAAGAAGCTGGTCCGCGACCTGCTTCGCATGGGTCACACCGCCGGTGAGCTGCAGGGCAATCTCTCGCAGAATGCTCGCGACCGTGCGCTGGATTCGTTCCGCGCCAATCGGACCGAGGTGCTGGTCGCAACCAACGTTGCGGCCCGAGGCATCGACGTCGTCAACGTGGGACTGGTCATCAACTTCGAGCTGCCCGAGACACCGCAGTGGCTCACCCATCGGGTTGGTCGCACGGCGCGCAACGGCAACGAGGGCAAGGCGATCACGTTCCTCAGCGAGGAAGACGGTGAACAGTGGCGCAAGTTGCGCCGTCTCGGTGCGCCGGCATTGCCGGAGATCGACGGCACCCTGTTGCTGACCACCGGCGAGTGGAAGCTGGGTGCTCCGCCGCGCGAGGCTACGCCAGCGCCTGCTCCAGGTCGGCCACTAAGTCGTCGACGTCCTCAATACCGACGGACAGGCGCAGCAGTCCGTCGCTGACGCCGACACGCGTCCGCATCTCCTCGGGGATCGACGCGTGGGTCATCAGAGCCGGGCTTTCGGCGAGCGATTCAACGGCACCCAGTGACTCGGCCAGCGTGAACACATGCAGCCGCTCGAGGAACGAAAGCGCCGCATTGGCCGACGAGACTTCGAAGGACACGACTCCGCCGTAGTGCCCGCCCATCTGTCGACGGGCGAGCGCATGGCCGGGGTTGCTTTCGAGCCCCGGGTAGTACACCTGGATGACTTCATCCTGACCCTCGAGCCACCGGGCGATGGTCAGCGCGTTCTCGCATTGACGGAGCACCCGGAGCTGCAGCGTCTTCAGCCCGCGGAGCAGCAGCCAGCAATCGAAGGGCGAGGGCACCGCCCCGACGGCGTTCTGGTGAAAGCGCATGCGCTCGGCGAGGGTGTCGTTCGAGGTGAGCACCGCTCCGCCAAGCACGTCACTGTGCCCCCCGAGGAATTTGGTGGAGCTGTGGATGACCAGGTCGGCACCGAGTTCGAGTGGGCGCTGCAGCACTGGGCTCGCAAAGGTGCTGTCGACCGCGACGAGCGCGCCCGCGCCGTGGACGAGCTCGCCCACGGCGTCGAGGTCGACGACCCGGAGCAGCGGGTTGGTCGGCGACTCGAGCCAGACGAGCCGGGTGCGTTCGGTCATCGCCGCGGCCACCGCGTCGGGGTCGGTCGGGTCGACCGCGGTGAAGGTCACCCCATAGCGCTGGAAGACCTTGTCGAAGAGCCGGAAGGTGCCGCCGTAGACGTCCTCGGTGAAGACCACGTGGTCGCCAGGGTCGAGGAGCAGCATCACGGTGGTCGTGGCCGCCAGCCCGGAGGCGAAGGCGAGACCGTGCTCGGCGCCTTCGAGCGACGCGAGACAGGCTTCGAGGTTGGCGCGCGTCGGGTTGCCGGAGCGCGAGTACTCGAACCCCCTGTGCCGGCCCGGCGACTCCTGCGCGAAGGTGGTCGCCAGGTGGATGGGCACGACCACCGCACCGGTGGCCGGGTCCGGTCCCTGCCCGACGTGGAGGGCGCGCGTGGCCAGACCGTGCCGCTTCTGCTCCACGCCGGTCAGCTGCGTCCGCGGCGGGCGACGAACTCGAGCAGGTCGCTCCTGGTGATCACCCCAACCGGGAGGTCACCTTCCACGATCATCAGTGCGGGCTCGCCACCTAGCAGCGCCTCGAAGGCCTCCTCGATCGGGGCGCCCGCGGCGACGCGTGCGAACGGCGGGTCCATGGCCGTCGACACGGACGTGGTGACCATCGTGGGATCGCGGTAGATGCGATCCAGCAGCGTGCGCTCCTGGATGCTGCCGACCACCCCGCCGCCTGCCGCGGTCCCATTCTCGGTCACGAGCAGCTGCGAGATCCCGTACTGCTGCATGAGGTCGATCGCTTCACCGACGGATTTGCCGGCGCCGACACTGACCAGCTCGGGCACGCCGTCACTGTGCGAATCGAAGACCTCGCGAACGCGAGCGGGCACAAGGCGCTGCAGGTAGCCGTTCTGGCGCATCCACTCGTCGGAGAAGAACTTGCTCAGGTAGTTGCGACCTGTGTCCGGGAGGAGCACGACGATCACGTCATCGGGCTTGGAATCGACCGCCACCTGTATGGCCGCGTGGAGGGCGAGGCCTGCCGACCCGCCGACCAGGATCCCCTCCTGACGCGCGAGCTTCCGCGCGGCCACAAAGGACTCGCGATCGGTGACCTGGATGAACTCGTCGACGACCTCGCGGTCGAACGTGCCCGGCCAGAAGTCCTCGCCGACGCCCTCGACCTTGTACGGAGCGATCTCCCCGCTGTAGATCGACCCCTCGGGGTCCGCGCCGATCACCCGGACCGCCGGGTTCTGCTCTTTCAAGTACTTGCCGACCCCGGTGATCGTGCCCCCGGTGCCGACGCCGGCGACGAAGGTCGTGATCTGTCCGTCGGTCTGCCGCCAGATCTCCGGCCCGGTGGTGTTGTAGTGGGCTTCGGGGTTCCGCGGATTGAAGTACTGGTTTGGCTGAAAGGCACCGGGGACCTCGCGGGTCAGCCGGTCGGCGACCGAGTAGTACGACTGCGGCGACTCGCGCTCGACGTTGGTCGGACAGATGACCACCTCGGCGCCATAGGCGCGCAGCAGGCTGATCTTCTCCGCCGACATCTTGTCGGGCATGACGAAGATCATCTTGTAGCCCTTGATCGCCGCGGCCATCGCGAGCCCGTGACCCGTGTTGCCAGAGGTGGGCTCGACGACGGTGCCGCCGGGGCGGAGCAGCCCTCGGCGTTCGGCATCCTCGAGCATCGAAAGTCCGATACGGTCCTTGACGCTGCCACCCGGGTTGAGCTGCTCGAGCTTGGCAAGGATCAGAGGCCGGAGCCCCTCGGTGACCTTGCTCAGCCGGACCAACGGGGTGTTGCCGACCAGGTCGAGGATGCTCTCGACGTACTCCACTTCCCGGTCATTCTAGTGCCCGGTGGTGGTGGACCCCGTGAGCCAATTCGACTCCGCGGCCCTTTTGCCACGGCATACTGAGAACGAATGCAGCAGGCTGGAAGCTCCGACATCGGCGGGTCGCGGGCACACGTTCCCGGCTACACACTGGATCGGGGGATCAGCGTCGACCGCGCCGGCGCGCTTGTCGATGCGCACGACAACACCACCGCGTCGCGGGTGATGATCCGGCTGCTCAGCCCGGCGCTGTCCACGGACGCCGCCTACCGCCGCCAGTTGCGCCATGACATGACGGTGCTCGGCGCACTGCGCCACCAGCATCTGCTGTCGGTCATCCAGTTCGACGACAGGGGTGCCGCCATCGTGTACGAGTGGGTCGACGCGATCACGCTGCGTCACCTGATCGACGTCTCCGGCCCGCTGGCCGCGGGGGCCGCGCTGGTTGTGTTCGATGACTCGCTCGCAGCCCTGGAGGCGCTCCATGCCGCCGGGGTCATTCATCGTGATGTGACGCCGGACGCGACCCTGCTCGACACCGGCGGTACCGCCATCCTTCGCGACGCAGGCGTGCCCGCCCCGCCGCTGCGTCGCGGCTGGCGTGCCGGCACCCCCCAGTACATGGCGCCCGAGCTGTGGGCGGGCAGACCGCACACGGTCGCGACCGATGTGTACGCCGCGACGGGAGTGCTGGTCGATGCTCTCACCGGACGTCCCCCGTACCTCGGAACGGACCTGACCGGGCTGGGCGCGCAGCACACGCAGGGTGCCCTGCCGAGTGAGGCGGTACCGATCCTCGCCCGGGATCTTGTGATCCGGGGACTCGCGAAGGACCCGCGCGACCGGCCGGCCAGCGCGGGGGCCTTCCGCCGTGACGTCGAGACCGCCGGAACCGCGTTCCTGGGAGCAACGTGGCGGGAGCAGGGACGCGCCTGGCTGGCGGTCGTGGTCGCTGATCGCCTCAGCGACCCGGCTCCAGAGTCTCCGGCGATTGACGTCATCGACGACGACGACGACACGCCACTGCCTGGACTGGCGATCGACTCGCCAGCTGACGAGTCACGGCCGGGGGGTGTGGGCTGGAAGGTCTGGTCGGTCGCCGCGGCGGCGGTGGTCGCGCTCCTGGTGATGATCTTCCTCGCCGCCCAGGCACTGGGAGGTCCGGGGGTTCAGGTGTCGCCGAGCGCGCCGCCGGCGCCGATCTTCTCCCCGACCACCGCGCCGACCGACGCGAGCGTACCGACGAGCATCGACACCGCGGGGGCTCCAACCCCCACGCCGACAACGCGTGCGACGGCAACGCCTACGCCCACGGCCCCCCCGAACACAATGCCGATCACGATCGCGCCAACGCCGACGGCACCACCGACCCCGACCCCCACTCCCACCGTGACACCATCGCCGACTCGGTAGTGACGGTTGAGCGCGCCGGCCCTCAGCGCGACGCGGTGAGGTTGTAGACGTCGCGTACGTAGTCGCGCATCATTCGCGCCGCTGAGAAACGCGGCCCGTTGGTGCGCAAGGACGCGCGCATCCGCTCCACCCAGCCACGCGGGATGCCGTGCTCATCGCGCTGATAGAACAGCGGCACCACCTCGTGCTCGATGATGTCGAAGAGCGTCGCCGCATCGCGCGAGTCCTGCATCGCGTGGTCGAACAGGATGTCGCCCGGGATGGCCCATCCGTTGGTGCCGTTGTACGCCTCGGCCCACCATCCGTCGAGCACCGAGACGTTGAGGCCGCCGTTGAGCGCCGACTTCATTCCACTGGTACCGCTCGCCTCGAGCGGCGGCCTGGGGACATTGATCCAGACGTCGCAACCGGCGACCATGTGGTCGGCCGTCGCCAGGCTGTAGTTGTCGAGGAATGCGACCCGGCTCATCGCAGCGGGCCCGCGCTCGAACGTGAACAGGCCCTGGGCCGCGTGCTTGCCTTCCTCATCCTGGGGATGCGCCTTGCCGGCGAGGACCATCTGCGCCGGACGATCCTTGTTCTCGAGCACGCTCGAGGCGCGCTGCGCGTCCAGGGTCAGCAGCTGGATGCGTTTGTAGCCTGCGAGCCGGCGCGCGAATCCGAAGGTCAGGGCGTGCTCGTCGAAGCCGTGCTCGGCGGCCTCGACGTACCACCGCGGCTCATCGCGAGCAAGCCGGTTGGCGACGCTTCGCTCGCGCACGTGCTGGACGAATTCGGATCGCAATGCGTTGCGCACCGCCCACAGCTCCGAATCCGGGATATCGTCCACCCCGCGCCACGTCTCCGGTTCGGCGGCGCGCCCCTCCCATCCGGCACCGAGATAGCGATCGAGCAACTCGCGCATTCGTGGTGCCATCCACGTCGGGACGTGGACACCGTTGGTGACGTGTCCGATCGGAACCGTGTCGGCGGGCCGCTCCGGGAACAATGACTGCCACATCTGGCGCGCAACCTCGCCGTGTCGGCGGCTCACGCCGTTGCGAGAACGGCTCATCTTGATGCCGAGCGGCGTCATCACGAACTGCTCGTGGGGATTGTCCGGGCGGGTGCGGCCGAGGTGGAGGAAGCCCTCGAGGTCGAGCCCGGCCTGCTCGGGATAGTCACCGAGCACCTCGACGATCTCGCTGACGTCGTATCCCTCGTTGCCCGCGCTCACCGGCGTATGCGTCGTGAACACGGTCCGCTCTCGTGCGGCGGTGAAGGCCTCGTGGCGCGAGCGCCCCAGCGCCATCTCGCTGCGGGCCATCTCGAGCGGGGCGAGCGCGGCGTGCCCTTCGTTGAGGTGGACAACGCACGGATCCAACCCCATCGCGTGGAGGACGCGCATCGAGCCGATTCCCAGGAGCGCGTACTGGGCGAGCCGGGTCGGCCTGTCGGCGACGTAGAGACGGCTGGTGATCCACTGGTCGATCGGTGAGTTCTCTGGGCGCTGCGCGTCGAGGAGGTAGAGCGGGGTGCGACCGATGTCGAGGCGCCACACCTGGACGACGACATCACGCCCGCGCAGCGGCACCGCGACCGTCAGCGGCTCCCCGCCGTTGTAGACAAGAGCGGCAGGAACTCGCTCCGGGTCGACCTGAAGCCAGTACTCGAGCTGGTATCCCGANNACCATCGGCAGCGCCATGTCGGAGGCCTGCTTGAGGATATCCCCCGCCAGCACGCCGAGCCCACCCGCGTAGATCGGCAGGGACCGGTGCACGGCGAACTCGGCGCAGAGAAATGCGACCGGGTGGACCGGCGTCGCCTGGCCCTCCATGGAAGGACGGTTCAGCTCATGGTCCAGCGCGCCAAGCAGCTCGGCCAGCCGGTGCAGCAGCGTGATGTCAGTCGCTGCACGTTCGAGAGTCGCGGACGAGGTCTCGTCGAGCAGGCGAATGGGGTTGTGGTTGCTCGCCTCCCAGCGCGACGGGTCGATCATCCGGAACACGTCGTCACCGCCGGGCCACCATGACCACACGTAGTTGTACGCGAGCCGGGCGAGCGGCTCGAGCGGTGCCGGCAGCCGCGCGGCGAGGTCAGCCGCGGCTCGGTCGATATCCTCACTGCCGTCGGCGAGCGTCACGGTTGCGAGCTCGGTCACCCCGCGCCGCCGGCCTCGGCCAGGGCTTGCTGCAATGCCGCCATCCCACCCTTCGGACCGCCCGGGTGCCGGAACACCGCCGTGCCGGCCACGAGCACATCGGCACCGGCATCGACACAGGCCCTCGCGTTGGTCGCGTCGACGCCGCCGTCGACCTCGACCTCCGTCTCGAGGCCCTGACGTTCGACCTCACGCCGGATGTGCTCGACCTTGCGCAGCGTGCGCGGTATCAGCGACTGTCCGCCGAACCCGGGGTCGATGGTCATGACCAGCGCGAGGTCGCACGACTCGAGAATATCGTCGAGCATCTGCGCCGGCGTGCTGGGATTGATCGCCGCCCCGGAGCGGCAGTCGAGCGCCCGGATGGATGACAGCGTGCGATGCAGGTTTCGGCACACCTCGTAGTGCACGGTGATGGCATCGGCTCCGGCGGTCGCGAACGTGCTCAGGTGCGCGTCCGGATTGACGATCATCAGGTGAATCTCCAGCGGGAGTGATGTCGCGCGCCGGAGCACACGCACCGTGTCGGTGCCGAACGTGAAGTTGGGGACGAACACGCCGTCCATCACATCGACGTGGATGCGCTCCGCGCCGCTCTCCTCCAGGTCGTGCGCAGCCTTCGCTATGTGTCCGAAGTCGGCGGCCAGCAGGCTCGGCGCAATCCGGATGGCGTCTCGGCAGGGCTTCCACGTCGATCGCGGCATCCCGCGGATTCTGGCAGACGCGGGTCAGCGGGCTGCCGGAATTCTCCGAGCCGTCACCCGGCCGCGGCAGCCGCGTCGAGAAACCAGGCAAGCGTCCCATCGGTGGGGCGGACCCGAGAGGCCGGGACCTCGCCTCTGGCGGTGGCGACCAGGGCCTGGTTCTTGGAGGCGCCGGTGACCATGAATCCGACGGCTGCCGCCGCGTTGATGGTGGGGAATGTCAGAGTGATTCGATCGAACGGCTCGTAGTCCGCGAGGCCGCGAGTCGCCCATCGGTCGACGACCTCCAACGCCGGTGTCCCCGGGAACAGCGAGGCGGTGTGGCCGTTCTCGCCGAGGCCGAGCAGGATCACGTCGAGGCGGGGTGCGCCGCCACGGGCCGCAGGCAGCGAGCTCGCGAGCAGATCCGAGTACTCCGCAGCGGCTGCGTCGAGGTCCGCACGTTCGGCCGGCATGCGGTGCACCCGGCTGGGGTCGATTGGCACGCGGCTCAGCAACGTGGTCTGCGCGAGGTGGTAGTTGCTGGCGGGATCGTCCGGCGGGCACGCGCGCTCATCGGCAAAGTAGACGTTCCACCAACTCCAGTCGATCCGTCCCTGCCACTCCGGCCCCGCGAGCAGCTCGTTGAGCATGCGCGGTGTGCTGCCGCCGGAGAGGGCTATCGAGAAGCTGCCGTGATCACCATACGCACGCCGGGACTGCGCCGCGATCCACGTCGCAACCGCATCCGCAACCTCCTGCGCCGTCTCGCTGACGACCCGCTCGCCGGCAAGGTCATCGAGGGCGCTCACTGCGCCACTTCAGGGGAGGTGCCAGGCACGCCCGTCGCGCGCCATGAACGCATGCGCTTCATCGGGACCCAACGTGCCCGCCTCGTAGTTGGGGCAATTGGTCCGGTCGGGAGGATGCGCACGCCATCCATCGAGAATCGCCGTGCAGAATCGCCAGGCTTCCTCGACCTCATCCTCGCGCGCGAAGAGGGTCGGGTCACCGAGCATGCAATCGAGGAGGAGGCGCTCGTACGCGTCGGGCGATTGCTCGCGGAACGCGGTGCCGTACATGAAGTCCATGTTCACCGACTCGATGCGCAGCGCCTGGCCGGGGATCTTGGCGCCGAACCGGAGCGTGATCCCCTCGTCCGGCTGGATGCGCAGGATGAGCAGGTTGGGATCGATACCGTCGGTCGGCACCGCACCCGCGGCCAGTGGGACGCTGCCTGCGAACGGCGAATGGGGCACGCGACGGAACTGGATCACGATCTCCGTCGCCCGCTTCGGCATCCGCTTGCCGGTGCGCAGGTAGAACGGGGTTCCGGCCCATCGCCAGTTGTCGATGTCGACCTTGAGCGCCACGAACGTCTCTCGAAGCGAGTCGGGCGCGACGCCCTTCTCCTCGCGATAGCCGGGAACGCGCACACCGTTGATGAATCCCGCGGAATACTGTCCTCGAACCGAGTGCGAGAGCGCGTCGTCGGGATGGATCGGCCGCACGGCGCGCAGCAGCTTGACCTTCTCGTCGCGAACCATTTCGGCCTTGAAGTTCGACGGCGCCTCCATGCCCACAATCGCCACCAGCTGCATGATGTGGTTCTGCACGATGTCGCGCAGCGCGCCCGCCTCCTCGTAGTACGAACCACGACCCTCGACGCCGATCTCCTCGGCCACGGTGATCTGGACATGGTCGATGTACTGCCGGTTCCACAACGGTTCGAAGATCCCGTTGGCGAAGCGAAACACGAGCAGGTTCTGAACGGTCTCCTTGCCGAGGTAGTGGTCGATGCGATAGATCTGCTCTTCGATGAACGCTGTGTGCAGCCGATCGTTGAGCTCGCGAGCTGTTGCCAGGTCACGCCCGAATGGCTTCTCGATGATCACGCGCACGAAGGTGCCGGGCGCTTTCGTGGTCAGGCCAGCGGCATTGAGGCGATCCGTCAATGGTATGACGGCATTCGGCGGTGTGCTGAAGTAGATGAGACGGTTCCCCGCGGTACCGCGTTCGCGATCAGCCTTCTCGAGCGCCTGCTTGAGTGACTCGAAACCATCCGGGGCATCCATGTCGTAGGTCACGTAGCGCAGGCCCGCGGCAAACTTCTGCCACGCATCGTCGCGCAGATGGACACGGCCGTAGTGCTCGACGCCCTCGCGCATGTCGGCGCGGAATTCCTCGTCGGTCAGCGCACTGCGCGCGGCGCCGATGACCGTGAAGCCGTCCGGCAGGCTGCCTTCAGCGGCAAGCGCGTACAGAGCCGGGACCAGCTTTCGCTTGGTCAGGTCCCCGCTGGCCCCGAAGATGACCACACAGAAGGGAACGGGCGTGCGCGGCTCCCGGCGTCTCTCTTGAAGCGGACGCTCCGCGGTCAGTGTGATGCCGGAGCCCCCGAAGTCGTCTCGGCCTTCACCGGGTGGCCGCCGAATTCGTTGCGAAGTGCGGCGATCACCTTGTTGCCAAAACCGTCCGGCAGGCGCGACTGGAAGCGCGCCATCAGCGACATCGCGAGCACGGGGGCGGGCACCGCAAGCTGCATCGACTCCTCCAGCGTCCAGCGTCCCTCACCGGAGTCGTCCACCCAGCCGCGGAGCTGATCCAGCTGCGGGTCTCGCTCGAATGCTCGTTCGGCGAGCTCGAGGAGCCAGGAGCGCACCACGCTGCCCTGGTTCCAGAGGTGGGCAATCGCGTGCAGGTCGAGCAGGCCGAAGTCCTGCTTCGCCTGCATGATCGCGAACCCCTCCGCGTACGCCTGGAGCATTCCGTACTCGATGCCGTTGTGCACCATCTTCACGAAATGTCCGGAGCCGGGAGGCCCGACATGCAGGAAGCCGTCGGGCGGCGCCAGCGTCGTGAAGATGGGGCGCCAGTGGTCGATCGTCTCCTTGTCACCGCCGGCCATGAGGCAGTACCCAACCTGCAGTCCCCAGATGCCGCCGCTGGTTCCGGCATCGATGAAGCTGATGCCGCGCTCGGCGCTGGCGGCGGCTCGGGCGATCGAGTCGTGGTAGTTGCTGTTGCCGCCGTCGATGATGGTGTCGCCCTTCTCGAGCAGCGACTGCAGCGCCGCCACCGTGTCGTCGGTCACCTTCCCCGACGGAACCATGATCCAGACGCCGCGAGGCTTGTCGAGAGCGGCGATGAGCTCATCGATGCTTGGGGACGTGGTGGCTCCGAATGCCTCGACGCTGGCGCGCGCATCCGGGTTGGGATCGAATGCGACCACCGCGTGGTCACCGTCGCGACGGAGCCGGTGCACCATGTTGGCGCCCATCCTGCCGAGCCCGACAAAGCCGATCTGCATGGTCGTGNNGGTGTGAGGGCAGCGCTCAGCGCGCCACCGTGGTTGCGCTGACTGCGTCGGTGAGGCTGGCGAGCCCGGCATCGAGGTTGCCGGCGATGTGCACGCGGATGACGCGCCGGCCGTGGGATCGCAGGGACTGCAGGTCGCCGGCGGCCTGCGCACGCTTCAGGATCGAGAAGGTGAAGGGCTGGCCGGGAATCGCCACGTCGGTTCCGTCATCGGCGGTGATCTGGATGTAGACGCCGGTGTTGGGGCCACCCTTGTGGAGCTGCCCGGTGCTGTGCAGGAAGCGAGGCCCGAAGCCGAGGGTTGTTGCGATACGGCGCGTGTCGCGGATGGCGACGCGCAGGTGCTGCAGCGCCAGTTCACTGGCGTCGTCGGGTGTGACGTATGCCATCAGCGCAACGTAATCGCCAGGATTGGCTGTATCGAGATGAGCGGCAAGTGCGCCTGCCGCGCTCGCCCCCGAGACATCGCCATAGACCCGCAGGGCGCCGTCGGTGACGGCGGCTGGCTCGTCGGGCAGCGCACCGGATTGCTNNGCCCGCGACCGCCGTCGCGAACTCCCAGCGGAAGAACTCTGCAGCAAGGTCGTATTTGTCGGCGAGATCGAACGTGATCACCGGGTGGCCGGCACCCTTCAACGCGTCGACGGATCGATCGAACTCGGCATCGTCGCCGATGCGGAGCGCGACGAAGAGGCGGTCGGCGGCATAGACCGCCGGGTCGCCGATCGGCTCGTCACCGATCGGGATGATGCCCTTGCCCTCCTTGCCGGTGCTCTCGGCGATGAGCTGTTCCGCCCACAACGAATACGCCTCGATCTCCTTCGGCGCGAGGATGGTCACCTTGTCGCGTCCCTGGTCGTGGAGCGCGCCCATCACCGTTCCGAGACTGAGGCCGCCGTTGAGGTCGCCCGGAACGCCGGCCATGCAGTTCCTGCGCATGGCGGCCGCTCGCTCCAGGAGCAGGCCGCAGTCGATCCCGATGATCGCAGCGGGAACGAGGCCGAACATGCTCAACGCGGAGTAGCGGCCACCGATATCCGGCGGATTCTTGAAGAGGTGCAGGAAGTCTCGGTCGCGCGCGATGGTCGCGAGCGGCGTTCCCGGGTCGGTCACCGCGATGAAATGCGAGCCCGGATTGTCGCTGACGGCTGCAGTGACTTCCCAGAAATGGGCCAGGTGGGAGAGCGTCTCCAGCGTCGTGCCCGATTTGCTCGACACGATGTACCCGGTTGCCTTCGGATCGATGGCGCCGGTCACCCTGGTGATGGCGAGCGGATCGGTCGTGTCCAGCACGTGCAACGCCGGCTGTCCCTGGGCGCTGCCGAAGGAGCTGCGCAACACCTCTGGGCAGAGGCTCGAGCCGCCCATGCCCAGGAGCACGCAGTCGCGCCACCCGGCCTCGCGCACCTCGGTGGCGAGGGCCTCGAGGGCGGGGAGCCGCTCACGCATGGCGCCGATGACGTCGAGCCAGCCCAGCCGGTTGTTGATGATCGCTGCGTGGGCGCTGTCACCCGGCTTCCAGAGGTCTGGGTCGCGGTGCCAGATCCGCGTCGCGATGCTGCTCGCGGTCGGTGTGTCGAGCGGCACGGCGATCGCGCCGGTGTCGATGTGGCGGCGGCGCGCGTATCCGGAGCCCATCGCGTCGATCTTCTCGGCGATGCCGCGGATCAGCTGGTCATATGAATCGGCGAACTGCTTGACGCCGTCGTCGAGCAGTTGCTGGGTCACCGCGGCCATGTCGATGCCCACCTCGGCAAGCTGATCCATGGCCCGGTGGGCGCCCGCATAGTCGGATTTGACGGTGTCCCCGGCCACGACGCCGTGGTCCTGGAAGGCTTCGATGGTCGCGGGTGGCATCGTGTCCACGGTGTTCGGGCCGATCAGCGCCTCCGCGTAGACAACGTCGCGGTAATTGGGATTCTTGGCGCTGGTGCTCGCCCACAGCGGTCGCTGCACGTGTGCGCCAGCGGCGCGCAGCTTCGCGAAGCGCTCGTCACCGAAACGCTTCTCAAAGAGCTCGTAGGCGAGCACCGCGTTGGCAATCGCCGCCTTGCCGAGCAGGCCTTCGATGAGCGCGTTTCCCGGGTCCTGTGCCAGCTTCTGCTCGAGCAGCTTGTCGACGAGCGTGTCCACGCGGCTGACGAAGAACGAGGCGACAGAATGCACGTCGAGTGACTGGCCGTCGCGGTGACGAGCCTCGAGCGCGGAGATGTACTGCTCGATCACGCGATCGTGCATCGCGATCGCGAAGATGAGCGTGACGTTCACGTTGCGGCCATCGGCGATGGTTCGATGGATGGCCGGCAGACCCTCGAGGGTCGCCGGGATCTTGATCATGAGGTTGGGACGGTCGACACGCTCCCACAGCGTTCTCGCGGTCGCGATGGTGCCGTCGGTGTCGTGCGACAACGACGGCGGCACCTCGAGGCTCACAAATCCGTCGGCACCCGAGGTGCGATCGTGCACCGGTCGCAGGATGTCGGCTGCGTGCTGGATATCGGTGATCGCGAGCTCCGTGAATACGTCCTCGGGGTCATCGATCCCAGAGTCGATCAACTCGCGAATCTGATCGTCGTAGAGCGAGCCTTCCGCGATCGCCTTCTGGAAGATCGTCGGATTGCTCGTCAACCCGGTCACGTTCCCTTCGGCGATCCGGCCTTCCAGCTGACCCGTGGTCACCAGTTCGCGGCTGATGAAGTCGAGCCAGACCGACTGGCCACGCTCGCCGAGCTGCTGGAGTGGGTTCGCCATTCAGGCGGCCTCCGGCGCGGCGTGGACCAGTGTGTTGACCGCGGCGACGATCGCGTCGGCGTCGATCCCCGCGGCCGCTATCAGCTCGTCGGGGCTGGCGGATCCGGGAAGGCCGCGCACGGCGAGATGCGTGACCCGCGGTGGGTTCTGCTCGAGCGCGAGTGCCTCCATCACCGCGGCGCCGAGACCGCCCTCCGGGTAGTGGTCTTCGACCACGACCAGACGTCCGGCCGTTGCGTCGCTGGCGTCGCGCAAGGTTGCGGTATCGATCGGCTTCACCGAATAGAGGTCGATGACGCGGCAGGCGATGCCGCCGGCCGACAACCGCTCGGCGGCGGCAATGCATGCGTGCAGGGTCACCCCGGCACCGATGAGCGTGACCACGTCGTTGGATGATTGGCGCACGACCTTGGACCCGCCGATCGGGAATTCCTCGTCGTTCCCGTACAGAACCGGGTACGCACCGCGGGTCGTGCGCACGTAGCTGATGCCACGAAGATCGGCCATCTGGGCAACCAGTTTCGCCGTCGACACGGCGTCGCTCGGATAGAGCACCGTCGACGTGTGCACGGCGCGCAGCGACGCCAGGTCCTCGAGTGCCATCTGCGAAGGACCGTCGGCGCCGATCTCGCAGCCGGCATGCGAGCCGGAGAGGCGGATGCTCACCTCCGACACGCCCGCCATCCGGACGAAGTCGTAGGCACGGGAAAGGAACGCAGCGAAGGTGGACGCGAACGGGATGTAGCCGCGAACGGAGAGCCCGACCGCGCTCGCGACCATCTGCTGCTCCGCGATGAACATCTCGAAGAACCGGTCCGGGTACGCGTTCTTGAACTCTTCCGCGTGGGTGGAGTTGCTCACCTCGCCGTCGAGCGCCACGACCTCGTGACGGGCACCGAGCGCGCGCAGGGTGTCGCCATACGCTTTGCGGGTCGCTACCTTGTCGCCCAACGTGTACACGGGCAGCATCACCGGCGTGTCGGTGGCCGACGACGACGCTGACTCGAGTGGCTCGGGCGGTCGGACGTCGATGCGCAGATCGCGCTCCCCGCCCAGTTCCGCGATTGCCTTTGCGGCCAGGTCGGGAGGCAGCGCCTTGCCGTGCCAGCCGTCCTTGTTCTCGATCTCCTTGAACCCCTTGCCCTTGATGGTGCGGGCGATCACGACGCTGGGACGGTCTCCACCAGAGCGCGCGGAGCCCAGGGCGGCATCGATCTCTCCAAGGTCGTGGCCGTCGATGACGATGGCTCTGCAGCCGAAGGCCTCGACGCGGCGCCGGTACACGTCCAGATCCCACTCGTACTCGGTGGGTCCGCGCTGCCCGAGGCGGTTCACGTCGAAGATCGCGGTGAGGTTGGAGAGGCCATAGTGGCCAGCCTTGTCGAGGGCCTCCCAGATCGATCCCTCGGCGACCTCGCTGTCGCCGCAGAGCACCCAGACATGGAAGGGGAGGCGGTCGAGGTATTTCCCGGCAAGGGCAACCCCGACGGCAACTGCGAGACCCTGGCCGAGCGACCCGGTGGCGACGTCAACCCAGGGGATGATCGGTGTCGGATGGCCCTGGAGCCGCGAACCGAATGTGCGGTAGGTCATCAGCTCCTCGTCCGAGATGGCGCCGACCGCCTTGTACAGACCATAGAGCAGGGGCGAAGCGTGGCCCTTGGAGAAGATGAGGTGGTCGTTGTT